>JBLIRI010000072.1:0-11647 GCA_049472235.1 Thermoplasmatota archaeon | reverse complement strand
TTTTATGACAACTCAAAGGTCCCGGCCGGGGCACCTAACCTATCGCTTGAAATTATATTCTGGCATGCCCATTGAATATTAATACACCCAGAGGGGAAACATTAATCGTTCCTCCAGTCATCACAGATACGATGGTGGAGATAAATACTGGGGCCCGCAGAATTGTTACTGCCGAGACCTTCAGGGACCGCACCGCAGCATTCATCAACTCCCTTAATGAAAGGATCCGTGAGAACTGCATGAGACTCATGGTCCCCTGTGTCGATATCTCCAAGGCATTAGCCTCCCCCGAGAGGCGTGACCTCCTCGACCCCCGATACGCCATCGGGGACAACGCCCATCTCAACATCGACGGCCACCGAAGAGTGGCAAGGGCATTCTATGAATTGTACTTCAGGGACGCCCCCAAATTCGATGTGGTCGTCTGCATAGGGGATTCCCATACCCAGGGGTTCCCCGTCCGCGACGAAACAAGGAACGGGGTCCCGATAGAGATCGATGTCGACAGCCCCCACCAGTACCCATACTGGCTGGCAAAGGAAACAGGCAGGACCTTCATCAACCGCGGGATCGCGGGGAACACCTTCTACGGGATCAGGAACCGCTTCGAAAACGAGGTCATCTCCCATTTCCCGGACCACTGCTGCATACAGGGGGGCACGAACGACTCTCTTCTAGGTTTCTCATTAGACGAATCTATGGAGGACCTCATGTTCCTGATAAGAAGATGCCTCGAAGCGGAGATCACACCCGTGGTGGGAACTACCCCTCCTCTTGGATTCTGAATTATAGCTCAGATCTTCGGGGTTATCGAGACGACGTTGTTCCCCCGGAGGATAACGGTGCCCAGTCTCCTTCTCTCGCTGTTGTTCTCCTCCTCGGTCCCCTCGAGCACCATGTTCATGTACTCGTCGTAGCCGACGAGCTTTCCTTCCATGATCCTTCCATCCTTGAGCTTGATGGAAACCTGCTTCTCGATGCTTCTTTCAAGGAGGTTCTGGGGCATGGCCATCTGAAAACACCTGAACCCCCAGATGGGAACCTGTTATTTGAACCTTTATATCACCGTCGTGACCGGATCGATGTCGAAGAAGGACCCTTCACTCGTTCCAGTGAGAACAGTGCGGACATCTCCAGGTGTACTGCCTCGGATACGGTTTCTTGCAGTTCCTGCACTTGAACTCTGCATGGCACATGAGGCATTTCGTTGCCATTGCCGGAAGGGCTGATCCGCATACGGAGCAGGTCATCAGCAGTCCGCATTTCGTGCATGTGCTTGCGAATTTGCTCACGGGTTCATTGCATTGAGGACAGTGGACCTCGATCTCCTTGTCACATTCCTGACACACCCCCGTGCCCATGCATGCTTTGCATTTGAAAATGAGCTTGACCCTACCGCGCCCCCTGCATTCGATGCATTTTTTGGTGTCCTTGCATACCGGGCACATTATGCCGTAGGCATTTCTGTTCCTCTTGTAGTCCGCCGTCGGGTCAGCCTTTTCCAGTGCCTTCTTCTCGGCATCCTTTGCAGGCTTGGGCGGTTCCTTGAGATCGTATCCCCTCCATTTTGATGGTGTTGGTCACCTCGTCGAGGTTGTATGTCTTTGCATTCAGGGTGGGTTCTATCCAGTCAGTGACCTCCGGAACATCGAAATTCCTGGTCTCGGTGAGCGTCAGGGTCTTGGCCTTCTCCAGCTCTTTCTGGAATCCGAAGGTTTCATCCTCATCGCTCACATGTACCGTATCGATTGGTGAGTATTAATTAATCCCTGTCAGCGTTATCCAGCACCTCCATGGTTCGGTAGAAAACAATTAATAAAGGGTCGGTTTTGGAGGGGCAGATGTCCGATCCACTGACATCATTGATACCGCAACCAGGGTGGATCACCTTCGCTCTCGGTCTATCGCTATGCATTCTCCTTGGCATATTTGCCTATTTCAAGAAGGTGTTCGACCTAAAGGCCAGCATCCTGGCTTCAGCCCTGGGTTTCGTCATTATCGTGTACTCGGACTTCTTCTGGTTCCTTCTTTTACTGCTGTTCCTGATCGTATCCTACGCTGTGACCATGTGGAGGTACTCCTTCAAGAACCGCAACGGTTATTCGGAGGGGATCGTCGGAGAGCGGGGTGTCAGGAACGTTATGGCGAATGGTGCCATACCATTTGTGATAGTATTCACTTCAGGTCTTCTCGATGAACTCTCCGCGGGGCTTGCCGGTTTTCTGTTCATGGTCGCCATTGCCATAGCGACCTCTGACACATTCGCAAGCGAGATCGGCATCATAGCCAAGAAGCCAAGGATGATAACCGATCCCCGCAGGGTGGTGGAGCCTGGGGTCGACGGCGGGGTATCCCTTCTTGGGAACGTAGCGGCGTTCCTCGGAGCTCTCTTGATAGGTATCGGAGGCTACTTTTTCATAACCGACAAGTTCACCACCCTTGGCCCCCATGGACTTGAAGCGAGCATCATGATCATCCTGCTGACCGTTGGAATAGGATGGCTCGGATGCCAGTTCGACAGCTATCTCGGGGCGACACTTCAGACAAAGGGTCTTATCTCGAACAATATGGTCAACTTCGTAACGATACTGGTAGGGGTCCTCGTTGCAGTACCGATGTTCTTCCTGCTTGTTTGATGCAAATATGCTGGTAAAGCACCAAAAGGATATTTTGCTTCATGTTCATCGGGTTACCATTAGAGGTACAAGTTCATGAACGATTTCCCGAACTCCAGAAAGATGCTTCTGGTCGTGCTCGACGGATGGGGCTACAGCGAGGAGGTGAAGTTCAACGCCATAAAGCAGGCGCGGACCCCGAACTTCGATTCCCTTCTCGAGGATTATCCCAATAGACTCATCGAGGCATCCGGGGAGTATGTCGGACTGCCGGAAGGCCAGATGGGAAACAGCGAGGTCGGGCATCTTACGCTGGGATCAGGAAGGATAAACTACCAACCCCTTGTCAAGATCAACAAGGCCGTCGAGAACGGCTCGATAAATGATAATGAGGAGCTTCGAAAGGGAATGGAGCGGGCGAAGAAACGGGGCGGCACCCTCCATCTGATGGGTCTGACCTCGTACGGAGGCGTCCATAGCCACATTTCCCATCTATACGGACTATTGAGAATGGCCCAGTACATGGATATTGAGAGGGTCCGCATCCATGCCATAACCGATGGAAGGGACGTCCCGCCGGATTCGAGCCTGTCGGATATCAGTGAGCTTCAAGAATGGATCTCCAGAAACGACAGGAAAGGGCGGATGAGGATCGCCACAATAATGGGCCGGTTCTATGCCATGGACAGGGACAGAAGGTGGGAAAGGACCCAGCAAGCCTACCGTTATTACGTTGTCCCGATGGACAGGAGACATCAGGACCCTGCGAAAGCGGTCTCCGATTCATATGAAAGTGGAGAGACCGACGAGTTCATCAGACCGGTGCAGATCACTGACGAGAAGGGGGATCCAGTCGGCCTGATCGGTGAACGGGACACCTTGATATTCTTCAACTTCCGCCCAGATCGGGCAAGGCAGATCATGAAGGCCTTCATCTACCCGTTCTTCGACGGATTCGTCAGGGACAAGGTCGTCAAGCCATACTTCGTAGCCATGACCGATTATGACGATGCGGTCTACACGCATGTGGCATTCACTGAGAAGAAGGTGACCGACACGGTCGGGGAGCTGATATCCTCCTCCGGGCTCAGGCAGTTGAGGATCGCGGAAACTGAAAAATACGCACATGTGACGTTCTTCTTCAGCGGCGGCAGGGAGGAAACCTTTCCGGGAGAGAACAGGATCCTCGTCCCCTCCCCCAAGGTAAAGACCTACGATCTCCAGCCCGAGATGTCCGCATTCGAGGTCACCGACAGGATCGAAGGTGAGCTGGACAGCGGCAGTTTTGACCTTGGGATCTTGAACTTCGCCAATACCGACATGGTCGGCCACACCGGTGTAATGGAGGCTGCCGTAAAGGCCGTGGAAACCGTGGACACCTGTCTTGGCAGGGTCGTCCCCAGGGCTATCAAGAACGGATACCATTTGATCATTACCGCCGATCACGGGAACGCGGAATACATGTGGAACTATGAGAAGGACATGCCATTTACTGCTCATACCACCAATCCTGTTCACCTTATATATGCCGGCAGGAATGTGAAGAAGAACATGGAGCTCAGGAACGGTGAGGGCACCATAGCCGATATCGGCCCCACTATTTTGAAGCAGATGGGACTGCCGAGGCATCCTTCCATGACCGGAAATCCGTTCACATGAATATCTCCTTCATGATCTTCAGACATCCAGCACTGTTGTGATGCTGTAATGGAAGTTCATTTTTCTGTTGGTTTCCCATATAAGCCCTGGTCTGGCCAAAGGTTCACATGAGTAAATTATATTTATAAAAACCCACGTTAATGGGACGGAACAGTTACCATCCAGTATGTTGGAGGCGATCTGGGCAAAGGACGGAAAAAATGGTACGGCCAGATGTTCTCTAACGCCAGCCAAAGATACAAAGCTTAAAATACGTATCCGGTGTTAGGGGCTTCAATCCCGCCCATTCCCTAATGGGGCCATCCTATCTCAGCAATCTACCGTGACTGCTGGATTCGTGGAGGTATAACATGAAAAAGAGCCTGGTGATGCTCGTTTTGTTGGCAATGATAGCCACATCATTATTCGGCGCAGCAGAAACAACCTCTGGGAGTATGGATGAGACTGTTTCTTTGGATGAAAATGGGATCCTCAATGCAGATGAGGGGCCCATCCAGGGACTCATCGATGATCTCGAGGCGACGGTAGACGAGGAAGCTTATTTTGGACCGGAACCCGTTCTTCCCTTGTTCAGGAACGAGCCCCTTCCCGGCGGTCCCGAGGATTTTGGGATGTCGTGGCCGCAAAACGAGGAAGAGGCCAAGGACCCGTCAAGGGGAGCCACCAATACTTCTACATTGATATACATCCAGAAGGCACCTAAAAAAGTCTATTTCGGTGACGAGATAGAGCTCGAGGGACTGCTTCTGGAGGATAACAATTCCGATGGTGAGAGGAATTCGGGTGACCTGCCCGTAACGAAAGAATACGTCTATCTTCAGTGGGCAGAGGGAACGGAAGTTTATTTCGAGGCCGACCTGATGACCGAATGGGACAATCAGGAGGAGAACATGACGGCGGGTAAGTTCTCCATGCCCTCGAAGTTCCTCGGCAATGAAACAAATCCAGTGAAGCTTTTCGCCAATGTCACTTCAATCTCGGCCAACCCTATCGAGTTGCGTTTATACTACAAGGGTGTATGGACCATCAACGGGGCGAAATTCTACAACCTTACGCAGGCGGTCTACAACACTCTCTGGGACAAGAAGATCGGAGAGGACGATGACGGCGATGCCCCCGTTCTTCAGGGAAACGGGGTCGACGATGATAACGACGGCGTTGTCGACGACGGAGCTCCGGGCATCCCGAAATACGGATGGCCAGAAGGTGTTGATGAGGATATATTCGACTTCGATTCCCAGGGAAACCCGATCGACACCGACGGCGACGGCCAGATCGATGAGGACCCCAATGCCTTCATTGCCAGGAAGGGATACGAAAAGAGGCTCTTCGTCGAGATATGGCACAAGACGAAGACCACCGTGGAGATAATCGGGTCCGACCTCATCGATGTCGGGGACACGTTCACGGTCAGGGGGACGATAGAGGACACTTCCTATGAGTTCACCACCATGGGCCCCAAGACAATGAGGCTGTTCTGGGACGGCCAGCCTGTGGCGGAGACGACGGCCCTTCCGTCGCAGTCCGGTTTCTTCTCCGAGTACGAGTTCACCTACAGGGTGCCGGACACTGCGACCGCGGGACCACATCTTGTCACCGTGGAGTTCAGCCCTGGTTTCAATATAACCAATAACTATTATTTCGACCCCTCCAACGCCACCGCGACCATTCACGTCAGGAGGCCCACCAAGGTCATCTTCGACAATGTCGATCCCAACTACGGTGTGACCTGGGTATACAGGGGTTCAACGATCTGGATCAACGGATCGATCGTGGACAAGCTCTACTTCGAAAGGGATTTCGTCCACGAGGGTCCAAAGCTCTCGATCAACGGAGTGGAATACGGGAACCAGTACAGGTTCAACGTGATGTGGGGAGACCCCATACAGCCCTTCGCGAAGCTCTGGACGGGTCAGTTCATCATCGATGACAACGGGACCTTCTCGATAGAGTACGACCTTCCGGCAGGAAGCCAGCCTCTTGGTCCTGTAATGGTGATGGTTGAAACGAACTTCGACGAGAGTAGGTACCATGATCCTTTGATGTACTATAGCAACTCTCAGAACTCGACCCAGTTCATGGTCCGCGCGCGTACAGAGCTGACTATTTGGATCGATCAGAACAAGAACGGGATCGATGACGAGACCGAGCAGGACCAGTATGGGAATCCGCTCAAGACCTTCATTACCCGAAAGGAATTCCGGGATGCCAACGGGAAGGTATACGACTGGAACGTGGCCCGCGTCAGGGGCAAGTTGAAGGACCTTTCACAATCATCCGGGGCGATCAAGGTCGGCGTCCCCAACCAGCAGATCAACTTCTACTGGGGTTTCGGTAAGGGCTGGCAGAAATACATCGAGCTCGTGACCGACGCCAACGGGAACTTCGAGGTGGACATACCGATCTTTGCGAACGATGCGCTAGGACCGGTCCCGCTGAGGGCATCGTTCTCCTCTGATTACTATACGAATTACTATGATACCTCAACCTATGTCGACAACGACGGACAGCCGTTCTCAATCGTTTCCTTCACATCGCTCTCGGTCAACGCATCCATAGCCGTCAAGGGAAAGGATGTAAGGATAACGGGCTCCCTCCTCGACGACAGGCAGGTGGGGATCGGGAACCGGACCGTGAACCTCTACAGGCTGGACAGGTGGGACGGGAACTACAACTCCCTTTCTGCCGCGGGCGGTCTGGGGACATTCATCGGAACGGCAACCACCAACTCCATTGGCAAGTATACATTCACGGAGTATACGGTCGAGGAAAGGATGAACGTCGGGTCGGTATGGGTCGTGGCAAGGTTCACTGGCTCCGAGGAGTTCCCCTACGGGATCGGCGGTGTCAGGTACCTCCCCAACGATGCATACATGCCCATCATATCGACACCAGACAAGCTCATCATAACCTCGGAGACATCCGTTGTGCTGGAGACCGTTCCGACCTATCTGGTCCGAAACGGGGAGGCCAGGATAACGGGAAAGCTCCTGGAATCCTACCGCGGGAAGTACGATCAGACCCGCGGCGTCGCAGGTCAGACAGTGACGGCCTATCTGAAACAGGGAGAAGAGGTATTCAAGATGGGCGCCACCAGGACCAGGAGCGACCCAAACCTTCCGGAGTTCAACGGATACTTCGAGATCAAGACCCAGAACGTCCCATCGAAGCTTACGGTGGGAAGCGTCGAGGTCATCGTTGACTTTGAACCGGAGATAAGCGCCGAGGGCGTTCCGCTCTATCAGCCTTCCAGCAACAGGACGATGGCCGAGATCTGGTCCTCGACAAGGGTTAAGGAGGTCTATATCGGACCTGTTGACAGGTCGGACCCCCAGGACGGAAGGATCGACCTGTACGAGGACCACCCCGAGGAGTGGGTGTTCACCTACCAGGTCCTCGAGGGCTCCACCGAGGTGACCTCCGGAGACCCCGTCACCTATGGCGTCGTATGGCTGAACATCACCATGGGCCCCTATACCAATACCACAAGGGCCCTTACCGATATCCGCGGCAGGGTGCACTTCAACTTCACCTCCAGGTTCACGGATACTGCGACGGGGAATCCGTTCTCCATTCCTGCAGAGCAGGAACAGTCGAACCTCACCATCCAGGTGAACTTCATTGGCAAGAAAGGCTTCACCAGCAGTATCAAGACCAGGTTCTGCACATATCATAGAGAAAGGATACCTCCCGAAGAGCAGGTCCCTTGGGCATTGCTCTTCCTGTTCCTCTTCGTTCTCTTCCTGATCTCTCTAGTGGTCCTGTTCTTCTTCTACCGCTACATTGAGAGGAGGAGAAGGCTCAGGGCCCTCAAGAAGATCATCAAGAAGGCCGCGGACCAGCTGGAGACCGGGAACCCGTACTCCGCCGTCATCTTCAAGGCATACCAGAAGATGGGGGCCCACCTGAGAAGGTACGGTTTCATGAGGCGCGACGCGGACACCTTCAGGGAGTTCGAGGATGCTGTCAGGGCCGCGCTGCCCATCGACGAGAGAAGCCTTGACCAGTTCCTTGATATCCTCGAGGAAGCAAGGTATTCCAAGCACGTGATCGGCGCTGGACACAAGGACAGGGCCATCGACTGCCTCAGGGGAGTGGAGAAGTCTCTGGACAACATCATACTCGATGAGGAGGCCGCCCTCAGGCAGATGGAGCTTGCGGACGAGGAATATATCGAGACCGACATAGTAGTAAGTGACGAGAAGGGGGCATAGACCGGATGAAATGGAACGAAGCCATCGCCATCGCCGTAGCCGTAGTCATGGGGATAATCTTCCTGATCGTCCCGCTGTTCTCATTGGCCTTCGATGTCATGGGTATAACCGAGGACAATCCGAAGTACTCTGCTTATGAGAGCGACTACTGGGATATCAGCAATTTCATAGATGATGTGGAGAACTACAACTGTCACATCCCCGGGTCCATCTATTACAACGGGCAGGGCAACAATGACGGAACATACGATTACGAGGTGAGGTCCCTGGTTTCGACCCCGGCCCTTCTCCTCGGCGACCTGATCGACCCGGAGACCACGGTCTATATCGCAGTTGGCGTCGAAAGGTCGTACACACAGGAAGAGATCAGAGCCCTTCGAAGCTTCCTGGCCCGGGGCGGTCATGCGATAATCGCCGATGATTTCGGATATGCGAACCAGATCGCCAAGGACTACGGCGTCACCTTCTTCGGCGGCCAGTTCTATGACGAGAGGTTCGATACGAACGTCAACTATACCCTCGTCCAGGCCCATATGGGGTCGGATATCTACGATGTTGACGGTGTGAGGGTCTGGCAGAAGGATACTCCCTTCGGCGACGGCGTCTGGGACGACGACCAGGATGCGGACGGCAAGATCGACGAGGATGACAGCACCGGAAGCTCCAGGAACTTCGACGATGACAGGGATAACGCGGACCTTCAGAAGAACCTTCGCGACGATGACAACGACGGTGTCGTTGACGAGGAGAACGAGGGCTTCGATGAGGACCCCATTGATGATGATGTCGTTTTCACCCCCAGGGGTGACGCAGACAATCTCTGGAACCCGCACAACGGCGCCAGGGGGCACCGCAATGTGGATATCGAATGGTTGAACGGCATGGATGATGACGAGGACGGGATCATCGACGAGGACCTCCAGACCTACGAGCTGATCACCTACAAGCCTACCGGAATATCATCCTCCGTGAACCCATGGATATGGGCTGCCGGATCGGCCAAATCATTCATAGATATGGACAATAACGGGATCCTCTCCATCCCGACTTCCGGGGACCTCGGGGGGAAGAACGCAGACGAGGTCTCATCCATCGGCAACGAGATCCAGTTCTGCATAGAGATACCGGTCGCGGACGATGGGACGGGCGCGGTGGATATCAAGACCGGAGAATCGATGGAGACCATCAAGGATGCCGACGGAAAGCCCAAGACCTACAGGGTCAGGGAGCTCAATCCGGATGCGGACAAGCTCATTACCGAGCTCGGGTCCATCGTATTCATATCCGACCCTTCTCTGTTCATGAACGACCTCTATTCCCTCAACCACATCAGATACGACGTCAACCTTCCCTGGGACCCCGAGGGGAACGGGGAGGACGATGACGGCGACGGCCTCATCGACGAGGACAGGGAGATCCTGAGGGAGACGGGAGATGTCGACCCCAAGGATATCGAGGACCGCAATAACCTTGCTGACAATTCACCTGACTACTGGTCCGAGAGCGATGTGGAGAAGTTCCCGTGGCTCACCGAGGATATGATCGGGGAACCCAAGCTGGACTACGACAACCAGCAGTTCCTCCTGGACATGATCCACCATCTAAGCCCGGCCAAGGAAGGCAAGACCAACCTGATCCTCATCGACGAGAGCAGACACACGCAGCCCAATCACCTCCTGAAACCCATCTACAAGACAATGGAGGTAACGGGCTTCCTGACCTCGTCCCCGTACTATGCATATCCCATCATATTCTCTATCGGTTTCCTCATGATCTTCGCCGCTCTCTTGGTGAAGGACAAGGAGAACTGGGCTCACAATTTCGATATCAGCCTTCTGGTACCAAGGAAAGCGGTGCCGCTGGACAACAGGCTCCAGACCACCAAGCTCAGGCTGGCTCTGAGAGAGAAGGTGAGATTATCCAGAGGTTTGAGTCCCGAGGAGTTCGCGTCTGTCAATGAATCGACGATCATGAGCTCAATAAGGGACCCGGAACTGATAGAGCTGTTTCAGAACGTTGAACGTACATACACTGCTCAAGAACTGCAGCGTATGATGGAGAAGATCAAGAAGATCCAGAACATTTAATGGATGGAATCAAAGAAAATAGGTGATGAGAAATGACACCGGATGGAACCCAACCAGCACCACAGGCCAGGCCGCCCGTAGCGCCCCAGGCGCCCCCCAAGGCACCTGGCGGTCCGCTGCCTCCCACCCCGGGAGCAGCTCCCGCTGCGCCGGCAGGACCTGCGAGAAAGACAACGACCTCACCCGAGGTCCAGAGAGCTATTAAGGGTGTGTCTGCGACCTCGACCGCGCTTATCGCGGAGGTTGAAAAGGCCATTATCGGAAAAAGGAACGTACTCGAGCACGTTCTACTTTCGATCCTGGCCGATGGACACATCCTGTTCGAGGATTTCCCGGGCACTGCGAAGTCCCTCATGGTCATGACGTTCGCTTCCGCCCTTGGATGCAAGTACAGGCGTATTCAGTTCACACCTGACCTGCTGCCAACGGATATCACCGGGACATATATCTTCGACGAGAAGGACAACGAGTTCAAGTTCAGACCAGGTCCGATATTCGCCAATATCATCCTGGCTGACGAGATAAACAGGGCACCGCCGAAAACGCAGGCTGCTATGCTCGAGGCCATGCAGGAGAGGCAGGTGTCCATCGAGGGTGTGACACACAGGTTGCCAAAGCCTTTCCTTGTCATGGCAACGCAGAACCCCATCGAGCAGGAGGGAACATATCCCCTTCCCGAGGCTCAGGTTGACAGGTTCATGCAGAAGATGTCCATGGGATATCCCTCCAGGGAAGACGAGAGGGAGATCCTTATCCGCAGGATGAGGAGAGGAAAGGACCAGGTGGACATCAACGTGATCACATCCCCGGAGAAGATCATAGCGATGCAGCAGGTGGTCGAGAAGGTCCATATGGACCCCGCTCTGCTCACCTATATCGTCGAGATCGTCTACAGGACCAGGGAAGATCCCAGGGTCGTTGTGGGCTCATCTCCCAGGGGTTCGCTGGCTCTCTTCAAGCTCGCAAGGGCGAGGGCCGTGCTCCAGGGCAGGGATTTCATTACCCCGGATGATGTGAAGGCCGTTGCGATGCCGTCGCTGGCCCATAGGATCATCCTAAAGCCCGAGCCGAG
>JBLIRI010000071.1:0-11711 GCA_049472235.1 Thermoplasmatota archaeon | reverse complement strand
TTGCGGAAGAAATCGAGCCCCATGAGCGTTGGCTCTCCTCCCTGCCACGCCACCGTGACCTCGGGGAGCCGATGCGACTCGAGCAGCTGCCGGATGTACACCTCCAGCGTGGCGTCGGACATGCGGTGCTTCTCGTCCGGGTAAAGCGCCCCCCTGATGTTGGTCCTCCGGACCATCAGGCCCTCATCGAGGACCCTCTTCAGAAGTTCCAGATCACACTGGAAGCTTTCCGGTACCTGACCGGGGAGCCCCCCAAGGAAATTGATCCCCGGCAATAACCGGGGGAGCCCGTTCTCCCCCCGCCCACCTCCGACCTCGTTCATCATCCTGACCGCATCGAGCGTCTCCTCCGGACCCGAGTTGAGGTTGTTCATCCTCCTGACCTCCGGGTCCGAGGATTCGAGCCCCAGGGCGAGGACTGTACCGGGGGTGGTGTTCTCGACTATCTTCTTCAGAGCTTCCATGGAAAGATCGGGATGGGTGCTGATGACAGCAGCGTTGGCATTATCCGTATGAACGATACCGGTATCGATCCCGACCCTTCTTCCTTTGTTCGCCCCCCTCTGGACTCCTTTTCCGGAGTGAAGCTCTCTCATCGCCCCTGATAGTAGATCATCGAGCGCTCCGGGATCGGGAGCCGGGACATCGGTCTTCCCAACTTCCGGGGAAAGGTATGTCAGCAGGTCCGACTGCCCCCCTATCCTGATGTTCTCCATGCCGAACCCGGCAAGGGCCCGGACCTCTTCCGAAACCTTCTCCGGCTCCCTGAACTGGACAGGCCCCTTTCCCGGCTCCGAGCAGAAGGAGCACCCCCCTGAAACGTATCTCGGGCACCCCCTGGAGGTCTCGATCTCGGCGATCAGGGGGGACGGATGGTCCGGGTGCATCCAGGTGACGAAGGCCCCTGCGATCAGATGCTCGTCCCATTCCTCCATGGTCCTGTCCCTCTCATCAAGGGTCCCGGAGGAAACGAAGGATTCCCCGATGACGCCGGGGTCGCCGGCAGCGACCTCGATACCGTTACCGGCCAGAGAGGCGGCGGCTGACCCGAGCCCGATCGCGGCTGCCCCCTTGACCTCTCTGGAGGCCTCCCCGGCCTCCCGATCGGAAATGGGAGTTCCCCTGAGGTATCTCCCGGGGACTATGCAGCCCTTGATGATGAAAAGTGCCTCCAATCCCCTCATCCTACCCAGATTCTGCCCGGCACCCCTCAGCTCCCTCCACTGATCCACTGTCAGATATCCGACCTCGTCCGGGTCCGCCCCCCCGGTCACGAGACCCCCTGCAAGGGCCCTGACCTGGGGAGAAACGTAGGGGGGGACCCCAAGCGTGGCAGGCTCGTCGACGTACCCGTCGAGAATCAGATATCTCCAGTTCGGGTCCATGCGACCCGTTCTCTGGTGCGCCGCCGGACGGCTCATGAGTTTGGAATGGCCTGGGTGCAATTATATCTTTGTAACCTCTTTCCCGTCCGATGCAGAGCTTCTCCACCTCATGGTTCATGATGGTCCACACCAGACTTAACCTGCATTTCGGGGAGCCCCGCTGGTGGCCCGGCGAGACCCCTTTCGAGGTCGCGGTGGGGGCGGTCCTCACCCAGAACACGGCCTGGAGCAGCGTTGAAAAGGCAATAGACAACCTAAAAGGAAGCGGCATGCTCGACCCCATGAAGATCAATAAGGCACCAGCGGACCTGATAGCCGAACTCGTCCACCCGACGGGATACAGGAACC
This sequence comes from Thermoplasmatota archaeon, assembly GCA_049472235.1. Lineage (GTDB taxonomy): Archaea > Thermoplasmatota > Penumbrarchaeia > Penumbrarchaeales > Penumbrarchaeaceae > JAFGLL01. The sequence continues at coordinate 9,978 of JBLIRI010000071.1, read as the reverse complement.
AGAAGGCAGCATACCTGAAGGTCCTCGCCAGTTTCATCGTGAACGAGCTGGATGGGAACATCGCCTCCCTGTCAAATTGGGGCACGGAGAGGGCAAGGAGCGCTCTCCTCTCGCTGAAGGGCATAGGGGAGGAGACCGCTGATTCCATCCTCTGCTACGCAGCGTCAAAGCCCGTTTTCGTTGTCGATGCTTACACGAGGAGGGTCCTCTCCCGGATGGACCCTGCTCTTTTCAACGACCGAAGTAACGGCAACCTCGCCAGATACGCTGCCATGAGGTCCCTCGTCATGGAAAAGGTCCGAGGAGACGCTCTCCTCTACAACCGCTTCCACGCATTGTTCGTCATCCTGGCCAAGGAGAACTGCAGATCGAGCCCCAGATGCGGGAACTGTCCGGTTCGGGATATCTGTGCCACCGGGGGAACTTCCGCATCAGCCAACGAATAAAGGAGAAATAACAGAAGGTCATTATCTCTGCAGGTCCCGCTAGTATGAGGTAGATACATGACCGTTAAGAGAACAGAGCTCACTTTAGTTGAGGCCAAAAGGATCGGGGTCATGAGCCCCAAGATGAACATCAGGATAGATGTCAACTCGAACGTATCCCAGATCTACCTCACGGACAACGATGAGGCAAGGGTCGACTTCAGGTTCATAGCCACGTACAGCGGCCTCGGGACCGTTAGCGTCGAGGGAAGGATCACATACACCGAGGGGGCCAGGGAGCTCAGCGAGCAGTGGTCCGAGACCGGGAACATGCCCGACAAGGCAGCCCAGGAGATCCACGGTGCGATAATGAAGACATGCATGCCTGTAGCGGTCCTCCTGTCAAGAGAGGTACAGCTCCCCCCTCCGATGCCCATGCCCCCTGTCAATATCAAGGGCAAGAAGAAGCAGTCCAAACCCTCTTCCGGGATGGAAGTGGCCTAGAATATGCCCATCCTTCCTTTTCTCTTCCCCTCTTCCAGGGCAGTTTCCAGATCGTCAAGGTCCCTTCTCATCACGGTGGTCATCCGGTACCTGAGCAGGAAGAACAGACCAAGGTTCACAAGGGCTCCGACCCCGCCGATCAGCAGCGCTATGATGAAGCCCCTGATCTGGAAGTTCCTGAGGATCGCCATGGCAATTATGAAGAACTCGAAGCCGGTTATCGTGCAGTTCCTTGCAAGGAATCCCCAGGTAAGCTCGACCGAAAGCTCTTCCTTCTGCTTGCCGACGGACACCTTGAGCTTCCTGTTGAGGCCGAGGATAACCTTGTCGAGATTGTTCCTTCTTCCCTCGATGGTCCCCGTCTTCACGTCGTACTCATCGATATTGAAGCGATTCTCCACCATCCTCTCCTTGATGACCTCCAGGACCGGTGGGATGTCCAGTTTCTTTGCGGTCTTGCCGATTAGGTCCTTCATGCCTGATCATCCCGGGTCCTGAAGATCTTCAGCCTGTCCTTGATGCGATCTCCGATATTGACGACAGGTGAGAGCATTACCTTGTCCCCTTCCCTCACCCTGAGGGATTCCATGTCCTTCTTTCTTAAGGACACCCTGCCCTTGGTCATCAGGTTGTCCCCGACGAGGCGAAGGACCTTCTTGTGGGCCCCCTTCTCGAAAAGGGCGACCTTGCCTTCTGTGAACTCGGGAAGGTCGATAATGGAAATGTGCACCCTGGCTATCCCTGAACCGGATATCGGGCTCTTCCTCACTACCAGTTCGATCCCTTCAGTCGCCTGTGATCTTCCTTCTCCCATCTTACCATCTCCCCAGGTCCTTCATGACCCTGTTGATTCCATCATGATATTCAAGTGCGGCCGATCTTGCCGCTGCCGAGTACTCCCCCCCCTTCTTGAGGAAGGAGAACATGATCCCCCTGGATACGTTGATCAGCACCCCCCATCCTTTCTCGTCAGTACCGTATTCCAGGACCTTCTCGAGATCCCCGCCCTGGGCGCCCACCCCCGGGACGAGTACGGGCATATCGTACCCGACCCTTTTCCTGACCATTTCGAGCTCTTCGGGATAGGTCGCCCCCACGACCATTCCGAGGTTGCCATTGTCGTTCCATCCCGATATCATTTCCGCCATCTTCAGAAAGAGCGGCTCCGTTGGGGATGGAGTGTTCTGGACCTCCCCGGCCGCACAGTTCGATGTTCTGCAAAGGACGAAGACCAGCCTGTCCGGGTATTCGGAGAACGGGCTAACGGCGTCCTTGCCCATGTACCCGTTAACGGTGATGGAATCCGCTTGCAGGGTCTCGAAGGCAGCCTTCGCGTAAGCTTCGGACGTGTTCCCGATGTCCCCCTTCTTCGCATCAAGGATGACAAGGATGCCGGGATCCTTATCATGGATGTAGGCCACCGTCCTCTCCATTGCCCTAACACCGTCGGCCCCCTGAACCTCGTAGAAGGCCTGATTCAGCTTGTAGGCCGCGGCAAGGTCCGCAGTGGCGTCGACGATCTCCCTGTTCCTCTCGAACTGGGGAAGTTCGCCGCCCCTCATCTCCGACGGGAACCTGTCCATGTCGGTGTCCAGACCGACGCACAGGAGGGTCCGCTTCCGGAGCGCTCCTGCAAGCTTTTCCTTCCAGTTCATCGGATTTGGATTGTGAATTGATTATTATTACTTTGGGGGAAAACCTATCTTCAGAAAAAATATCATCAACCACAGCGATAGGGTCCCATGTTCCTTGGTGTCGACGAGGCGGGCCGCGGGCCGGTCCTCGGCCCCCTGGTCATCGGAGGCATCGTATCCGGCGACCAGGAGGGATTGAGGAAGGAAGGGGTGAGGGATTCCAAGGAGCTCTCGCCACCCCAGAGAGAGGCCCTTTACGATCAACTGTCAAGCGGCCATTATCACTGTGTCATGGTGGTCCCGGCTGCTGCGATAGATGCATCGCGGAAGGTAATGACCATGAACCGCCTGGAGGTGGTTTGCTTCTCCTCGGTGATACTCTCCATGCTTCTCGGGCGCTCCTTCACCCACCCGGATATCAAAGGGGAGGTCGAGGTCTCCCTTGGCGGAAAAAGGACCGAGATCGGCAGCATGATCCTCGATGCCGCAGACGTGGACGAGAACAGGTTCGGAGAGGCCGTCCTTTCGGAGGTCTCGAGGTTCGCGGATATCGGAGGGATCGGCATCCTATCCCGCCACAAGGCCGACAGGGACCACCCGGTCGTGGGCGCCGCCTCGATACTGGCAAAGGTGGTCAGGGACTCCAGGATGAAGGAGATCTCCAGCGAGGCCGGCCTTGACGTAGGGAGCGGGTATCCGAGCGACCCCCTGACCCAGGAATATCTTGCCGATTATGTTCAGAAGAACGGTTCGCTTCCCCCTCAATCGAGGGTTTCCTGGGAGACAAGCAGGGCGCTCATGGCGAAGAGGCTTCAGAGGACCCTGATGGATTTCTGATCATCTGTACCTGATCACGAGCGGCAGCAGGTCCCTCTCGGGGGTCAGGTTCAGGATGTTCTCCTTCTTCACCGAGAACCTCTCCATCAAGATGTCCTCGCCGGAACCGTGCTCAAGGATGATCCAGAGGTCCCCTCTGTTTGATAGAAGCTCCATGAGCCTTTCTATGCGGTCCATCCGGACCTTCTTCTTCTCCCAGTAGATTATTATGTCGAAGAAGGAGCATTCCAGAAGTTCGTCGGGTTCCCCGACGATGCAGGAATCCGACGGGAGGAGTTTCTCCATCCATCGAACGAAATCGGGATCGGCGTCGACAAGGGCTATCCTCCTGCCGGTATCCATATTGACCTTTCTCAGGATCTCCGCCCTTGAGGTTAGGTACAGACCTGCCATCCTCTACCGTAACCGAAGACCTGAATGAAAACATTTTGCAGAAAAGGAGGGTAAAAGGACTATCCGCCTCTGGATTCCTTGGCCTTCATGCGAAGACCCTTGTACCCGCATTTCCGGCACTGCTGGGCCCTGACAGCGTTCCTGGCGTAGCAGTTCATGCAGATGCGCTTCACCAGTCTGCGCTTCTCGACGATCGCTCTGATCTCGGGGTCCAAGCTCTTTGCCATGGATATCACCAGGTGAGGGGGCTAATCTATCAACATATATAAAGCTTCTTGGAATTGCCCGTTGGGGGCCCGGAAAAATCAGAAGTATCTTCAAAGCACTGGAGGTGTGTGGAAAAGGGAGAATTGCATTTTGGATCGGCCACCCTCGAGATAAATACTCTTTACGGCGGGGTGATGGTCTGAAGGTCCGCAGGTCATGGATAAGGGTATCCATCATCATGACCGTCGCCATGTTCCTGATATTCTCCGGTAGCATAGTGGTAACCGTTTCCACCCTGGCCAACAGCCGGATCGTCCAGATACGAAGCGGATCCATGGTCAATGACGACAGCGCATCCATCAGCGACGGGGACCTGGTCAGGATGACATCCGTAGGTTCCCTGGACGATGTCAGAACATACGTCGAGGGCAGGGAGGAGAGATACCGGAAGGCGGGCTCCTACGGAGACGTGCTGTTCTTCAGGCCGAACGGGGACCGAGATGCAACGCTCATAGTCCACCGGGCGGTCGTCTGCATATATTTCAATTCCAGCACCTATGATCCCATCTCGAGGACCGGAGGCGGGTTCGATATCCCTTCGCTCGGCATCTACAATTCCGACGGTTCGATCGTGATCGAGGAGTACGAATGGCCGAAGAACCCCGAACCCCGGGACCTTCTGATAGACCTGGGGCTGATGATAAAGGGTTTCAGGAACAAGGGTGAAAGGCCCCATTCCGGTTTCATAACCAAGGGTGATAACAACAGGATGGTGGACCAGACAGCGGTCTATACGGATGACGGAGAGCTTCTGGAACCTGTCTCGGTGGACTGGATAAGGGGGAGGCTTCATGACAAGCTGGAAACTGGTCCGGCGTTCCTGTCCATCGGGATCTCCGCCCTCCTCCTTGCCGTCATGGTGGCGGCAACCATCGTTCTGGTCATAGCAAAAAGGGGAACCGATGCAAAGTACCCCACATACGAACTCCCAATCAGCGGGAAGGAGCCTCAATCCTCAAAGCCTGAAGATAGGTTCACCGCTGTAGAGCTGGACCGTTGGGTTGGAGATCAGCCCTAGAAGGAGGTTCGCCCAGGCCAGCTTCTTGAACTTGAACTCGTTCTCCTCCGGGTCCAACGATCCCATCCTGATGCCCCCCTCACCTATCTTGGGGCCCACCTCGTTGAAGTTGAACCCAAGCAGCGTGATGGAGCGGGCGCCGAAATGCTGGGCCAGGAAGGCCGCCCTGTCACCGTCGGTGAATCCCCCGAAATTGTCGAGACCGCCGCCTTCTTCAGTGTCCGTCTGGGTCGTTCCGAGCACGCTCCCGAACAATCTCGGAAGAACCTTCTGAAGGGTCCGTATGTTGTCGCCGTGGGCGTGGAGGACCATCATCGACCCCCTGGAAAGGCAGTGGATCTGGTCCTCGATCCCTCCGTCGAGATCCGTGACTATCACATGGGGAAACAGGGACCTTCCCATCAGGATGGAGGTCGCCCCGTCTGCCGCAATGAGGGTATCGCTTCCCGTGGAGCTACCTTTCCATTTCCCCGAGGACCTCTTGTCCTCGATGAGCATGTCGAGCTCCATCTCGAGGTCGGGGCCCGCTCCGAGAACGAACACGTTCCTGCCCTCGATGGTCCTTTCCAGTTCGAGGATCACCTCATGCCTCGGATGTATCCGCTTATTCCCCCTGATCAGATCGAAAAGCATGTTCGACGCCATGATGTCGGACCCAACGTCGATCCCGAGGTCCCTTGTTATCTCGTTGTAATATGGAAGCCAGTATACAGTTTCCATGACGGACCCCCTTCATCGAAGCCAGCTCGTTCTTCCTCTCCCCCTGGTCTTGGTTCTGTTGTATGAGTATACTATGCCTCCGATGAGAAGCAGAAATACCCCGATGAACATGAAAACAAGGTTCTCCTGGGTATCGAACTGCCTGTCGAAGAGTATGAATGCCATGAATTCGAATGCGGTGTTGGCGATGAAGTAGATGGCCCCCAGGGAAAGGAGGATGACCCAGGTTGACCGTATGAACCTGTTGGTCCTGACATAGGTGTCCAGGGCGCTTCCCATGGTGTACGAGAGGGCTCCCAGCACGATCCATATCCAAACGGTTTCCAGGAACTTGAAAATGAAATTGAGGACCCCCTCTTCGTTTCGCGCCTCCATGAAGCTCAGCACGAATCCCGTCATCATGAGGACCAGCGTCAGGAACACCCCTGCGAACAGCAGGTAGCGTCTGGTACGTAAAGCGTCCCTAGTGTCATCGAACACCCTCGCCACCTGCTCCTCGAGGTTCAGGGCCTTGACGATCAGGAGCGTGGCAAGGCCCGTGATCGTTAGACCCAGAGCCCACTGCCAGTAGTTGAGGATGATCAGGATGCCAAGCACGATGAATATGCTCGATACCGGGACTATGATCTTCTTTCCGATCTTTGGGTTCTTGAAGGCCGACATGATGATGTAATAGGTGGATTCGAGGTTCTGCTGCTGTTTCACGACGACCCGTGCTATGTGCTCGATCTGCACTCTCTGGGAGATCAGCGGAAGGATGACCTCGTCCTCCGCGCCGTCGGAAACCAGAACGACAGTGTCCGGTGCGAACTGCTCGATGACCGCGTAGAACTGCCGGATGAGGTTAGCATCCGACTGAATGCCCACCATCTTGTCACCGCAGATGGTCGCCATCTCCACCTCCCTTCCCATGTCCTTGTAGTGCTTGTAGAGCTTCAGCCCCATGAACATGACGTTCGCGTCTGAATCCTCCGGGTCCTCCACGCCCAGAGCTATGACGGCCTTGAGGTTGTTCTTCCTCCCGATGACCGGACTGGTGACCTTGGCCTTTTCACCGAGGTCGTCGTCTCTGTCCACGCAAAGTATCAATGTTTTCATTTACATCCGGACAATATCAAAAAGCATATATAATCATATTCGACACAATATCAAATTTACTCCGAAAATGATACTGCTCCAGCAGTATGAAATGTACATCTACCACCATAATTGCTAAGGGCAGCCCCGGGATGTCCCCGATAACCCCATTATATACACCCACAAATCTGTGCATCATGGCTCCCAGGAGCATTACTATCTATAGGGTCTACCAGATATCGTCCCACCGGACCCTTGGTTTCTACACCGGAGATGAGGAGGCAGTGGTGAAGTTCTGCAACCTCAAGTACGATATCTCCCACGATGACCTTGCCCTGGAGAGGGTACCGGTCCGGCAGGTCACCAAATCCGAGGTAGTGTGTTTCAGCGAGGTTCTGGAACAGCTCCGGGAGCACAAGCAGAGGATCATGGAGCTGGAAGCCCAGGCGGACAAGGCAGGCATGAAGGAGGACATCACCCAGCTCCTGGAAGAGACCTGCACCCAGTGAGACATCGTTTTTTTATCTTGACAGGAATTCGACCAGTCCCTTTATCGCCCTGATCCTGTGGCTGATGGAGTTCTTCTCCTCGACGGACATCTCCGCAAAGGTCCGCTCCTCCCCCTCGGGGACGAAGATCGGATCATAACCGAAACCCTGCTTCCCCCTCTCCTCGAGCGAGAGCACCCCCTTGCATTCTCCTCTGAACAGGCTGACGCCTTCCCCGGGCAGATACAGACCTATGGCCGTTCTGAAGCTCGCCCTCCTGTCGGTCCTTCCTTCCATGAGCTTCAGGATCCCCCGATTTCCGATGGACCTGTGGACATAGGAAGAATAGACGCCCGGAAAACCTGAAAGCGAATCGATGAAGAGACCAGAATCGTCCTTGATGAAGGCCCCCTCGATGCCCCCCTCCTTCTCCAATATCTCCATCCCGTTGAGTATCACCTCGTCGAGGGAATCTGACTGGGTCTCCACGAACTCCCGGTCCAGAAGCGTTACCTCTATGCCAAGAGGTTCCAGCCACCGCCTGATCTCCTTCAGCTTTCCCGTATTCCCGGTGATCAGCTTCATGTTCTCTGTTCCTTTCATCCGGCCCACCTTTCCGTTATGTACCTTCCTCTCAGGTTGATGTCGTTGAGCTTGCTCCTGACCGCATCCGCATCCGGATTCTCCGAACCGTATCCGGTCCAGAATTGGTCTTCGAGGTGTCTCAGCCCTTCGTGCGTCGAGTAGAAGACCTCGAAGAAGAGCCTGAGGTCGACCCCTTTCTTTTCGACCTCGGCGGTCCTTTCCGAAAGGGAGGTATCGATGACCCCGAGAACCGGTTCCGGCTCCTCCTGCACGAGTATGAAGTTCGACGTGGTGAGGTCCCCGTGGACCATGTCGTTTCGGTGCATCTTTCCGATGATAGCCCCGATCGACCTCAGGAGCCTGCCCTGCTCTTTCTCAGGTTTGATGTTGAGATGGCTTGCCAATCTGGGCCCCTTCAACATCTCGAGGAGGAGCATGTTGTTCATCATGTCCACATCCATGACGTAAGGGGTCCTGATCCCTATGGACCTTAATGCGATCAGCATCCTCGCCTCGTTCCTGATCCGGGAAGAGGTCAGCCTGCTCTCCATCTCCGGAAGCCGGTATCCCTTCGGGACCCGGAACTTCTCCACGATCGGGACCTCACCGAACGAGCCGGAGGTGATGACGGCCTCCGCCCCCCTTCCGAGCACCGTACCGGGCTCGGGCACCTGGCCGATGGCCAGGGTCGCGGTCCCGGGGGTCTCTATTACAGACCGGTCCTTCTCCTTTCTCCACCGCACATCCACCATGTCAGTTCTGAACTTCTGATCGATCACGGTCTCCTCCAATCGGTGGGAGATCCCCGCCAGATGCATCCTCTCACCAAGATATGCTATCATGGCGCCGTTGTCGACCGCTAGGGAATTCGGAGGAGCGAAGCTTCGGGCCCCCCTCTCCGAGGCCATGATATCGACCATCCCCTTCAGCCTCGAATTGCAGGCGACCCCCCCGCCCAGGAGGACCTCATCGCTTCCTATATGCGCCATCGCCCTCTCAGCCACCTCGCACAGCATCGAGAAGGTGGTCTCCTGCACGGAATGGCATATCGACGGAAGTGAAGCCCCTTTTTTCCATAGAGCAAGGGCGGCGGTCATTATCCCTGAGAAGGAGATGTCCATTCCCTTGACCGAGTAAGGGAGGTCGAGCAGTTCGATATCCTTTTCGTCATTCCCTTCCCACAACTCGGGGACCTTCTCGCCTCTGGCCAGCTGCTCTATTCTGGGACCGGCCGGGAACGGCATTCCCATCTCCCTTCCAAGCTTGTCGAGCATGTTGCCGATCCCTATGTCCAGGGTCTCTCCGAGCACCCTGTACCTGCCTTTAACGAAGGCTATGACCTGTGTATTTCCCCCGGAGACATACAGAAGGACCGGGTCCTCCGCGCCTAAAAGGTTCCCGATCTCGAGATGGGCCACGCAGTGGTTCGCCCCTACTATAGGGATAGAGTTCTTGAGGGATATGACCCTGGCAATGGTGGCACCGACCCTCAAACAGGGACCCAATCCCGGCCCTCTCGAAAAAGAAACTATATCAAGTTCTTCCTCCCGGATCCCTGCTTCCGAGAGAGCCCTGCCGACGATGTCATTTCCGACCCTGACATGATGATCGGCGGCTTCCCTGGGATGTATGCCCCCCTCTTCCGGGACGTACATATCCCTGACATTTGACAGCACCGTGCCGTCCTCGACGATCCCGGCTCCGAAGGTATGTGCCGTGGATTCGATCCCCAGGGTTCTCATCCACCGCCCAATGACCGGAATGCTATTAAAATTACGGTGCCCCCTCCCATGGCCGACAGGAGGTCACTTAGGGGGGCCTTCTTGGAATGAACGGAAGGTTGTTTAAACACCGAGGTTCGAAAATTTTCCACTATGCCAGGGGTACATTTAAGTCATTTTTGTTTCCGACTTGGTGCGGTTTTCGGAAACGACCCCCCTAGTTTGCGAAAAAACCCTTGAGCATTTTAAAAACATATCGAAAAATCTTGCCATCTTCGGGGGGGAGTGAGAAAGAAGTGATAATCACTT
>JBLIRI010000070.1:0-11770 GCA_049472235.1 Thermoplasmatota archaeon | reverse complement strand
TATCGGCGTGGGCCTTCACCTCGGCGGTCGTGTTCACATAAGCGACAACAGGGGCCCCGGGGTGCTCCTTCTTGAATTGCAGCAGAGTATCAACTTCGACCATATGGGCCATGGGGCACCTTGAGCCCGGGACCGGGTGGATCACCTTCTTTCCGGGGCTCAGGGCCTTTGCGGATTCCGCCATGAAGTCGACCCCGCAGAAGAGGATCGCGGACTGCTCCACCTTAGCGGCCTTCATGGCAAGGACCAGGGAGTCCCCGACGATATCGGCGACATCCTGAACCTCCGGCACCTGGTAGTTGTGCGCCAGGATGACAACGTCCTTTTCCTTCGCCAGCCCCCGTATCTTCCGCTGGATGGGACTAAGGGCACCCATGTGCGGGGCATGGATGAAACGATTATTAATGTTTGGTGCCCAATGGAATGAAGCTTGCCCCGGAGAACTGGAACAAAGATCTGTCATGGCTGACCGCCTGCACAAAATATTATTAGGCTCCTTCTTCTTCCGCTCCAATCGGGGCCCGACCATGCTCGACATGAAGTTCATACGCGACAACGCCGAAGCTGTCAGGAAGATGCTCTCAGACCGGGGTGTCGAGGCTGACCTCGACGCCTTCCTGGAAGCGGACAGCAGGTTTCGAACCATCGTCGACGAGGTGAACTCCCTCAAGCACGAGAAGAACATCGTATCCCGGGAGATAAGCTCCGAGAAGGACCCGGAACTCAGAAAGGGCAAGATCGCCAGGATGCAGGAGGTCAACCAGCGCCTCAAGGACCTGGATTCGGAATCAAAGGACCTGGACCATCGAAGGAACCAGATCAGGCTAACGATCCCCAACATGCTGCTTCCAGAGGTCCCCCCGGGTCCGGACGAGACGGCGAATGTCATCGTCTCGACCTGGGGGGACCCCAGAAAGCTCGGTTTCGAGCCGAGGCCCCATGTGGAGCTTGGAACAGCACTGGGCATCCTGGACCTTGAAAGAGGTGCCAAGATAGCCGGGTCGGGGTTCTATGTCCTGAAGGGCGCCGGGGCGCGATTGGAGCTCGCTCTCGCACAGTTCATGATGGACGTCCACAGGGAGCAGGGATACACAGAGATATGGCTTCCTGCTCTATGCAATACGGAGTCCATGACCGGCACGGGTCAGCTCCCCAAGTTCGAGGAGGACATGTACAAGCTCTCCGGTGACAACCTCTACATGATCCCCACGGCCGAGGTTCCTGTCACCAATCTCCACAGGGATGAGATCCTGGACATGAAGGACCTGCCCATCCGGTACCAGGCCTTCTCCCTCTGCTTCAGAAGGGAAGCTGGGCGGCATGTCGGCGAGGAGGGGATCATCAGGGTCCACCAGTTCTCCAAGGTCGAGCTCGTCTCATTGACGACCCCGGAGGGATCCGAAAAAGAGCTGGAGCGCCTCACGGAGGATGCCTGCGAGGTCCTGAGGAGGCTGGAGCTTCCATACAGTAAGATCATTCTCTGCTCCGGTGATACGACCTTCTCCTCGTCCAAGACCTACGACATCGAGGTATATTCCCCGGCAGGGGACCGATGGCTCGAGGTCTCATCCTGCTCCAACTTCACGGATTTCCAGGCGAGGCGCGCCATGATCAAGTTCAGGCGGCAGCCGCATCTTCCCAGCGAGTTCCTGCACACCCTCAACGGTTCGGGCCTTGCGATAGGCAGGACCATGGTCGCGATCCTCGAGAACTATCAGAGGGAGGACGGATCGATGGAGATACCGAAAGCTCTCAGACCGTATATGGGCGGTCTTAAGGAGATCCGCGCCTAGCCCCATTTTACCTTGTAGCCATCCTTCTGCTCCTCGTAGACCTCGTTGTCCTTGAAGGCCCTTGCCCTTTGCATGTCGATGCCGGGGGCCTTTTCCTTTCCCGTATCCCTGGTCAGGGGCTCGTCCCCCCTCGGGGGTCTCGGGGAACGGGGGGCCCTCCTCGGACCTTTGTCCTCCGGTTCCCCGGCAGCTTTCTTGATCAGATTTGTCTGGACGGCTTCCTCGATCGTGTTGCGGAAGACCATTCCGACGAACAGGACAACAACACAGAGCAGTGCAATGAAGGAACCGAAAAGGAGAGGCCACCAGTTGTACTGCCTGTCCTTGTCCAGCGGGTAATCGTCCTTGTTGTCCGGAACCCCGTCGCCGTCATCGTCCTCGTCCTGGTTGTTCCCCACCCCGTCGCCGTCGGTGTCCTTCCATTCATTGGGATCGAACATAAGGTCGTCCTTATCATTCGGAACCCCGTCCCCGTCGATGTCCGGATCGATGTTGTCCCCTATGCCGTCGAGGTCCCTGTCCCCCCATTCCGATCTATCCAGGGGGAAAGCGTCGATGTGGTTGGCTATGCCGTCTCCGTCCCTGTCCGTGTCGGAGTTGTCCCCGATCCCGTCCCCGTCAGTGTCCAGCCATTCCGTGGGGTCCTTCGCGAAGGTAACCCCCTTGCTTACACCGCTGGGATCGTAGCTCTCGCCCTTCGGCTCGTAGATGTCCAGGATACCATCACCATCGTCGTCATCATCGAAGAAGGACCCGAACCCGTCCCCATCGATATCGCCGTGTGTCCTCGGGTCCAACGGATCGTCGTCATACTGGTCCTGGACCCCATCTCCGTCGGTATCCAGGTATTCGTTCAATATCCTTCGGGAAACCGAGGAGCCGACGAGACCTGCCAGATTCTCGACCTTGACACTTATGTAATGGGCGGACCTGTTGAACGAGGTCAGATTAAGGGTGAAGGAATATAGGCCCCCCTCTCCGATGGCCTCGCCCATGGCAACGGAGTATCCGTCCATCTCAAGGAACACGTAACGGATCCCCGACGTCTCCCTGATGGATGCAAGCACCCTCAGGGTCCCTTTGTGGGAGGAGTTGTCGGCCGGTGATAGAAGCTGCACCTGGGGTGGTGTCTTGTCAACGAAGACGTTGACCTCCTCTATGGTCGTCCGCAGGGACGAATCGATGGCAACGAACCGCATGGTGTACCTTCCGTCCGGGACACCGTTGAGGTTCAAAGTCGCCCCCATGGGGAAGTCCTGTCCGTTGAAGGTGAAGTACGATCTCGTGAGGAACGGATCGATGACCTCCACGTCCGGCGTGAACATTCCCGTTATGGCCCCGCCGTCCCTGGGCGACATGACGTTCACGACAGGAGCATTGTTGTCGATAGGCAGGTAGGATAGGACCATGGCGTATCTGTCCTGCAGCCTGGATGTCAGGTTGATCGCAAGGAGATATTTCCCGTCAAGTATGCCCCTGGTGTCGATGGTTCCGGAGAACTGTCCATCTACAACGATCTGCCCCGAAGCCCCCTTCAGGGTGACGGCCGCAAATGGAGTCTCGTTCTCCGTCGGGGGGTCAGGATCGACGCGGTTTCCCCAGTCGTAGAGCATCGCGTCAACTGTCCTAACTCCTGCTCCGTCCAGAATACCTGCCACAACGTTGAAGGTCCCTTCCTGAAGGACGCCCGAAGATGGGGAGACCAGGGTCAGTTCCGGATCATCGTTCCCGAAATATAGCGTCAGCATGACAGAATCTGTCAAACCCGCAGGGTCCTTGACGCTGACCTCGACAAGGTGCTTGCCGTCAGGGTATTTGGTCGAATCGAGACCGCTTCCGACAGGCAACTTCGCACCACCGTCGACCGAGAGTGTCACATCGTTCGGACCTGCAAATGTGTCCATGACCTCGAGATAGAAAGCAACCAACCCCTTGACAGCAGAGTTGTTCCTTGGGGTCAGCACGCTAAGAGAAGGAGCAACGTTATCTATCTTGATCATCAGGAGTCCCGAGGAACCTATCCGATTCGCAGTGTCCTCGGCATATACCTCCAGTTCATAGATGCCGTCCGCCAGCGAGGAGACGTCTACGGACGCTTCGTAGATGTCCGCCGTTTTCTCCTCCATCAGGCCGTTTCTAACCTCTATCGGCGGATCGCCGACATCGGTTGTTATCCGGTACCTCACGGTCCGGAGGACTCCGTCGTCGGTGACCACAGCATAGATCTTGTCCTTGCGGGACAGGGCTCCGTTGTTCACCGGGTCGAGCATCTCCACGACGGGAGCGTACTTGTCGTTGACCACCAGCACCTGCGCAAGCGCCTTGATGCTGTTTCCGGCCATGTCGGTTATGATGATCTCCACGAAGTAGTACTTCGACGGGGCCCCGCCCGTGTTGGGGAAGACGTCCATGGAGGTGTAGTTCATGTCCGATTCGAAAGCGTCGTTACCGATGCCAGTATCATTGAATATAACTGGCGGGAAAAAGCCGATGTTGGTACCGTCCGCCTCGACGCTGAAGATGTCCGATCCTTCGTCCCAGGCCTTGATCTCCATGAAGAACGCCTCATCGTCCGCCACCGAGGAGCGGTTCTGGGGGTAGTGGATCCTCACCGGCGTCTGGACCTCCGGGAGCTTGTTGTCGATGATGAGGTCGGCCTCTCCGAGGCCGATGTTGTTCGCCCAGTCGAAGATCTCTATGAGAACGATCCTCCCGCTCGTTTTAAGCGTTGGAATATCCACGAGGGTGGACCCCCAGAGACCGTCATTTGCGAGTCCGTCGTTGTGAAGCCCGTCGTCGAAGAGGAGGACCTGCTTGGTCACGTCTAGGGGGACGTTGGCGACCGCCTTGATTATCTTGGCGGGATTGTCGGTGGAATAGATGGACCTTGCGATATTCCTGTAGATGGTATCGAGCTGGGTCGCCGACGGTGCGTAGAAGTAACTGCCTCCGGCCGAGGTCGTCGCTATTCTCCACAGGTTGTATTCCGTCGTTCCCGACTCCCCGGTCCATGTCGCATTGGTCTGGTCGTACTCGTAATTGGAAGGCGCCGTTGTCCTCCTCGGGGAGTTGGGAGGGTCATGGTGCTCCAAACCAAGTCCGATGGTATAGACCGGGATCGGGATGTTCAGCAGTCCGTTCCTCCACTGGTTTATCGGACTCGTCACCCAGCGGTACCTGCCGGACTGGTTCAGGACCAGGTTCCCGTTCTCGATATGCCTGCCTGTGTCCTCGTACTTTCCGGTGTGGGAAACGACATACCGTATCGTCCCCCAGTTGTGCCACGGAGCGTAATTCGCCGAACCTTCCTCATGCTTCATGTGCGTCTCGTAGTAGTAATCGTCCGCCCCGTCCGTGAAGGCGACCACGACCGGTGTCGACTCCGCGTTGTTTATCGTGTACTGCGTGGCATTGCCGATGGTGTCCCAGATGGGTGTTCCCGAGAACGGTCTTATGGTGTCTATGAGGTTCCTCGCCTTGGCCTTTCCAGTAGTGTTCATCTGGGTGAAGTTCAGCATGTTCTTAGGCCAACCGGGACCACCACCGGGATGAGGGGACTCACCATCCTCGTAGAACCTCCAGAGGGAGACGTAATCTATCGACCTTGTCGAATTGATGAAGCTTTTCGCCGCCCTTTTCAGGGAATCGATCTTGGATCCGGCCATGGACCCCGAGTTGTCCAGGACCAGAGTGACATAGATAGGTGCCGTGTTGTCGCTGATCTTCGCCATTACCCGGACCTGGTCGTCGGTCTTCGCCGCCTGCTGGTCCCCCGGATACTGCACCCATGCGTCCTCGACCAGGGGCGGTTTGGGGTCCAGAGGGACCTCCACCCTCCTCTCGACGGTATTGCCAGCCCTGTCCTTTGCAACGAACCTCAGGACGTGGAATCCCCACGGAGCATCGACGTCGATGACCTCCGAGCCGAACAGGGCATCCCCGCTCGAATCATCTGAATGGGCTCCGTCGTCGAACAGTTCCTGATAGACAAGCCCCCCGATGGCATTGGCCACGACGTAGTTCTCGGAAAGTCCCGAGGTATTGTCCCTGATCGTTGCCATCAGCCTTATCTTGTCCCCAACCTTTGCAGCCTCCTGCTCTCCCGGGTATACTACCCGAATGTTGCTGATGTGGGGGACCGTATTGTCGATGTTGACGGGGATCGAGATGTCGTATGACCTCCCCCCGAAGCCCTGGAGGTAGGCCTTCAGGATGTAGTTCCCGTCCGAGAAGAGTGCGGTGTTCAGATTGGTCCAGATGTTCCCGCTGCTCGGGGGCCCCGACCAGGAACCGACGAGCTGGGAGCCAACGTAGAAGATAGCATTGGAGCAGTAGTTCGAGACACGGGCCCTCACCTGCACCTGCCCCGATAATGCCGCGTTCCATGTCGGTGCCGTGAAGTAGCCCCAGAGAGGATAGTTATTGACGTTGACCCATGTGGAATTGTAGTTCACTCCGGAGATGACATCGGTCGCCTTGACCTTTATTGTCACGGCCCCCTCGCTGGATTCGTAGGTGTCCCAGTCATAGACGTAGGTGTCCCATCCTCCAGAGGTGCCGGTATAGGTCATTCTCCGGTAGGAGCTCGTGCCGAAGGAGAACTCCATCTTGGACATCGGGGAATCCGAACTCACCCTCGCGGTGACCCTGTAGACACCGGATACGTTCACTCCGTTCCCGGTGGGGGCGACTATCTGGACCTGGGGGAGGGTGGTGACCCTGTGGTAGGAGAAATCGATTATCCAGTCGTTGAGGACCTTGTCGTAGATCGTAACATAGATCGGCGAATTCCAGTCCTGGGCAAGGGAATTGACCCCGTAGGACCCATTCCATTCCGCCGGGGTCAGGTCGTCAGAGGGGGACGAGGCCAGTGATCCTTCGGCAGTGAAGGTCACCTTGTTCAGGCCGGATTCGTTCGCAGGCTCGAAGGCGTTTCCCGTGAGATAGAACCTCTCCATCGAGAGCATGATCGGTCTGAAATAGATGTTGCGTGTGGGCTGGTCGGCGTAGATGAAGGCGGAATTGTCTTTGACCGAGACGTTGGTGACGACCGGCGGGGCGTTGTCCTTGATGTAGTAGACGCTCCAGGTCGTCTCGTGCCCGACCTTGTCGCGGAGGGTATATGTCAGCGGGTTGTCGACATATCCGTTGGCATCTATCCTGTAGGTCAGCGACTGCGATGTTGAATCCGTATCGTCCACCGGACCGTTTGGCCTGTTGTTGAAGGCCGCCTCCCCGATGAGCTTGTCCGGGAAATCCTCGGTATAGCCTGAGAAGATCGTCGATATCCTCTGACCCAGACCCTCCCCGGAAATGCTGTTGTAGAAGACTGTGTCGGTCCCCTGAAGATTGGTGTCCTTTGCGAAGAAGTGTCCGCTGTCGGAGAAGATGGTCATCGTCGCACCGGTCAGGCTTGGAGCCCTGGTGTCAGCCTGGAGCTCCCTGGACCTGTTCGAGGCCGGCATCACCTTCACGGTGTTCCCGTCGACCCCTTTGAGTTCGATCCCCAGCGAGGGTAATCGGGTGTAGAACCGGTCCCCGTGCGCGATACCGGAGGACGATGAGATGACCACGAAAACGTCGTAGGACCCGACTGGGGAGGCAGGGACCTGCACTATGTTGGCCCCGGTCGTGTAAAGGTCGAGCACTACCCTCCAGTAGGATCCCATGGAGCTTATGCCGATGGAGGACGGGACGACCAGACTGTCCTCCGACGGAGCGAAGACATCGGCGCTCGTGGACCCGTCATCCCGGTACAGCTTCACTCCGGAGGATGCGTCGGCGGCCATGGAGGCCAGGTCAACCGCCGGATCGAATCCCGTCCTGGGCATGAGGTCCAGGGTCACCCTGGATAGGACCTCGAGGTTCGACCTCCCGGAAAAGAGGGACAGCCCCTGGACAGCCAGGGTGTCCCCGTCAACTCCGTCCTCCCCTATGGGGACGGTCGCGGTGCCTCCGATGTACTTGGCGGAGATGTATGCGCATTCTATGGTGTTGGTCTCCGATGAGGAGGACGGTATCCTCGTTCCATCTGAGAACCTTACGGCGTTGGCCTGGAGGCTGACCGAGAACCTGTCGCCAACGCTGATGGAGGGGGACGTCCTGATCACGATGAACCAGTGGTGGGAGCCGGTGGTCGAGGTGGGGACGTTCTCCGAGGACACGTTGAATACGACGGTGTTGCCGTTCACGAAGAAGGAGCCTATGGTCAGCGGTGTGTCGGTGTCATCGAGGTTGTCGTTGCTCGAGCCGTCGTCCCTGTATAGGGCAACACCGGAGCTGGACATGGTCGATGTGATGGGTTTGAGGTCAGCCATTATGAAGGCTCCCTTGTTGACCAAGGTCACGTTCACCTGGACCAATCTGTCCGAACCCGTGTCCGACGTCGCCCTGAAACCCCAGACGGGGACCGCGGTGGAGTTCTCGTGTATCTTCTGGTTGCTTACGATAAGGCCGATCGGGCTTGCGGGCGTCACTGTCCCCTCGGATGCCGGGCTGATAATTATCAGACCCGTGAACGCCAGAAGAACAACCAGTAATACCGGCACCGTTCTCCTGGACATCGAGGAAAAGGCCCACCTATGTTTCAGGTCCATATACATCACCGTGTCGGGGGGGCGGGAAAGACCCATGTCCCCTCTTTTCCCTGAATAAATCAGATGATTAGTACTTTAACATTGTTCATTATTTCGGCCAGATGTGAAGGGCTTTCACTGTAAGTAGGATTTTTTTTAAAAAAAAAGGGGCCCCGATCGAGGGCCCCGGTCGGAGAAGGGAGGCGTTCACTCTTCCTTCTTCTCTTCATCGTGATCGTGGTCATGGGTGCATTCGGGGTCATCGCACTCATGCTCGTGATCGTGCTCTTCCTCCGCCTTCTCCTCATCCTTCTTGACGTATTCCTCTATGAGCCTGACGGTCTTCATGTCCAGATGAGCGCGGATATCCGATACGAGCTTGAACTTCGCCATGGTCCAGCCCTGATCGAGCTTCACCATGTCGGGAAGGGTGATGTCGACGGCGTCCTTCCCATTCCAATCGAACCTGAACTCGTCGGGGGAGGTGTAGCTTGCCTCGATTATGGCCTTCAGCTTATCCTCTTTCTCGGAGATCACGTCGGTGACGGTGTACTTGTAGACGATGGTCTTTCCAGCCCATCTGTGATTGAAATCCACCCTGTACCGGCCGGCGAACCTTCCCGCTATGATCCCGAGGCGGTTGTTGATCATTATCTCCATGCCCTCGGTCGGATACTGGTCCCCCTTCCTGAACTCGGGAAGTGAGAGGACCTTCCTCTCCGGGAATACTTCCACGAGCTTGGGGTCCCTGTCGCCGAACGCATCTGCCGGGGGGATCTCGACCTCCCTCTCCTTGCCCTTTTCGGCGGACAGGAGGTCGGAATCGAGCCCCTTTATGAGATGGCCCGCTCCTACGATTACGGGAATTGGGGAATAATTGACCCTCTCGTTGTAGAGGTCATGTTCCTTTGCGACCTCCTCGTGGGTCGTATCCACCAGCTGTTCGGTTTCCTTGACGAAGGCGTCGAAATCGAGCCTTATGAAGTCGCCCTCTTTCATTGAGCATCACCATGAAAATGGGTTCCCACCATGGGGGACGGACCGCAGGATAATGGAGGTTGCATTTAAACCTTTGCGGAGAATCGGACCGGTTGCGACCTAATGGACCCGGATGTCCCTTGAAGCGGTCAGGTTTCCTGGCCCGTCCAGTGATATGATCATGTCCTCTCCCGGCCATGACTTGGTGTTCTTGTCGAGTTCGAGGGTGAACATTGCGCGGGAGAAATTACCTCCGTTCGGAAGCCATTCCACTGTCCCGAGCTGCCTCCATTCACCCGGTTCCACCACAAGCTGGACAGGTTCCTTCGAGCTCCAGCTCGTCCAATCCCTCTCGATCGAATGGAAGATGACCGTCCCCGTTCCTGTCGCGTTCCTCCTGTACAAGGAGATGTTCGAGCTCCCCTCGAGCCCGGCGAGGTTCCATATGGTCCCGTTCATGACCCGGGACCCGTGGTAGTCTCCCTGGACGAGCTCCATGAAGACCGTTGACCGAGCAAGTGTGAACGTTGTGCCGAACCCGCCCTCCTCCCCGTTGGTGAAGGATACCTCGACATCGGTGGAGTTGCCATAAGGGGTCTGGAGGGAGCATCCGAGGACGAATGGCACCTGATGTTCGGACCTGCCCTCCATCTCGAACCGCTTTGCACCCATGAGGAGGATGTACCAACCATCGTGCTTGTAGACGAAGTAGCTGCTCTCGCTTATGTTGCCCCACCCTTCACCCACGTCCAGGGTCTTGTTGGTAATGGTCGGGACCACGGTCTCTCCCCCCATCGTGATCTGTATGTTCACCTCGACGGAGGATCGGTCGTCGTTGACCAGTGTGAAGTTTTCCCAATTCGGGGTGTAAGGTGAAGCGAAATGCTCGCTCCATTCGTTCTCGAGCGAGAGCCCCTCCCCTTTCACGGTCATCTGTTCAAGGGGGATGGGATGGAAGGTCAGTGCCATGATAACTATGGAGAGCCCGAAGACGAACCACTGTCTTTTGGACAGGGGCGAGATGTCGTCCAGGGGCGGAGGGTGGCGAGCTCCCAGTATCAGTATGAGGATGGCAAAGAAGATGTAGGTTATGAAACCTGTCACGACCCCGAGGACCACCATCAGCACCATTGCGCCGATGGAGACGAACCTGGACCTCTCGCCCAGAGCACCTCTGATGATATGACCGCCGTCAAGCTGGCCAACGGGAAGCAGGTTCAGGGCGGTAACGAAAAGACCGAGCCATCCGGCGAAGGCCGTCGGGTAAAGTACTCCTTCGTCCGGGACCCCCAGAAGGGCCATGAAACCGTGGAACAGCAAAGGGGGATTGATGATCATCACCGTTTCCCCGGAGACCAGGTCAGCAGATACGGGATAGGTCTTCGTGAGGAGAAGCCCGATTATGGTCACAGGTATGGCCACGATGAACCCTGCTATCGGGCCGGCGGCCCCGATGTCTATCAGTGCCTTCTTGTTGGAGATCGGCTCCTTCATGGAGATCAGGGCCCCGAAGGTCCCGATGGGGGAAATGAAGGGGGGTATGGGGATGAAATAGGGGAGGGTGGCGTCGATCCCGTACCTTCTCGAGGTGAAGTAGTGCCCGAGCTCGTGGGTCCCCAGGATCAGAAGAAGCGGAAAAGCGAAGGTCAGACCGCCCATCAGCACGTATTCGGGGTCGAAGAGGACGGTCACGATATCCGCAACCTTGTCCAGCTCCTCGGTCCTTGACATCCAGAGTATCGATCCCGCCCAGACCGTCGTGAATATGGTCGCGATCAGCAATATGAGGTTCACGGTGTTCTTCCCGCCCTTCCTCCTCGGAAGCGGGAAGACGAGGATGAAGTTCCTGCCCCCTTCCTTGACCAGCCTTGGAAAGAGACCGTGTTTCTTCAAGGCCCTCCGCAGCTCGTCGAACATCCCCTCGTTGGTATCCGGGTCTATCTTGACCCTCATGAAAATGCCGGACTCGTCGAACTTTCGATCCTCGATGATGTAATACCGGGAGGTGATCTCCTCCACCATCTGGGCCGCCCGGGCCCTTTTCAGATCGTCCGAAGCGGAGGCTGTTCCAGGGGGGGCGATCACCCGTCCGAACAGCGTCCTGATGGCCGGGCCCGTGAACAACCCGGACATCTCATCCCGTTCCATTCTATCATCCTTCAAATACCATCAACCTTCGGATATCTCTTTGAGTATGGCCCGCATGGTAAGGTACGAATCGGCAAGGGACTTCCTCGAGCTGTGCGGCCATATGGAAAACGGCTGCTTCTCGAGAACGGTCTCGAAGATCCTCTGGTAGATCCAATAGCTCCAGGTATTCCAGTGCATCCTCCTCCATTTTCCGGGTTGCTTTCAGTTTTTCTCTCCCCGTTCGAATTCCTTTTTCCAGGAATATCTGATCCTTTATTCTTTCCATGGGATCCA
>JBLIRI010000007.1:0-39136 GCA_049472235.1 Thermoplasmatota archaeon | reverse complement strand
GTTCTTGTTGACGAACCTGGCGAGGCCCAATGACGCCTTGCGGACCGTATAGATGTTCATGCGGTTCGTGCCCGCCGCGATTATGCCCCTCAAGCCGGCAGTGCCGAACTCGAGCCCCGCCCCGAACCTCTCCTCGATGAAATCGAGGAGTTCAAGTACCCCCGTTGAATCAATGATCCCCTCGTTCATAAAGGATGTATCGTCGGATATTGAATCAATATCAGAAGAATAGAGAAAATTGTTCTTGAAGAACTCCCTCATTACGATCTTGATATCATTGCCATTATCGGACATGCGTACCATTCCATTTAGAATTAATAAATATCATTATTTAATTAAATCTTGCCCAGTCCTTTACTGGAAGTTGAATTTGAACTATACCTGAGAGATCTTTCTTACAGGATATCGAAGAAGCATTATCTTCCTCTCACTGAAATCTCCGGAAAAAGTATTGAACTGACCGATGCTATCTATTTCTGAAAGGAGAGACCCTTTCTCTATCTCAAGTTTAATGTCTTTTGAGGGCATGGGACGCATGATTTTCAAACCCCCATCTCTAATCCGCTATGGGAATGGGATGTAGGTTGGCAAAATGCAACAAAGTATATAAATCTGCTCCTTAACAAAAGTTAAGATAATTAAAGATAATATGGAAATTATCTTAATAATAAAATATCATAAATTATAACATTATTTTAAACATTAAAAATAATTGCTATTTTTTAACTAATAATTAATCTTCTTATTTTTTTATAATTTTAATGGTATATTTTTAGATGTAAAACATGTACATATCAGGACATTGATTTTTACAATTGTACGTTCATGGTTAACACTGGCCAAGCTGCTCCTCCCGTCATCTGGGACATCATTGCATCCGATCTGTTCAGCAGCAGCTCTTTTCAGGGTTGATTTTCACCCTTTCCAGACGGGATTTAAACAATGACTGGGTATATAAGCATTTTTAGTCGAAATTATATTTATTTGATAATAATCAAATATTTCAATATTTTTTTAAATCTATTCAAATACCACAAATTTGTGATATATTCCCGTTGAAATTGCTTTTTTTGGAAATCTTCAACCCATCGTTTCCGAGTAGGAGAGAATGACGATGCTCCGTCTCATGAACTGCTTCTCTGTATCGGAAAAAAGATCATCCTTTCGGTGCATCCCATCACCATAGGTGCCTATCCCAAAGGAATATATATAATTATCCACCCCATATAACAAGAATGTGATATTCATAAGGTATTGAGAAGGTCCTTCGGCATTATGGATCCATAATGGACGTTGCCCATCTTTTCAGGTATTCCAGCGCTTCGTCTTGATCGGTGGAAGTGAGAGAGAGACCTATTTCCGGGCAGGTCGCGTAGAAGTGATCACCCTCCTTTCGGATGGTTGCGGTGATCTCGAGAACACCTTCCATGACATCGGAAAAAATTCAAGGTATTTAAAGGCAATTCAGCCGGTATCATTATCCGATCAGCCTTTCGAACTGCCGATTATGTCAAGAACGATCTTGAATACCTTCTCGGATATCCTGTTGAGACCGGATAGCATGATGGCAGAGAACATGAAGAAACCTCCGACAATGATCAGGGAGGCCACGATGTACAGGGCACCCAGAGGCAGAAGGTTCTCCTCAGGGAACACGAACCGGCCCCATGCAGCAATTCCGATCGCTACAAGAAATGATACTACCGAAAGACTGCCGAAGAATCGACCGGGTTTGCTTATCCTCAATAATTTAAGGGCCTTTCCAAGGACCGAAAGCCCGTGTACCAGGGGCCCCTGGGTGCTGGAATCGAGCTCGCCGTAGCTTGCCTTGATCCCTACCTCTTCCCATTTGAAACCGGCATTGTCGGCTAAAGCTATCATCTCGCTCTCCACTGCAAATCCGGATTCCATGGCCTGCAAAAAGGAAGGAAGGGTCCTCATATGGAATGCCCTGAACCCGGACTGGGAGTCCCTCAGAAGTTTTGATAAAGACAGTGATGTGGTGGTGGAGAGCACCCAGTTTCCTATTATTCGATGTACAGGCATCTCGGACAGACCTTCTTCGTGGTACCACCTCGAACCGATGGTGATGTCCACCCTGCCGCTCTTTATCGGATCGATGAGGACCGGTATCGCTCCCGGATCATGCTGGCCGTCACCGTCGACCTGAACAGCAATGTCATATCCATTCTTATCTGCCCATTTGAGGGCCGTGACAAGGGCAGCCCCTTTTCCAAGGTTCTGAGTGTGTTGTATGACCTCCGCCCCGGCTAGCTTCGCCAGAAGTGCTGTCTTGTCGGTCGATCCGTCATCCACAACGAGTACCGTATCCACATGCTCCTTTGCGAGCATCACAACGGAGGCGATCGCCTTCCTCTCGTTGCAGGCCGGTATCGCTGCCACTACCTTCATGTTTCTACCTTACCCATTTCTTCATCGCTTCCAATCTTTCCACCAGAACATTCAATGAATTGAGCATCAGGCCCGCCACCATGAAGAACCCGCCTATCATGATAAGACCGACCGTCACGAAGGCCGGGAAATAACTGAGCTCACCGTGCTTGTAGAAATAATCCACCGTATAGAAACCCGAACCAATGGCGATCAGCAATATCGCCATTCCGACGCTTCCGTAGAAGGTCAGCGGGTGATACTTGACAATGACGGACATGGTCTTCAACGGGGACCGTCTGAAAACGCTGAGAAGGTTCTTCCGCTTTCTCTTGGAGTTAAGGGATATCCTCTCGTTTATCGAAAGGACCTCCAGGTCCTGCTTGGAAGCCAGTTCCAGGAGCTTGTTCTCGACATCGAGCTCGAGTTCACGTCCTACGATGCCGATAAGGCCCTTATCGATCGCCCAGCAACCTATGGACCCGTGGCCGTTCATGGGCCGAATGTACCCGGAAGCGAACCTCTCGTCCTCCTTGATGCTTCTTGAGATAAGGCTGATGGCATCCTCGGCATCGTTGCCGCCGGTCAGGTCCAGAAGCACAATGGTCTGGGAATTGCTCTTCTTACCCACCTCGAGGGCTTTCTTGACGACATCGGACCATTTTACGCGCTCCTTCACCTTCAGGACGCTGGCCCCTGCAGCCACCGCTATCTTCCTGGTCCTGTCCTTCGAGCAGTTGTCAACAACTGTTATCTTCGGCTCCGTCTTGACCTTCTTTTCGAGGTAGTACCTGATGAAAGTGATGATCGAACCTATTGCCATCTCCGAATCCATGGAAAGGATCAGGATGGTTATCTCCTTTCGGTCCATTGACATCTGACTGCACATCCGGTTCCCCGAAGGGATCTCGCTCGTTAGGAGCCTGTTATCGGCTTTATATCCAGGTACCTGTATATATGATTTATAGACATATTTAACATAAACAGAAATAATGGTCTATATTGAGAATAATAGTCTCAAATTGTGGACCTATGACCTACACCCTGCCAAAATCATCCTCGTAGCGCGTAATATCATCCTCTTCGAGGTAATCGCCGATCTGGACCTCGACTATCCTTAACATGGCGGTCCCGGGATTCGCTATGCGGTGCTTCTGCCCCCTGTCTATCTGGACCATATCACCGCGGGAATGCCATGTCTCCTTTCCATCTATGGTAACATCGGCCTCGCCCTGGATGATGACCCATCTCTCCATCCTGTGTTCGTGCGACTGGTAGCTCAGCCTCATTCCCGGCTGGACCTCGAGGATCTTGACCTTTGTCCCTTCCTCGGAATGTATGACCTTGAAACCTCCCCAGGGTCTTTTTTCCATCATTGCGACCGTCCTGTTCAATGCTGGACCTGATATTTTAGTTATTCCGAAACATGGCTGCTTTCTATCGGTCCACGCCCGGCGAAAACCGAAAGTTAAATCTATCCCGTTCCTATCAATGAACATGCCAAGGAAGAGGCAATACAAGTTCACCTCGGAATCCGTCACCGAGGGGCACCCCGACAAGATGGCGGACCAGATCTCCGATGGAATTCTGGACTCACTTCTGGAACAGGACCCCTTTTCGAGGGTTGCCTGCGAGACGCTTCTCACCACGGGGATGGCCCTGGTCGCAGGGGAGATCACGACCAAGGGATATGTCGATGTTCCAAGCATTGTGAAGGAAACGGCCAAGGAGATAGGATACACGAGCGCTGAGCTCGGGTTCGATCACAAATCCTGCGCGGTCCTGACATATCTCCACAATCAATCCCACGATATCGCCATGGGGGTCGACCGCGACCCGGCTCGAAGGATGGAGCAGGGGGCCGGCGACCAGGGGCTGATGTTCGGATACGCCTGCGACGAGACGCCCGAGCTCATGCCCATGCCCATCTCCCTCGCCCACAAGATCACCATGAGGCTGGCGGAGGCCAGGAAGAACCTGGTCATCCCGTATCTCGGTCCCGACGGAAAGTCCCAGGTCACCGTTGATTACATCGATGACGTTCCCACGAAGGTCTCGGCCGTGGTCGTGGCCTCCCAGCATCTCGATGGGGTCGAACACGATATGATCAAACACGATATCATAGAGAATGTCGTGAAGAGGGCCATACCGGATAATATGCTGGCAAGGGACACGAGATACCATGTGAACGAGACCGGCAAGTTCGTCAAGGGGGGCCCTGCCGCGGATACGGGTCTCACGGGCAGGAAGATAATAGTCGACACATACGGCGGCGTCGGCTCTCACGGAGGGGGGGCCTTCTCGGGCAAGGACCCCTCGAAGGTCGACAGGTCCGGCTCGTACTTCGCAAGATATATCGCCAAGAACCTAGTGAAAGCCGGTCTCGCCCGGAAGGCGGAGGTCCAGATCGCCTACGCGATCGGGGTCGCGGAGCCGGTCTCGGTGATGGTCGATACCTTCGGGACCAATGCCATTCCCGAAGAGAAGATCGAGGAGCTCGTGATGAAGCACTTCGATATGAGGCCCGCGGCCATGATAGACCATCTTGACCTGCTCAGGCCCATATACAGGAAGACCGCAGCCTACGGCCACTTCGGAAGGGAGCTTCCGGAGTTCACCTGGGAAAGGACCGACCTGGCATCGGAGCTTCGTGATACTGCGGGGTTGTGATCTCTTGAGCTACTGGGAGTTCTCGGACATATCATCGGAAGAGAGAAATGAGCTTCTTGAAAAAGGAACGGCCAGGCTGGAATGGGCCCGGACCCACATGTTCGTGCTCGACACCTTGGCAGGCGAGATAAGGATTAGAGGCCACCTCAAGGGAAAGAGGATCGCCATGGCGCTCCACACCGAGGCGAAGACAGGTGTCCTCGCAATGACCCTTGCCCGATGCGGTGCTGATGTCCGGCTTGCCTCCTGCAACCCTCTATCAACGGATGACTCCGTCTCATTGGCACTTCAGGAAGCCGATGTCTCACCCGGAACCCTCGAGGTCCATGCAAGGAGGGGTGAGGACTCGGAGCAGTATTACGATGGTCTCAATTGGGCCCTGGACATCAAACCACACATCGTCATCGACGACGGGGGGGACCTCGCCAAGCTCCTTCATACCGATAGAAAGGAGCTTCTACCGGATATCCTGGGGGGCTGCGAGGAAACCACGACCGGAATAATACGCCTGAAGGCGCTCCAGGCCGAGAACGCCCGGCTCTTCCCCGTAATGGACGTCAACGACTGCGACATGAAGCACCTCTTCGACAACCGCTACGGGACAGGTCAGTCCACCATCGACGGCATCCTCAACGCCACCAATCTGACCATTGCAGGCATGCGGATCATCGTTGCGGGCTACGGTTGGTGCGGACGGGGCATCGCCATGCGGCTGAAAGGACTCGGCGCCAACGTCACCGTGTCCGAGATAGACCCAGTAAAGGGGGTCGAGGCGGCGATGGACGGCTTCCGGGTCCTCTCGCTCGAAAACGATGCCCCCGAAGCCGACATGATCATCACCGCGACGGGCTGCAAGGATGTCGTCACGAAGGAGATCATCGGGACCCTCAAGGACGGATGCATCCTGGCCAATTCCGGCCACTTCGACAACGAGATAGACACCGGCTACCTGAGAACTCTCCCCTCCTTCAGGGCAAGGGAGCATGTCAAGGGATACAAAGTGGGAGAAAGGAACGTCTATCTCATCTCCGACGGGAGGCTCGTGAACCTTGCCGCGGGGCAGGGGCACCCCGTCGAGATAATGGACATGTCCTTTGCCATCCAGGCAGCGGGCGCGGAGTATATCGCAGTCAACGGAAAGGAACTTCCATTGGAGGTCATCCCTTTTCCCCGAGAGCTCGACGAGAGGATAGCCAGGTTGAAACTTGAGCATATGGGATACTCGGTCTCGGACCTCACTCCCGAACAGCTCGAATACCTCTCGAGCTGGAAGGACGGGACATAGGGAGAAAGGTTATTATCGAACGGTACCGTACACCTCCCAAGGACAGGGGGATGCCTTTTGGTTAAAGAAAGACCTGAACATCCGGATGATAGATCTAGGCTCAGAAGGCCTGTTCTTCCATCCAGGTCCAGGACCCTCTGGTGCGGAAAGGTCCAGGGTCTCTGCGACGGCTCCCTATGCGTTGACTGCCACCTGTTCCCTGGAAGGGAGGACCGCATGTCGGTGGAGGCTAATTCCACCATCGACACCCCTACCCTCACCGACCACGAGAAGGTCGGACTAACCGCCGATGAGGATTAAGTATTTTTATTGTTGAGGGTTAATCCCTGACGATGCTCTGTCTGAAATGCGGCCAGCGAGAGCAGTTCGCAGACAATCTCTGCGAGGAGTGCCTGCTGGCAAGCATCCGCCCGGTATCCCTACCGCCTGTGATCCAGGGAAACGTCTGCAGGACCTGCAGCAGGCTGCAGAAGGGAAGGTCCTGGCTGGAGGTCGAGGGGTCCCTCGAGGATGCCGCCGTCCACCTCGCCCGGCTCAATGTGGAGGTCTCCCGGGACGTTCAGAACCCTAGGACAGAGCTTTCGGTCGACCATGAGGACAATTCGGTCTTCAAGATATCCGGAAAGGCCTCCTCGGTCTACAAGGGGGTCATCGTCAACCAGGACCTCAGAACGGAGGTGAGGCTTCACCAGCAGGCCTGCCCCTACTGCTCGAGGCAGACGGGCAACTATTTCGAAGCGATACTTCAGCTCAGGGGTCTCGACACACTCACCGAAAAGCAGGTTGAGGACCTGATCCAGAGGGTCCGGGACGAGGTCGCCGCCACCTCCCTCAAGGACCCGCAGGTCTTCATCAGCAAGGAGGAGAAGGTACGTGGGGGATACGACTTCTACCTTGGCGAGAACTCCTACGCGCGGCAGCTCTCGCAGCGGCTCCACGACCAGTACGGTGGGGAGTACAAGTACTCCTCGTCGATGTTCGGCAAAAAGGACGGCCGGGACATCTACAGGCACACGTACCTTGTCCGGCTTCCCGGTTTTCTGGTGGGCGATTATCTGGTAAAGGAAAAAAAGGTCTACGTCGTGACGAAGATCTTCAAGAGGGTCCAGTTGAAAGAGCTCTCCACACACAGGGAGCTCACCATCGACATCTCGGATGCCATGTCCATGAGGGTCTTCAGGGCGGAACAGGTGGAGATCGATGCCATCGTCATCATGCATACGCAAACGGAGGTCCAGGACATGCATCCGACAACGTTCAGACCCGTGGACCTGATCAAACCAGAGGGCCTCCAGGTCGGCGAGAAGGTCAGATGCGCCTACATCGAGGACGAGCTGTACCTCGTCTAGGTCATGGTGACCCTGAAGAAAGAGGACCTCACGACGAGCTCGGTCAGTCCCCTGACGGTCAGTGAGACCGTATCTCCCGCGATCTCGACCCTGTAATCATTGTTCGTCCATGTCCCGCCCACCTCGTCATAGACATCCTTGACGAGGCCCTCGCCCTCCATTATATCATCAACGGTATTTTCCCACACATCACCGTGGCTGGTCTCGATGGTCACGATTATGTCCGTCCCAGCTGATACAGCATATGACGATATCTCCTCGGTCAGAAGTGTCGTTGATATAAGGTACGAGCCCGTTCCCGAGAAGCTGACGCTCTCCCCCTCGAGGTTAATGAGAAGGAAGTAGAGGCTCATGGAACCGGTGAACACATCGTTGTCAAGGACCATGTTCGGGGGGCCCTTCAGGACCGAGGAGCCGGCCTGGTCCCTGATTATCGCGCCTCCCTCCATCGTTATTATCTGGTCCTCGACGTAGAGGTTGTTGGACCTGTACATCACCGTCCCCCTTCCCTGGCCGTACGTGAACCCGGCGCTGTCGTCAACGGTTATCAGTCCGCTTTCCTCGTAAAGGTTCAACGAACCCGTCATCCTCCCGAAGCCGAACACCGGCCCTCCGTCGGAGCCCAGCGTCACCTTCGTCGTCAGCGATGTTCCGGAGTCCCCTCCGACCGACAGCCTGTCCAGACCGGATTTGAGGTCCATGAAGGAATCCATGACCTCGTTTAGGGTCTGGAATTCCAGGTCCTTCCCGAAGGCAGGCAGGTAGGTCGCAAAGACCATTCCCATGAAGGATACTATGATGGCAAGTATCATTATCATCGATACGACGTTCGTGACGCCTGACCTGTCCGTTCTCAGAATTCCCTTCAAATAGTCACCTCCATCTCTCCTATCCGTGCCGCAAGCTCATCCACAGCCAGCAGGTCGATCTCCACATACTGTGCCGGGTCGTCCCAATCGAGGGGGGCGGCCGCCGTGAAATCAATGCCGTCCACAAGCCCGCTTATCTCGAGGAACGAGACCAGATGATCGTACCATGCCCTCTCACCCAGACCGTTCACCCTGATCACAAGGGATTCCCCCGGGCCGAAGCTCTCCTCGACGATGGAGCTTCCCGCCATCCTTATGGAGACGGGGATGCTCTCGATCCCGGCGATCCTTCTGTAGGCGCTGGTGATGCCGAACATGTCCATGTTCAGCTGGAGCTTTCCGGATGCGTCCACGAGCTGCATGTCCGGGGGAACCGTCATCACCTGGGAGCCGTACTGCTCCATGATGACACCCCCGGCGGTGAAAATATGGTCCTGGTCGTGGAAGTAGTAGTTATTGGATATGAAATGGAGCCCGCCGTTAACAGTGTTCAGGTCGGTCTCGGCGGGTCCGGACCTTTTGACAAGGCTGAGCTGGAAGGTGTTCGTCTCCGGATCAATTATCAGGCTGCCCGAGGACCTCGCGACCCCGAGATAGGGATTGCCTGCGGTCCCGAGGGTGAACCTCTCGATGATGACCGTCCGAACGTCCCCCGCCTTCAGGAGTGAGCTCATGGAAGACCTGGTGTTCAAGAACGAATCCTCCACATAGGCAGCGTGGACCATGTCCTCCTCCTTTCCAACGTTGTCCCCGTGTTCCAGGAGATAATTGGACCCCACCGACAGGAATATCGACAGCAGCAGGACAGCGGTGACCATCACGGCGTCCCCCCTGTCGTCCGTTATCCTCATTCCCTTCATTCAGTTCCGCCTCCTCTTGGACTGTGCAATGCTCCTCACGGCAAGCACGGCGATCATCAATGCCGATACGAAGAGCAGGGGTGCGACAAATAACTTGTCTTTGGCAGGCTCGGGTGATATCTCCTCCGACATCACGGTATCCGGAATTTCGACCACATCCTGTACCTGTCCTGTCTCCTTCCCAATATTAACATCAGCAAACTCGATCTCGAGAGCCTGGTCCGTGGGAGTGATATCGGCGGGAGGCTGCGGAGACTCGACACCTCTTGTTCCCGCCTGGGACTCACCGAACACGACGATATCGTCGATGTAGAGCCCAAAGAAAGCGGACTCCGAAATATCCTCCGCATGAAGACCGTCGGTGTTGGTGATCATCCTGAACCGGAGCATGACGACCTCTCCCGAATAACCGTTGAGGTTCACTGTCATCCTTGTGAGGGATGAAGCAGACACCCAGCTGCCCCCCTCATCAAGGCCCGTGAAGGACTTCCCGTCCCCGTCGGTACCATCAGAGGCATCAGATTCCGTTCCGCTGACCCCCCATGAGGCCCTGAGTCCGAAGTTCAGCGGGGTCCAGCTCAGGCCTCCGTTCTTCGAGATCTCCACCCGGAATCCGTCCGGGGGCTGGTCCTCGGCCTTTTGAAGATTGAACTTTGCCATGAACTCGAGCGTCGCCGTTCTTGCGGTGGTCAGGTCGATGGCCCTCGTGTAAAGGGAATTATCGATACCTTCGTGGAAGTCCCCATCATTCCAGCCGCCGCAGAACCATGAGCCCGTACCGCTGTGGGTCGTCCCCTCGGATATGCTTCCCTCGATCAGCCTCCACGTATCGATATCGTTGATGTCCACAGCGACCCTGTTCGATCTCGATGTGGTCAACCGGACATCGTCAACGAACCAGCCGAGACCGGTCCCGCCTCCGTACTGGGTGTACTGGAACCTGACCCTCACTGCGGACCTGTATCCTTCCGGCACGAAGTCCAGAACATTGACCTCCACATGCTCCCATCCGAAGGTCCCTTCTCCCGAGATACCGGTCCAGCCCCAGGTGATGGGGGTCCCGAAGGAATCGGTCCGCTCGACGTTGGGCATCAGTGATCCCGAGTAGAAACCTTCTCCGGGGGTGGCGTACCTCCAGTCCCAGTCGTTGGAGGCATTACCGTCACCATCGGTATCCACTGCGGGGTCCCTGTATCCGACGAGTATGTAAGCACCGTTCGCACCGTCGATGGTGTTGTACTTGTGCCAGAATGTCAATCGGGATGACACGCTGTCGGAGAGATCGACCGCGGGGGTTACGGCCCATTTGTTGGTATTGGGATCGCTCTCCTGCCTGGTCGGCACTCCGCTCCTCGACTGTGCCTGGGGCTTCGCCAGGAGCTGGCCGATCTGTTTGAAGATGTCCTCGAGCTCATCGGCTGAAGGAGCATAGAAGTACTCGGCATCCGAAGTGTCCGCGATCCTCCATAGGTTGTACTCGAGCGTCCCGGATTCGAGGCAGTCCTTGCCCCAGCAGACAGCGTTGACGTTGTCTGCTTTATGGTCGCCGGGCCCAGATAGGGGATTGGTGAAGGTCTCAGGCAGGTAAGGCGGGTCGTGGTGCTCCACTCCCAGGCCGACAGTGTATATCGGGATATCGGAGTAAAGAAGACCGTATCTGTACCTGTCCACCGAACCCGTGGCCAGCGCGTACATCCAGTATGTCGACAGAAGGGGTCTGGACCAGTCCAGGGTATATTTCCCGACATGATAGGGATAGTACTGCTCGCCCATGGTCATGTCTCCCCAGGGAGCCCAGTACGAGCTTCCTGCCTCTATCTTTGCATCCGCGGTAAGGATGCTCAAACCTGACTTATCCGAAGCCTGCAGGTCCATACCATCGGATAGTACGACCACGACTGGTTCGAGGTCCGGATAATAGGTCGACCAGTATAAGGTATCGAGATATGCCTCGCCTATTGAATCCCAGAGGATGGTCGTTCCTCCCGGATTGCTCATCTTGTCGATCTCCTTTCGTATGTATTCCCGGCCGTTGAGCCCGCCGAAATCGTCCCCCATCCTTATCGGGTCCCTCCTCACTTTGGTCGGGATCCCTCCCTCGGAGGTGCCTCTGTCCGTCGGTCCCGAAAACCTCCTCTCAAGATTACCCTGGAAGTCCCAGATGGAGACGACGACCGAATCGTTGGAGAGCTGGTCCAGCAGGACCTTTGCGGAATCCTGGGCAACCTTCAACCAAGTGTCACCGGATATTGATTTTCTCTCTGTCATGGAGGCGGAATCGTCTATCACAAAGGATATCAGGACATCGGCGACCTCTTCAACAATGCCAGTCGATTCCCGGAGCTGGAACGACGAAGGTGAGCTGTGGAATTCCTCCTTCGTCTGGTTCAGACCGAAGGACATTGACATGTCCCAATCCGAGATGACGTTCGTATCGGGATCGATACCCGTCGGATCGTAGTAATCGAGAGGGGACTCGCCGTTTATGTAGATCAGGTTCGCATCGTGCTCCCATTCGCCCGAGCCGGATTCCATATCATCCCATAGATAGTAGACCTGGATCCTTTTGGAAGGTATGTTGTTGATGGAGTCGAACACCTCGTCCCAGTCGTCGAAGCGGTCGAGCCAGACAGTGATCTCCCTCGTGCCGGCATACTGAGGCTCCCATAGGGCTTCGAGTGTTATCTCGTCGCCCGGGTCCAGGAATATGTACTCGCTCTTGAAGATCGTTCCAGTGTCCAGGAACCTCACGGTCCCGCCTCCCGGGACCCCTCCGAGATTCGCGACCTTCAACCTGACAACGTAGGATTTCCCTATCTCGGGATGCTGGTCGCTGAAGGATATCAGGGTATCCCTCGAGACCAGCTCCGGGTCGTCGTCTGGGGTCTCGAACCAGTGAAGCCCCAGGAACATGAGTTCATGGAGCGGGAATTCGGCCACACCGGGATCGATGGAAGAATGGACCAGTTTGGTCGGCTCCCAGGAATGAAGGACCGTCCTGAAATAATTGGAGTTGTCCCCGTCGTCGGTCATCCTGTGCTGCTGGACCGATACTATATCGACAACGTCCGGTGCCGGGACGGTCACGAGTTCCCAGTTCGTCTCCGAATCCGCCCATCCGGAAAGGGTCAGCGGAGCATAGCCGAACGGGTCCAAATCGATCAGATCGCTCCGTCTCAGGTCAAGTCCGAGGTAGGCATGATCGCTGAACCTGCCGGATGGTTTTCCATAGGCATTGGTGCTTGACTTGAGCGGGGTCGTATCATCAGGCTCCACGCCGAGATATTCCCTGAGGAAATCGTGGGTGGTCGTCGATAGTGTCCCGTCCGTTACTACAGTGCTGCCAGAATCCGTGATATCGGTGAGAATGTAGCTCCCGATGAACATCATGTTCTCGTTGTGGTCGGGGGGCAAAAACTCCGCCTCGTCGTAGAGCCCGTTGAGGTACTTCATAATGTTGAGCATGTCCGCGTCTGTCAGGGTCTCTCTCTGAAGAGCAGGTATCCTCCCTGCCTCACCGGTCACCCAGATCACGGAGTTGAACCTCTTGAGCTCGTTGTATTCGGGGCCGTCACCGAGCACCCACTTCGTTCCATCATCATATGTGGTGGTGGTGAATACTTCGTAATCGTACTCCAGATCTATCAATACATCCTCGATCACCTGGCTTGGCTCCTCTCCATCTTCGTACTCGATGATCAGGTTCTGAACCTGTCCTTTAGGTACATCCTCGGTGTGGAAGTTATTCTCGGATCCGTCATCATCGACGATGAGTATGTTGTTCTCGGCAACGAAGGACGCCAGTGTCGTGGTGGAGTACGAGATATCGTTGTTTTCCTCGTTGACCTCCGTTATCAGATGATAGGGGTCCACCTCCACTCTGAAAGTATACAGCCCCGCCCCGAGAGCAAGCCACAACTTGTACTGGGTCGTCTCCCCGCCGCTTCCGGATATGCTGGGGACGTCCAGCGGATTCCTGTCCGCGGTCCTTCCCGGGGGTATCTGGTCATCGTCCCCCCTGGGGTCCGGAATGTTCGAGGTCACCTGGAGCTCGATCCCGTTGGGTCCGGTCACGTAGAATATCAGCGTCGGGGATTCCTCGCTCGGTCCGTTGTTTCTGACAGTTACCTCTATCTCCACGGTATCGAGATACTTGGGCACGTTGGCGGTTGTGATCTGGGAGCGGTACCAGATATCCGTATCGTCCTTCTTCAGGATGTACATCTCCATCTTTGTCACCGCCAGGTCCCTTCCGACCTTGATCTCCCAGTCGAACCATCTCATGATCCCGGCGGTTATGCCGATCTTCTCGTTGAGATACTTCACCTGGGATATGTCCCAGCCAAGTGTGACCGCTCTGAACTGCGGTCCATTCTCGTATGGCGGAAAGCTCCATGACCTCAGTATGTTCACCCTTGGTCCGGGCAGGTCGATCTCTTCCCGGGTCGTGAGAACCTCCTTGGGAATGTCGAAGAACGGACTCCCGTCCTTGTTTTCCACTATCGTTCTCGGGGTGAAGAAGGACATGGCTCCATTGCCGAGGACCTGTTCTTTTAGGACGATAGTGTAGTCCTCCCCTTCCTCCACCGGAGTGATCCCGTCCTCATCGGTATCGAGCCCGACAAGGTATGGATCGGTTCCGACCGGGAGGTCGTGTCCGTCCGAGAGCACCGCGATCCCCATGTAATTGTAGAGAAATTCCCTTGCATCCGAATAATCCTCGGTCCCCTCCCATATGACAGCCGGAGAGTTCACAACACCGTCAGGAGTGAAATACTGCCCCAGACCCTTATATGGATTCTTGCCGATGATCAGTAAGTACCCGTTGTTGTCCATGAACTCCCTCAGCTGCTGGATGTTGCCGGAATACGGGAGTGGAGAACCTTCCGGGACGTTCGTCAGGGGATCGTTGGCATGCCCGGTCACCCAAACCACGATGTCGTAATCCTCCATGGCCGGGTAGGGGATCGGGTCCTTGGTGTAGGTATAGGCAGGAGCATCCCTCAGGCCGTTCGTATCCTCTATGACCTGCGCGACGAAGATCGTATCCACCTGAATGCCGGCTCCGACAAGGGATTCGACAACATGGGTCGTCATGTCCAACGGCGTCCCCGATACCGCTCCGTCATCATCGACGAGAAGTATCCGCGGGAGAACCTGTATGAAGGTCCGGTAAAGGTTGTCGTTTATGTAGTCTCCCTGCTCGAATGTCAGGCTCTCGTAAGTGGTGTCATCGTTGTAGACGTCTATTCCTGCATAGACCCACTGCTCTCCGCCAGGGATATCAACCCTTGCCTGGAAAGAGAAATAGAAGAACTGATAGGAACCCGGCAGGATCTCGAGGTCGAGTACGACACAGGTCGGGAAAAGCTCATCCTCGACGAGGGGCTGGGAGCTGTCGTCCATCCTCCAGAGTCCTTCATGACCCGGATAGTCCTGGACCCAGTCGATATAGGGAACATCATCGATCTCCCTCTTGACCATCTCGTCCAGCGAGACCACAAGATTGACATCCATTTCCGGCAGGAGTGGCATCGATCCGGAGTTCTGGACGACCACCGTTACAGTAACCTGCTCCCCGCTTTTGGGATTGTCGTTGGAGAAATAGATGTCATAGATCCCGGGATCGGGTCCGATGGGGACGATCGGAAGGACCTTCTTTTCGACCTGGAACTTCCTCTTCACCACATTGTTCCTGTAATCAACTTCCCCGGCAGGATATGATATGACCTTGACACCAAGCTCGTGAAGGCCGAGCGTCCTGCTGCTGCTTCTCAACGGCGGATTGTCCCATGTCAGGTTGATGACCATTCTCTCCCCGTTCTTCAGTTTCCCCCAGTTCGCAGTATCTGAGGGATCGACGGGGACGCCCGAACCGTCATAGTGCCTGAACTTGATACCGGTGACGACCAGATCGTTCTCGGAATCATAGACCACGAGGTTATTCACGGTCATGTCCGGGTTCGCACTGAAGTACACAGTGTCTATATCAGCTCCGAAATTGGTCACCTCTATCAGGACCTGGTACTTGCCGGTCTCGAAAAGGGAGGTGACCAGGGCGCCGGTCGGATCGGCGAAACGGATCCTCGTAACGGCAAGGTCCGGGGAGCCGGAAGGATCCGTGCCCTTTATCATGTCATTGCTGAGTACAACGGTGGAGATGCCGTTGTCCTTGATGGTGGTAACGACGAGCTTGAAGTTCTGGGACGCGGAAGAGATATCGAAGGTCACCTCCTCGGATGCCCCCCAGTACTCGTCCGTCCTGCCCTGCCCGGGGTCATAGTATCTCTCACGAAGTGCAATGGACCCGTCGCTGTTCCGCACCACTATCTCGGTATCGGGTCCGTAAAGTGGGTCCCCGCCCCTGTGGATGACCTTCAGACGGCTGCCCTCCACGCTGGACCACAGGTCCACGTAAAGACCTTCCTCGGTCCCCTCGAACTGGGCGGTCCACAAAGCGACCCCGCCCACCATGAGCATTGAGATGCCGAGCAGGAGTACAGTTCCCACCGCTTCGGAAACACCAAGGACGGTCGGTCCGTCCCTGGAAGATCTTCGGAAACCGAGCGCAGAGACCTTTTTCAAGTTATCATACCCCCGGTTGCCTCTCTTTTTCCGGTCTGCGAGAGACCTTCCATATCGCGACCGCCGTAAATACCAGGACAGAGGACCCGGCTATCAAGACCGCCATCGATACCCCTGCCTGTCCGCCTGAAAGAACCTCCCCTCCGATCATATCGTTCGACGATGGCGTGTTCGGAGGTGCTGACAATTCCTTCCCGATGTGTTCATTCTCCGGTTCGGGAACCGGATCCGACGAGATCGAACCCGGTATGTCCAGGTCCCTCTCATCGAAGCGTGTTATTTCCGGGACCAGTTCACCGCTCCTTGTCGATCCCAGGGTCTCTCCGTATATCAGGACATCATCGATGAATATTCCCCTGAAGAGAGGGTCGGGCACAGCCGTCTGGTCATAGTGCCTTATATCCGTGTTCGTGACCACCCGGAACCGGATGTTGATGACGCTTCCGGTGAAAGCGGTGAGGTCGGCATTCACCCTTGTCAAGGTTCCAAGGGGTACCCAGTAGTTCCCGTTGCCTTCAAGGTCAAGGCCCGTGTAGGCCCTGTTGTCTCCGGGAATGCCGTCATCGATATCCGCATCGGTCCCGCTGACACCCCAGGAGGACCTTACTCCGAGGTTCAGGGGCACCCATGTCTGCTTGTTGTCCGTGGACACCTCTATCCTGAAACCGTCCGGAGGCCTGTCGGGGGCCAGATCGAGGTTGAACTTGACCATGGCCTGCAGACCCGCCGTTCTTACATTCGTAAGATCTATCTGTCTCGTATACAACGAGTTGTCAACCCCGTGGTTCAGGTCACCGCCGTTGGAGGTCACACCGCAGAACCAGGCATGGTCCCCGCTGTAGGATTCCTTGCCGGGAGTGGTTGCAGTGATGAGGGCCCAGTTATCGACCGAGAGGTCCTTTCTTACTGGATCATCATCCTCGGTGGAGATCTTGACAGTAACATCGTCAAGGAACCATCCATATCCTGTTCCGCCATCGATGTGGATGTAATAGAACATGACACGTATCCTCTCACCCAGATACTCGCTGAGGTCCACCGTCACATAATCCCAGTCCAAGGTCCCTCCTCCCGAAAGACCGTTCCAGCACCACCTGATCTGGTTGTTGAAATCATCCGTTAGCGAAGGCCATGCAACCTCAGGGAAGTTCCCTGTATACGGCTGGTCGGGCTGGATGTATTCCCATCCCCAGCCCAGGACCGGGTCCTCGTGGTAGATGAGCAATATCCCGCCGTTGGTGGAGCTCTTGAGGTTGTACTTGTGATTGAAGGACAGCTCCGCGCTGTCCGCATACGTCAGGTCGATCTCCCTGGTGTGAAGGTACTTGTTGGAGGGGAGCTCGAGCCCGTCCGTCCAGGGACCTATCGCCCTTGTCGGGGTCGAGCTTCTGGTTCCGCCACCAGCACCGTTCTCGATGGAGTCGAAGGCATCCTGGAAGGCCTGCTTCAGGCCGTTCGAGGAGCTCAGGTACCGGTAATCGCCCTTGGAGGTCTCCGAGATCTGCCAGAGATCATATTCCGTGGTGAAAGGATAGCTCGATATCTTCGGAGCAAGTGGGTCAGCCTCGTGCGGGACGACCCCCAGACCGATGTTGAAAACCGGTATCGGAGAATAAAGTATACCCGTCCTCTTCTCCCGGGCCGCATCGAGGTCCTCCCAGTATTTTTCGTACAGAAGATCGTATTCATAGGTCCTTAGTATGTCATGCCCTATCGTCAGGTCCTGGTTGGCAAAGGTCGCCGCAGGGTCCCCGAACTTCAATCCCGCCAGCCTTCCCCAGCTGCTTGTCTTCCAGCTTGTCCCCGGCTCGGATCCCGGGCAGTAGGCCGCACTGCCATCTTCGTAACCCGCGGCCCCGAAATCGTCGCCATCCGTCATCGAGATGATGGCGGGGTAGGCATCGATCCTCTTGTTGGTATTGAGGATGCTGACCGAATAACCGATCGCATCCCACAAGGGTGCGTAATTGTACGCCTTGAGATTTGATACGTATCCTTTGTACGTTTCCTTGTTCACATCGCTCATGTAAGCAAGCGGATAGTACCCGGCACCACCGCCGGAGAGGTAGATCATTATCATGAGCCGGTCGTTGGGCCTCATCTGGTTGATAATGTTGATGGCGGCTTTTTTCATGTTCCCGATGGGCTGGAAATCACCTATCACCGGGTCGTAGCCGTCGTTGTCCATGGAACCGGAAGTGTCGAGGACAAGTACAAGGTCCAGCGGTTTCCTGGCCAGATTGCCCTGGTCCGGTTCGTACATGTAATAAGAGTTGGGAGAGCTGTGGAAGATCCCTTCCACAGTCGGGTTGTCCACCTCCGAATTGAGGTGGAAGCCGTCAATGGATTCCCAGGTGTCGTCGATATTGGTGTCCGTTGGCTCGCCCAGATAATCGAGCGGGCTCTCGCCGTTTATCAGGAGCTTTGTTGAATCGTGCTCCCAGTTCTCGTCGCCGGACTCCATGTCATCCCAGAAAATGAATATCGATTTGGTGATCGACGGCCTGTTGTTGGACACGTCGAAGACCTCGTCGTAGTCATCGTAAAGGTCTATCCAAAGAGAGACCGACCTGTCACCCGCGAAATTGGGCTTCCAGATCGCTTCCAGCGTGGTCGTCCTGTCCGGCTCGAGGTATACGTTCTCGGATTTTATCAGGATGGTCCCGTCCATGAACCTGACGGTTCCCCCACCAGCCACTCCTCCCAGGTTGGCAATCTCCGCCTGGACCAGGTATGAGCTGCCGATCACGGGGTTCTCTTCATCCACGGACATCTTGCAGTACCTTCCTACCAGGTCAGGCCTCCAGTCCGGCGTGTTGAACCAGTGGAGGGGCAGGAAAAGGATCTCCTGCAGGGGGCCTTCCGCCGTGTCGAAGGACGCATGGTTCACCTGCCAGGACTGCATCACGAAGTTGAACTTCCTGGTCTCGTCCCGGAGGTCGTACTGGTGGGAGACCAGCCTGTAACCGCCGAGACCATCCTCGACATACATCCCGTCCCTTGGCTGAATGTAGCCTTCGACGGGAGCCACCGGAGTGAAGGATTCATACATGAACGGATCAATGATGTCATCATCGGCGAAGATGACCCCGAGATAGATGTCATCGATGAAATCACCCTCTTGAGGGCCGTAAAGTCCGTCCGCCATACCGGCAGCCGGTAGAACGGCCTCGATCCCCATGTACCCTTCCATGAACCCGCCTATGGTGAAACTTCGGAGCACACCGTCCGATATGTATTCGATATTGTAGTCAGGCGCCGTCATGAGATCGGAGACTATCCTGGACCCCACCATCATCAGGTTCTCGTGGTGGTCTGCGGAAAGGTATTTCGCCTCGGGATAATCACCGTCCAGATATTTCTTGAGACCTATCAGGTCCTGGTCCGTGAACGTCTCCCTTCCTGTCGCATCTGCTGGACCGGAATCACCGGTCACCCAGATCACGGAGTTGAACCTCTTGAGATCGAGGATGGACAGATCGCTCGAGTAGTCCCATACAAGCCCCGTGTGAGCGTTCTCGACGGTATGGAGGTCATACTCGTAACCGAGATCGTCCAGTGCTTCCACGACCGCAGAAGAAGGAGGTATTCCGGAGCCCGAAAGGGAGTAATCGATCAACCTTTCCGCCTTATGGGCCTGGGTGTCAATATCCAGTGCAAAGTTGTCATCGGACATGTCGTCGTCCACGACAAGGATGTTGTTCTTCGTGACGAAAGAAGTTACAGTGGAGGTCGAATAGGAGATATCGTTGTTCTCCTCGTTGATCTCCGAGATCAGGTGGAACGGGTCCACGACGACCCTGAAGGTATAGGTTCCTACACCCACCGCGAGCCATAGCTTGTAGATCACCACCTCGCCTCCTTGACCGACGAGGCCGCTGATATCGCTTGGATTGTCGTACTCCTCGTTCTCGAGCCCGCTGCGGGGGTCGGGAATGTTGGGGGTTATGGGGAGTTCGATCCCGTCCGGTCCGGTCACGTAGAACATCAATGAGGTCGATTCGAGGTCAGGTCCGTTGTTCCTGATGTAAGCTTCCAGAAGAACCGTGTCAAGGTATTTGGGGGAGGTGCCCTCGTCCACGGGAACGTTCTCCCATACGCCTTCAGATGCCTCGGTGATTATGTAGAGGTTCATCCTTGTGACCGCCAGGTCGCGGCCGACCTGAACCTCCCAATCGAACCATCTGAGTACGTTTGCGAAGAGGTCGATCTTCTCGTTGAGGTACTTGATCTCCGTCACGTTCCACGCCATAACCGCAGCCCTGTACTGAGCGTTGTGAAGGTCCGGGTCAGGCGTCGAGAAGGACCGGATGTAATTGTAACGCGGGATCGGAAGGTCCTTTTCGGCAAAGGTGGTCATCACTCCCACCGGGGTCTCGAGACCGGCGGCCCCGGATTCGACCTCGTCCCTGGCGAGGAAGAAGGTCATCCCGTCATTGAAGGGGGCCTGTTCGACCAGTTCGATGATGTAGTCCTCGCCCGGTCCGGGGCTCGGGGTCAGTCCGTCGGGATCCGTATCCATTCCGTAAAGGTACTGACCCGGTCCCGTGGGAAGCTCGAGGTCAGGGGTGATCTTCTTGATTCCGAGATAGTTGTACAGGAACACGCTCGCATCGATCGTGGTCTGCGGGGCGGGAATTATGTATGATTGGGTGTTTCCCTCGATAAAGTAGTTCGTGAAGTGGTCGAAGGGGGACGTGCCGATGATCAGGAGGTACTTGTTGGCATCCATGTAATCCATCATCTCCTGGATGTTCCCTCCGGGAGAGGTGGGGGTCGCCTTCGGCGTGTTGGTTAACGGGTTCTCATCATATCCGGTGACCCAGATGACTATATCGAAATCTTCCATTGCAGGAGCGGGTATCTCGGCCTGATTGTACGAGAAGGCCGGAGCGTCCCTCGTATCGGGACCGTCGGAGACCTGCTGCGCTACATAGACCCTGTCGATCGTCACACCGGAAC
The DNA here is from genome assembly GCA_049472235.1 of Thermoplasmatota archaeon. Taxonomy (GTDB): domain Archaea; phylum Thermoplasmatota; class Penumbrarchaeia; order Penumbrarchaeales; family Penumbrarchaeaceae; genus JAFGLL01. The sequence goes on along the minus strand of JBLIRI010000007.1, from coordinate 18,165 downwards.
CCACCAGGGATTCTATCACGGAGGAGGTCATGTCGCTGTCCGAACCCGTTATGGCGTTGTCGTCATCGACCACCAGGATCCTCGGAAGGACCTGTATTATCCCGAAATCCTTGTTGTCCTTCCAGTAATCCCCGTCAAGATAGTGTATCCCCTGAGGGTCCGCATCGTTCTGATAAGCGTCTATGGCAGCGTAAACGAGCTGCTCGCCTCCTGGTACGTCGACCCTTGCTTCCAGCTTGAAGTAGAAGAACAGGTAGGCCCCGGGCAGGAGTTCGATATCGAGCTTTACGCATGTCGGGAACACTGTATCGTTCTTCAGAGGGAAGGCGTTGTCCTCCGATCTGTAGACGCCGTAATGGTCCCCGTAATAACCCATGTAGTCCATCTTCCAGTCGGGGACAAGATCGTCTTCGATGTTCCTCATGACAGGCTCCCAGGTTGAAACTATGAGATTCACATGCTGGTCCCTTGTCACCGGCTCGTCACCCGAGTTCTGTATGACGACCGTGACAGTGACCTCGTCCCCGCTGTGGGGGGCGTCGTTTGAGAAATAGATATCATAGATCCCCGGATCGGGGCCGTGTATCTGCAGGGGTATGAGCTCTTTGTCGACCTTGAACTTCCTCTGAACATAGTTGTTGCGGTAATTGAGCTCGCCCTGGAAGATCGGGTTCACCTTCACGTTTAGCGTGTGCAGCCCCAGGGAGCGGGGGAGGCTGCTTCCAACGGTCCAGTTGAAGGTGAAGGACATGTTCTCACCGTTGCGGAGGATGCCGAACCTGGGATTGAGTATCGGATCCACCTCGATCCCCGAGGTGTCGTAATGGGAGATGAACACATCGGAGAACCTGATGGTCTCCTCGGAATCGAATATCCTGAGATTTGTTACCGTGTTGCCCGCTTCCTCCCTCATGTGAGTGGATGTCATGTCCGCACCGAAGTTGTTGACATGGACCCTGATGAAATAGGTCCCGGATTCATACAGGGGGTTCGCACCGCTGCCATCCGGTTCAAGGAACTCCACGCTTGTAACCGCCAGGTCCGGAAGGGTTCCCAGGACCCCGGCCTTGTTCAGAACGGATTCCAGAACGATAATACCGGTCCCTTCGGACATCCTCGAGGTCACCACGACCCTGAAGGTGTCCGGAATGGCGGCGTCTGAGACATCCATGGTTAGTTCCTCACCAGAGGACCATGTGTCATCCAGGTTCCCGGTTAGCTCGTAGTAAGTCCATTTCCCTATCTGGCCGGATCCCGGAGCGGTCAGCATTATCTCCGTGTCAAAGCCATCCAGGTTGTCTCCGCCCCGATGGGTCAGGACCAGATCGTCTCCGCTGACCTCGGCCCAGAGGTCGACGTAGAGACCTTCCTCCCCCTCGTCTATGTTCGCCGTCCAGAGAGCTATGCCCCCCGCGATGGTGATCGATATTCCGAGCAGGAGGACGGTTCCGACCGCCTCGGATACACCCAGGATATGCCTGAGCGAAGAACTCTTCGAACCTTTCCTGATATGAGCAAGGCTCCGCATGATTACATCTCCCTTGCTCGTTCAGACCAAAATAGCCTATATAACCCCTTCAGGGTAATTACCGGTAAATTACCATATATTACAGTACGATCAATGAAAAGGATCAGTCCCAGGACTCATTGTCTTCCTCTTCTTCAGGTTCATCTTCGATGGAGTCGTTGAGGTCCATGGAGAAGTCCATCTCGCTGATGTAGATATCGTAATCCGCCTTGAACTCCGGATTGAGCAGGACCTCCTTTGCCTTGTTTATCCTGACCATGTGCTCCGCTGCGTCCCTCGGATCGATCTCCTTATGGGTTGCGACCCTGTCAGGATGGTAATATGCCGCTACCTTCCGATATTTCTTCTTGATCTCGACTTCCGTTGCTGTCCTTTCCAATCCCAGGACCTCGTAAAGATTGTAATCGAAATCGAACTTGCCGTCATCATAATCGATCTGAGCGTCGTTCTCCGAGGCGGAATACTGTGCTGCAACATCATCGTAGAGTTCCCTTATCTTCCTGGCCATCTCCTCGGCCTGGGTGGCGCTCATCGTTGCTTCCTCGTTGATGATGAAATCGTCGGCTCTTCTGACACGTTTCGAAATGATGATTATTATGATCACGACCATAACGATCAGGACCGCAACCAGAATGGGGATGGCGATCGTGAGGAAGGTCGTATCCGTCAGTATATCCCAGGGGTCCTTTTTTTGTCCGGCCGATGGTACATCCTTCACGGTGAAGCTGAAATTCACCCGCGTCGTCACCGTCGGTGACGACCATCCTGACCGTATGCTCACCCTTTGACATCGTGAACAGGGTTTTATTGAACATGACCGAAGTGGAGAACGGCTGGATATCGTCGTCTATGAACCACTCGAACCTCAATTTGACCATGGGATCGTCATGGTCGATAACCCAATCGGTACCTATGACAACAACGCTCTGGTTCTTGAAGAACTCCTGACCATCCACCGTCGTGGGGACCAGGGCTTCGGGCCCCTGATTGATATCTATGGAAAAGACATTTGAGATGTTCTCGTTCCCGAGAACGTCGGAAGCCCTGAACTGGAGGGAAGTATTGCCCTTTCCTATTACTCCCAGGGCTGTCCCGGTTACCGTGATCACCCTGTCATCGCCGACCGATGGGACGGCCTGCCATTCTGACCAGTTTCCGTATGTCCGGACCCTGAACATCACCGAGGTGCTGTCCACATCCAGTTTGTTCTTTGGTCTTTCCGTGATGGTGATCTCCCATTCGAACTCCTCGTCATCCACCTTCGTGGTGGAAGCCGGATATCTCAGAGAAATATCCGGAGATTGGCCATCGATGGAGAATGTGAACTTCCACTGGATGACCTTGACCTTCCAATCCTCGTGTATACCGGGAAGGTCCATCCTCAGGTCGATCCTGGCATCCTCCAGGTCCGGCATCTTCAACTCTGCCGTGAAGCCATCCTGAGAGGATGTCGCGTTGAAGGTGGAGGTCCCGTCGTTGAGAATGACCGTAAGCTCAGATGACATCGGTGAGTAGGGCGAGAGATATTCCGTCAGGTGCCAGTATCTGAACTTGATGTTCTTGACCGTGATCGTCGAATTGGACCTGACCTGGTCACCCTCCGATATCGGATCGTCGATCCCTTTCTCGACCACAGGATCGTAGACCTCCAGGGTTCCGTGGACCTCGACCTGCAGCTCGGATAAGGCGTCAAGGTCCTGCAATGTGGAATTGATGGTCAGCGACGGGACCAGGGTCAGCTGCCTGTCGAAATCCCAGTTGAGATGAAAGAAGGCATCGAAGAACACCGTGAGGTTCACGCCGTCGAAGAAGTATCCGGGATCCTTGATGTCAAGTTGACCCACGAGCATTTCCTGCGCTATGTCAGGCGTCACCAGGTCCCACTGGAACAGTGGTTGAGAAAGACCGCCTGTCTTCAGTTTGACCCCTACCTGGTCCACAACGACGGGATCGATCTCGTGGAAGGTGAAGGATACGTTGTAATCCCTGTGCCCGGCCAGGCATATGTCCTTTGAACTTCCTACCCCGTCCACGTCACCCGAATAGAGTATGGTGGCCCTTGTGGGTGGATCCTGTCCATCGGCATCGAAGGAGCCGATGACCAGTATCGATAGGAAGAGAACGATCGCGACCGTGAGACCTTGTTTGAACGTGTTCATGAGATTCCCTGCCAGTGGTGACGGGTTTGGGTCGGCCTGATAGGCACCCCTACTGGTACGAACGTCACAAACTCCTGTTTTGCTTAAAAAGTTTATGTAATCATTCAACCCAGAAATTAACATGCTCGTTGTCCGTCCGTCAGGAGTTCTAGACCGAACAAAACGTATTAATCGAAGGCTCTCATATAGGTCTCAACCTGGACCCCGACCAGAAGTCTGCATTCCAGCGGTGATACCAGTGAACGACATCCCTGAAAACAAGAACATCTTCACGTGCCCGCAGTGTTCGGGGAAGTTCAGGGCCGTCATGATGGGAGTGCCGAAAGCATATAAATGCCCCTCTTGCAAGGGGATCGTGACCGTTTTTCCCGATCGAAGCGTCAGGTCCGGTGATCACACCAAGCAGCTCGAAAGCACTCAGGCCAGGGAAAGCCTGGAGATGCTCGATAAGATATCAAAGGGTCTTGTAGGCGACCAAGAGGTTGACGAGATCGCCCTGGCCGAAGAGGAGAAAAAACTCTTCTCCGAGATAATGGAGCAGATGAAGGAGATCAAGAGCAAACAGGATAAGGCCATAAAGGACCGTTCGGTGGACGAGACCAAGAAACTGAAGGACGAAAACTCCATCCTGAAGGAAAAGATCACACAGATGCAGATCGAGCTCAAGGAGCTGAGATCGGGACGCGGCAGGGAGATCACCTCGACCCCGCGAGAGAACCTCGAGGCCCAGGTCCAGCAATTGAAGAACCGCATCCAGTCTCAGGCCGAGATCATCTCCACCCTGAACAAGGAGAAGCAGGACCTCGAATCACAATTGACCGAAAGGGCCTCAAGCAGGGACCGTTCGGACATGTTCGCCCAGCTTGGACAGACGAAGGCCATGCTCGAGCAGAGAGAAGAGGAGATCAACGAGAGGGAGCTCACTCTGGACAGGAAGGAAAAGGAGCTTGCCGAACTCGAAGGCCGGATCGAGATGGATGGAAGCTCCAACGAGGAGTTCCGGAAGGAACTCGACCAGTACCAGGCCAAGCTGGAGAACCGAGCAATAGCCCTGGCAAGTGAAAAGGAGGAGCTGGAGAAGATCAAGATGGAATACGCCCACGTCCAGGACCTTGCCGAGGAGCTCCAGATGAAGGAGAAGGAGATGGACGAGAGGGAGAACAACCTCCACGAGATGGAAAAGGATCTTATGATAACCAGGGGGAACCTCAGGCAGACGGAGATGATGATAGGGGTCCTGCAGGAAAGGGAGAGGGTTCTCACCATAAGGGAAAAAGGCCTGGACGAGAGGGAGAAAGCCCTCGAGAAGTCCAATCGCGATCTCACCGAGCTGAAAAAAGGCCTGGTCACAAGGGCCAAGGAGCTCAAGCAAAGGGAGGACAGTTCAAAGCTCCTGGAAAAAGGACTTCAGAAAAGGGAGGAGGCCCTCAGGTCCGCATCAGAGAAATGGAAGACCTTCGCCAGACAGCTCGAGGAATACAAGAAGGAGCTTGGCAGGTCATCGGAGGATCTCCAGGAATGGGAGGAGCGGCTCAAGGAGCGGGAGGACAAGCTCCAGGCTGCAAGGGAGAAGTTGAGGACGCTTAAGGCAATGATGACCCAGGGACCTGCAGCGGACAAGGTTGAAACAGACCCTGGAAAGAGCGAGGACGAGATCACCAAGGAGATCGAGAGCAAGAAGGAAGGTCTCCTCAATGTCGAGAACAAGCTCAAGAACATACTTGATTGATCACGGGAGGGATCAAGGTGCCGGAAGGTATGACAGAGGAACAGACTGATGGCGACCCGCAGCAGAATATTGCAAGTGAGGCCGTTACGGATGTGGATGCCGCAGCAGCTCCGGGCAGCCCGGACGAGGAGGCGAGGCGAAGGGATATGCAGGCGAGATTCCGTGAGAAGCTGGTTGAGCTGAAACAAAAGGAGGAAGAGCTGAATTCTAAGGAAGCTTCCTTGTCTCGGACCGAGGCCGACCTGAAGCTGGAGAGAGAGCAGCTCGACACCTACAGGGGACAGCTCGAGGAATACAGAAACCAGCTGGAGGCGACCTCCCAGGAGATCCAGCGGCAGAAGGAAGAGATGGAGGCGCAGGCACCGAAAGAAGAGGCGCCTCCTGCTGATGAGGGTTCATCGGCCCTGCAGGAAGCAGTACTGGAATTACAGGAAGAGAACACCTCCCTGAAGGTAAGGATCGGGGAGCTGGAGGCACGGGAAGCCCCGCAGGAAACCCAGGAGGAGGCACCTGCGGAAGGGGCGCCGGATCTGGAGGATGAGCGCCAGGAATTGGAGGAGAAGAAGAAGAAGCTCGAGGATTACAGGAACCAGATGGAGCAGTACAGGGAGCAGCTCATGGCAAAGAGCCACGAGCTGGAAAAGAAGGAAAATGATCTCAAAGCACGGGAAGAGGCCGAGAAGAAGAAGGATGCCGAAGCCCTTGAAAAGATGCAGAACATCATCTTCAAACTGCAGACCGAGAATTCAGAGCTCAAGAAGGGGTCGAAAGAGGCCGGGGAAAAAGGGGACAAGGAGCTTGAAAAGAAAAAAGAAGAGCTCGAGTCCCGGGAAAAAGCACTCAATGAATACCGATCACAGCTCGAGACCTATAAAGACCAGCTCGAGGAGCAGCTTGCGCAGCTCGAAGAGCAGCGGGTCAAGGTTGACGAGCGCGCCCGATCCATCGAAGAAGAAGGGACCGAAGAGGTCCGGAAATTCAAGGAAACGGTCGCCGAACTGAATGATAAAGTGACATCCCTGGAGAAGCAGTTGGAACAGGGAGCAGCAGCCCAGGACGATGAGCTGAAGAAGGAAAGGGAGGTTCTCGATGAGGACCGGAAGCAGCTTCAAACGGCCAGGGAACAGTTCGATCAGTACCGCCAGCAGCTCGACGAATACAGAAAGCAGCTGGAGGAGAGGGAGGCCGAAATGGATGCACAGAAGCGGGAGGCCCGTACGGGGGAGAACGAAAAGCTCCAGAAGCTCCAGGCGGCCATCCTCAAGCTCCAGACGGAGAACAAAGAACTGAGATCACAGCTCGATCAGGCCGATAAGACGCTGAAAGAGAAGGATGAGGAGGAGACGAGAAAGTCAGGGGCGGAGGACCAGGCCCTTAAGGAAAGAACGGCGGAGCTTCAGAAGAAGAGAGAAGAGCTCGAGAACTACAGAGGACAGCTCGATGATTACAGGGCATCCATCGAGGACCAGGCCAGGGAGCTCGAGGAGAGAAAACAGGAACTCGAGAAAAGGGACAACGAGAGACTCGAGAAACTCCAGGCGGCCATCCTCAAGCTCCAGACGGAGAACAGGGAGCTGAAGGAGGCCGCGGACACGAGGACCGCTCGGGACGATGCGGCCTCAACAAAAGAGAAAGATGACCTCGCTGCCGAAAGGAAGAAGATCGAGGAGGGCAAACTGGCCCTGAAGGAAGGAAAACAGCACCTGGACGAGATCAAGCAGCTCCTCGATGAAAAAGAAACTACCCTCAGGTCAAAGGAAGACGAGGTCCATGCAAGATTCCTCACGGTTAAGCGGGAAGAGGACGAAATCGAGGCCAGAGAGGAGAAGCTCGATGCAGACCTCAAGGGTGTCGATGAAAAGAAGGTCGCGGTGGAGAAGATGAAGAAAGAGCTCGACACCTACAGAGGACAGCTCGATGATTTCAGGTCGCAGCTCGAGAAGAAGGCCGCAGAGCTCGAGGAACATTCCAGGGAGATCCACGAAAAGGAGGGAACCGCCGAGGCCAGGCTCGAAAAGGTCCAGGCGGCCATCCTCAAGCTCCAGACGGAGAACGCGGAACTCAAGGAGCAGGTGAAGTTAAGAACCGAAGGCGACCGGGAAAAGGCCGACCAGGAAAGAGGCGAGATCAGGGCCGAGACGGCAGAGCTGGAGGAGAAGAGAAAGACCCTCGAGGCGGAGAAGGAGAAACTGGAAGCGTACAGGGGTCAGCTGGATGAATACCGGTCCCAGCTCGAGGGCAGATCGGCCGAAATGGAGAAGCAGAACGGCGAACTGGAGGAGAAACGGCTGGCGCTGGATGCAAGGTCGAAGGAGATCGAGGCAAAGGAAGCCGAAGCTCGGCCGGCGGCGGGTGTTCCCGACCAGAAAGGTACCATCGAGAAGCTCCAGCAGGCATTGATCAACCTCCAGAACGACCTCGGCGAGGAGAGAAAGAAGAGGAACGATCTGGAGGCACGTCTCGAACAGGCGGCCAAAAAAGCCGATGAGGAAGAGGACCACAAAGGCGTGGAGATCGAAAAGAGATCCCGGGAGCTCGAGGAATACCGCGGGAAGCTGGACGAATACCGGACCGGTCTGGAGAAGCAGATGAAGGACATCCAGGGCTCACAGGCAAAGCTCGATGCAAGAGCAAGGGAGCTCGATGACCTCCAGAAGAGCATCGAGGCCAGGTCAACGGAGCTTGATTCGAGGGAGGCCTCTCTCAAGAAGGCCGTCCAGAGGATCAAGGAGCAGAAGAAGGAGATGGAAGAGGGGCGGAAGACCAGTGAGCCCCCCATGGAGAAGGTCAGGCCCGAGCAGGAAGAAGAGGTCTACTCCTGCCCGTACTGCAATCACAACCTGACCGCGGCAGACCTTGAGAAGGAGATATGCCCCAACTGCGCAAAGAAGTTCGTATCGGGCGAAGAGGAAGAGCTGGTCATATACGAATGCCCTCACTGCGCACGGTCCATAACCGAGGATGTCGTGAAGAAAGGCACGTGCCCCTTCTGCGGCGGAAGATTCTCCCTCTGAACTCTCATCGATAGATAACGAGGAGGTCCTCCAGAACGACGACGCCTTCCTCGCCGGCGATCACCTTGATGGGGACCCTGATATCTCCCTTACCTCCGTTTTCCCGGATGTACGCCCTGACCTCTTCCGTCATATCCACCTCGAATATGGAAGAGTCCGTTATCAATCCGCTGAAGGTGCGGTCGATGGTCCCGTCGGCCCCTATGTCGATGGAAACATCCTGGGGATACCAGTAGCATCCGGTAACAATGACGCAGTTGGTATTGACCCCGGATAGCACAATGTCGGTCCTGCCGTCATTGTCAAAGTCGCCGGTGTCGATGGCGAAAGGATACGAGGCGATATTGAGGTCTATGAGCTTATTGAACCCATTTCCCGGCCCCAGGTTACGAAGGAAAACAAGATCGTTGGAATCGGTATTTGTGGCTATCAGGTCCATGTTCCCGTCCTGGTCCATATCTATGATGTTGATGTACTGCGGTCTGTCCCCGGCGGGGAAATCCCCCAGCTTGGTGAAGGCTCCTTCACCATCATTGAGCATCACGGAAATGGAATCGCTCCCTGTATTGGCAGTCGCAATATCGAGGTCGCCGTCATTGTCAAGGTCGTATACAACGGAGGAAGTGGGTTCCCTGCCGACGTGGTAATTTATCCTCTCCGTGAATGTGAAGGTGCCGTCGTTCAGCATAACGGTGATCGTGTCCGTGGGATCAAGGGTGTCGCCCCTGTTCGTGGTCACCAGGTCCTTCACACCATCGCCGTTGAAATCCTCGAGAATCGAATCATACGGCATGTTCGAACCGAGGTAGATCGTCCTGTAATCGCCGAACATGGTCCTGAAATCCCCGGAACCGTCGTTGAACAGCAGGGTCGTGGAGTTCTGGAAGTAGTTCGAGGTGTAGAGGTCCATGTCCCCGTCGCCGTCGATGTCCCCGCTCCTCAGGCTGAAAGGATAGGCCCCGATGTCGTAGAGATACCTGTCTGAAGTGAACCCGCCGTTGCCGTCGGACCTCATGAGGACGATCCTGAAATTGGCCTCGTCAGCGGATGCTCCGTCCATCAGACCGTCGCCGTTGAAATCTTCCAAGACGACGGCGTACGGTTCGAGGCCGATGGGGTACTCCATATGCTTCCTCGAGAACTGGCCCAACCCGTCGTTCTGTAATATCGACACCGTGGAGCCGAAATAGTTCGCCGATGCGATATCTGGATCGCCGTCATTGTCGATGTCCCTCACGAACACACCCCTCGGACTGTTCCCTGTGGGATATTGGGTGTAGGTTCCGAAAATACCGGACCTGAGGTTCGTTATGATGGAGACGGTTCCGTTCTCTCCGTTCTTCTCGATCCAGCCCTTCCAGTCCGAGGTTATTATGTCCAGATCGCCGTCGGTATCGTAATCCATCAGCTCGAAGGAGGTGGGGTTCAGACCACCGTAATACTGAAAGAAGGGCTGGAAGGTCCCGTCCCCGTTCCCGGGGTACACCAGAGCGGAGTCCGCGGATTTCGTTATGGCCAGGATATCCATGTGGCCGTTGTTATCGATATCATGGAGCCTTGCCTGGATGGGGTCCATCGAAGGAAGCAGGAGTGAGTCCAGGTCAGTGGGGGCCCCTCTCTTGTATTCCCCGTTCCCGTTGCTGAGGAGCACGGAGATATTGTGATAGCCCAGGTTCGGCATCACCACGTCGGGATATCCGTCCCCGTTTATATCACCGCAAGTGATGCTGGAGACCCCTTTTTGGGTCCTGAGGTCCTCTATCTCCCTTACGAATTCCCCGCCGCCCCTGTTCAACCAGAAGGATACGGTGCTCAACCAGGTCACCATCTTGTCCTCATCGAATATCTCGTGCCTGTTGCCTTCCATGTCCGAGATGTCCCTTCTGTTGGAGATGACGAGGTCGGACATCCCATCAAGGTCGATGTCAACCACTCCCAGCCTGGTCGGGTTCCCCTCGGTGGTGAAGTTTGAATGGTAGGCAAGGCTGCCCGTCCCGTCATTTCGAAAGATCGTCAGGAGGTTGTTGTTGGTCGTTATCACGACCGTGTCGTTGTCGCCGTCGGAATCGAAATCCATCACCGCCATGTCCGATGGGAGGGTCGCGAAAACATAGGGGGCGCCCTGCGCTCTGAAACCGCCGATCTGGTCGTTGATGAAGACCCTGAACTCCCTGGAATCCTCCGAAAGCACCATCACATCGGGGAACGGGTCTCCGTTCAGTTCCGCTATCTCGACCCGTATCGGTCCCTTGCCGACATGGTAGGTCCCTCCACCGACGAGACCTTTTCCGTGATTGAGCATTACCATAATGTTATCGTCCTTGTAGTTCGCCACGACGACGTCGGTGAAAAGGTCCCCGTCGATGTCCCCCACGGCAAGGTCGGACGGATTCCTCCCTGCCTGGAAGCTTATCTTCTGCGGAGGCAGAGATCCCGACACCTTCACCACGGCCTTATCGACATCGGCATCCCCGGGAATGGAGAAGAACGCATCCCTCCCGGTGTAAGTGGTGTTGACCATGATCCGGTAGGACCCGTCTACGAACGTATCCACTGCTTTGACGGTGCCCACGGACCCCTCATCATCGAACCAGACGGACGATACCCAGAAGGGCAGAAGGGCCAGAAGCAAAACCGTGGCTACTGCAATGACGATGACCTTTACCTTCCGGTTCGGGTCCTCAACATCACCCGCCGGGACCGGTTCCACCTTCCTCCGGTCCGTTATCTCGGTCCTTCTGGGAGGGGCCCTTCTCACCTCCCTTGGTCCACGGTCCCTGCGTTCATTCCATACATTGCGATCTCCCGGTGTCACCCTTTCTGGGAAATTGGTCCTCCCTGGCATCGGTCCAACCTCCGGCCTGTCGTCTAAGCCGCAGCCTGCCACCATCCTGGTGAATATATAAAAACACTAGTACAGCACCGTATCGTTATCTGTACAACCTGTAAAGCTCCGTGGGCGTCCTGGGATACGAGACATGAAGGTTGACCTCCCCCCCTTTCAACTGGACCGCTTCCAGCGAAGTCTCCAATGCAAGCAGGGGATCGTTGTTCTCCTCCGAGAGATGTACCAGCACAACGTCCCTTGTACGCGGACCGATCACCATATCAAGGAGGTCCCTGCACTGCTGGTTGGAAAGATGACCGTTCTGGTCCATGATCCTCCTCTTGAGATAGGACGGGTAGAGACCGTTGAGCAGCATCTCGGAATCGTGGTTCGATTCGATCACCAGCCCTTCCCGGTCCCTGAGGATCTCCACTATCCTCTCATCCACGGCCCCGAGGTCCGTGATAAGTCCCAGAGAGCCACCCTTTCCCTCCACCACGAAACCGAAGGGATCGATCGCATCGTGGGGAACCAGGAACGGGGTGATGGTGAGAGCGCCGATCCCGATCCTCATGGCATCCTTGATCTCCCTGATCTCGATGTCCACCTGCTTGCCGAGATACCACGAGACGGGAGGGGAGAGGTATACGGGACAGGAGAACCTCCTGGCCAGAGGAAAAAGGTTCCTGGTGTGGTCGGAATGTTCGTGGCTCACGAAGATCCCATCCACGCGGTCCCTGCCGGTTATCCCGATGACCTTGTCAGCGGTGAATTTCACCGGCAGGCCTGCATCCATGAGGATGGTCGTCTCACCATCGGTCACGAGGGTGCAGTTCCCGGAGCTGGAACTACCAAGTACCGAAAAGCTGAGGCCCCCGATATCCTCACCAAGCTTCATTGCGTCCACCGCCATCATCTGAAATACCTATCTCCGTGATAATCGTTCTCCCCGGAAAGGAGCTTGATGTCGTAGAACCTCGGGAGGCTCTGAAGCACCCTCTCGTCCTGATATCTCCTGTCCATGAGGATCACCAGGTTCCTGCCCTCGCCTGGGGCCCCCGCCATGGAATTGACGATCTCCATGACGCTGGTCAGGGCGGGAAGAAGGACCGATATCACATGTCCGAGGTTCGTCCCGTGGACCTTCTGCATGTGGACCTTCAGCTGGTTCGACCTCGGGGTCGGAGGCGGAATATGCATGCCGACGACAATTACTGTGTCAGGCCTGATGGTCCCCTGGACGAGCGACCTGGACAGGAAGCCTTTCTGCACGCTCATTATCAGAAGGTCCCCCCCGAGGTCCATCTCCTCAAGGACCTTCCTCCTCTCGTCCCTTCCCATCCCCCTGGTCTCCTCGATGATCGGGCGGTCGAACTCGTGCTCGACCAGTTCCTGCATCACGCTGTCCATGATGAAATACGAGGGGAAGACCGCCATCACCATACCCGGCGTGGAGGAGGTTACCTTGATGATGTCCTGGACGATGGTCCTCCAGGTCGAGGCGTCCCTGTTCTTGTATGAGGTCTCGACGTTCGCGAAGCTGATCACCGATGTCCTGGACAGGTACTCATGGGTTATGTAGGAGCGGTTCAGCGTATCCTCCGGCCTCAGCCCGAGGAGCCTCGTGTACAGCTCCTGTGGGTAGAGCTTGTCCCCGAAGAGAACAACGGTGGGGAAGGATTCCAGTATGGGTCTGACCATGACCTGAAGGTCAAGAAGGGAAAGTGAGATCATCCTGATGTCCCTGTCCTCCTCGACCGTCCTCGATACGGAAGAATGCTCCTTCATCCAGAGCTTTAGGAAAAGGTACAGGTCCTTCACCTTCTTGCGGTCCGTTATCCTGCCGAACCTTCCGATATCGAGAAGGCCTTTCAGGTCCTCAAGGACATTCTGGATGCCCTCCTTCACATCTGCGGAGACAGCCTTCGTGCGGTAGAGCTGGATCAGGTTCTTCCTTTCCAGAGGTTTGCTGGTATCCCAGGTGGATATGAGCTCCTTCATGGAATCAAGAAGGACAACCACGGCATCCTTTTTCGACCCATCCAGTCCTGTGAGGTCCCAGTTCTCGGACAGAAGGTCCTGTTCGGAGAAACTGTACCTGAAGCGGTTCCACAGGTAATCCGTGAGAGAGGGCGGGTCGCTTATTGCCAGGATCGTCTCCCCCGGATCATGGCCCATGAACTCGAACAGCCTGTCCCATCCCTCCGAGAAGATGAAACCGTAATCGGAGACAATGACCCTTGCCTCGGTGGCGATGTCGATGGCAAGACGGGCGGGGCACATGCCCTTCTCCTTTATCGCATCGGTCATCTCCCCGATCAGGGAGCCTCCGCTGGTTTTGATATCCCTGTAGATATCCAGGTCGAAACCGGTCTGATACTCGCACAGGTCCATCCTGTCCTTTCTGACGCAATGGTTCAGAAGGTCGCCGGGATCGGTGTCCGAACCGTCCATGTTGCACATCAGGTCCCTGGAGGTGAAGGATACCACCTTTCCCCCCGGTCCTTCGGAGGTGGCCACGGAGCTTACAAGACCGGTCATATCATTGACGTTCTCCATGGGCGAGAGGACGATCAGCTTCTTTCTTCTGGACATGGCCTCCTGAAAGACCTTCCGGATGAAGACCTTCGGAAGCTCCCCCGTCATGGGTATCAATGCGAGCATGTGCTTCTTTCGGTCGAGGGCATGGGCTATATCACCGTTCACTCCCATAAGAGCGCCGTTTTGGGTGCTTCCACCCATGCTTTCAGCTTCCATCAAGCGTCACCTAAAATCCCGTTCTGAAGTGAACGTTGAGGCCCCATTCCCTCGGTCCAAACGCCCATGCCCATAGACCTGATTCGATTTAAACCGTGCTACGTATCATTGTTGCCATGGAAGTATTAACAAAATGAGGAACATATGATACGAAACATCAATATATGATACAAGAAATCCGTATCCTTATGCCATCCCATTCGAACATCATCCATGTGATACCCATGGGCCTGGAACTGGACAGGGTCCTCGGGGGTTTGAAGGAGTTCCCCACCAATCATGCGATCCTGCTGTACGGCAAGGACCGCAGGAGCTCTATCGTGGCGAAGGCGAGGAACAACGGGGAGCGTCTGAGGGATATGGTATCAGCGACCATAGATGTCGAGGAGATCGAGATGGACATATTCGATTTCTATTCCGCCTCGAGGTCCCTCCGGGAGCTCTTCCAGGACCTGAGACAGAAGGGGTACGAGGTCTACATCAACCTTTCCACCGGCAACCGGATCGTCTCGTCCGCGGCTCTCCTGGCCGCTTTCATGACCAGGTCGCACCCGTATTATGTCAAGCCCGAAAGATATTCCATACCCGAGGACCAGGAGGTCCTTTCCCACGGGGTCGCCAGCGTGATGGAGATCCCATCTGTGACCATCATGGGGCCCAAAAAGGACGAGGAAGAGGTCCTGAAGGTCCTTGGAAGGATCGGCGGGTCCGCCAGGCACGAGACCTCGCTGATCCCGTACCTGGAAACGGTAAAGGGATTCTTCAAGCCAAGGAAGGAGGAAGAGAGCAAGAGGTCGTACCTGGCCAGGAACAGGGCCCATCTGTCAAGGATCCTCAGGTCCCTGGAAAAGGAAGGATACATCAACCTGACGAAGAAGGGGCGCTACGTCAATGTCGTCCTGACGGAGACCGGCCAGCTTTTTTCAGGACCGCCCGGGACGGAGTAAGTTTGAGGGCTGGGTGCTCAGAGGTCCTTGGATACCATGTTCAGGTCCACCGACCTTCTGATCTGGACCGAATCCGGAAGGATGACCATTACATCCTGAACATCCTTCATCCTTCTGAAGCGCTCCAGCATGAGGTCCACAGCATGGAGGTCCCTGCCGAAGCACTTGAGCCAGAGACCTTTCGGCCTCTGAAGAGGGAAGGAGTCCCAGCTCTCCTTGGAGATCCTCATCACCTCCGAATAACAGGACTCGAAGGAGCAGTCCTTTACCATGGCAAGTATGATCGAGAAGGTCGGGAAGGGATGGATCAGTTCTTCCTGTATGACGGGCTTGATCTTGATCCCGGTCCGATCGAAGAGCGAAGCAAGCAGGGAAGCGGTCTCGTCCTGATCGGTCTTGATGGACCCAGCAAGCTCTTCAACCTCCGCCCTCCCGTCATTCACAAGGAGCGAGAGGAGCTTCAAAGCTTTTCCCTTTGGCTTCCCGGGGACCTCATCGGGCATGTGCGGGATGAAATGGTCGGTGACCGTGTACGGGGCTGTGATACGCTCCATTGCCCTGATGGCAGAGTTGAGGGATTCGGTATCCCAGTGGACGACCTCGACGATCATGAAATCGTCCATGTTTGGGTAGATGGATGCTACCTGGGGCATCCTCGAGATGTTCTCGACGACCCTTTCGAAGTGCCTGAAATCGAAATGGAGCTTGAGATACGTGGTGTCGAACCCGAACATCCTCCTGTCGAAGTAAGCGGAGAAGCCTGTAAGGACACCTTCCCGGGCAAGGAGCTTTATCCTCCTTTCCACGTTCTGCGCGGATATCCCGAGCTGGGCCGACAGGGCTTCGGCATCCCATCTACCATGGGCTGTGAGGAGCGTGAGGAGTTCCAGGTCCTTGGCATCCATTATTAACAATAGTCATTTGTTCGGATAATATTTGCATTTTTCTTTAACTTGAGCGATATCCGCTCATCTTCGGATGGAGCGGCCTGGCCAAGAGATGCATCGTTCTACAGCGGTAAATACCGTTTCAGCTCCCAGTCGGTAACGTGGGACCTGAAGGCCATGACCTCTTTGTTCTTCTTCTCGAGATGGGCGTTGAAGATGTCCTTTCCCACGGCCCTTTCGATGACCTCATCGCTCCTTGCCGCCTCGATGGCCTCATGCAGAGAAACGGGAAGCTGCTCGATCTGAAGCTCCTTTCTCTTCTTCCTGGTCATCTTGTTGGGGTCGGCGGAGATCGGTTCCGGTGGCTCGGTCTTCCTCTTGACCCCGTCCAGACCCGCCTCGATGAGGACCGTGAAGGCAAGATATGGATTGGCCGAGGTGTCCGAATGACGGACCTCGATGTCACCGACCCTTCTGGCACCCGGAGAACCGGGTATCCGTATCATGGCGGTCCTGTTCCTCTGGCCCCATGTTGCATAGACCGGCGCCTCGAACTCCGGTATCAGCCTCTTGTACGAGTTGACGGTCGGGTTCGTGAAAAGACATGTGGCCCTTGCGTGATCGATAATACCGCCTATGAAATACCTTGCTGTCTGGGATAGGCCGATCTCGTCTTCAGGGTCCGCGAACGCTGAACCGCTACTGCCCTCAAGCCACATGTGGACGTGCATCCCGTTGCCCGAATCCCTCTCGGTTATCTTCGGAATGAACGAAACGGCGTAACCGAACTCCCTGGCGGTGAGACGGGCCATGAGCTTGTAGAGCATTGAATAGTCCCCGCATCTCACTATGTCGGGGACGTGCTTGAACTCGACCTCGACCTGCTGGGCGCCGCCCTCGTGATGGTGGAACTTGATATCCAGGCCGGCCTTGATCAGATTATGGGTGAACTCGTTGCGGAAGGGGTCCGAATTGTCCCAGGGTACGGAGGCGAAAGAACCCTGCTTGGGATGGATCGCATGGATCGCGTCCGTTTCCTTTCCGATATCCGATGCCGCAAATCCCTCTTTCAGAAGGTAGAACTCCAGCTCCGGTTGAAGGTGAGCGGCCTTGAAACCCAGGTCCTCGAGGTGGGTGCGGCACCGTTTCGCTGCGTTCCTCGGGTCCATCTGGAAGGGGGACGATCCATCGGGATCCCATGTGTCCGTGACCACCCTGGCGACCCTCTGGACGCCCTCACCGTAAGGAAGGACCAGAAGTGTTTCCGGATCAGGTACCGCCCTCAGGTCCGAGTTCTCGGTCTTTGCGAAACCCACAGAGGACCCGTCGAAGGTCATTCCGTCCTGCCAGAGCTTTCCGTTCAAGAGGTCGGAGGCTGGGACGGTGAAGGACCTTATCTTCCCGTCAAGGTCTGTGAACTGGCAGTATACCCATGTGACCCCCTCGTCGGTGAGCTTCGCATTCGCCTGATCTATCGTGGTTTCCCTGACGGAACTCATAACAGCACCTCGCGGCCATCGGGAAAGGTTGGTCCTCTTTAAAAAGATTTTCAGTTCGGGCAACCCTCACGACAGTTTCCAATCCTTTCCGGCCAGAAGGTAGGTCGGTCCGATCCCGGAGGTGTCGATATCCACGAACTCTCCGAGAAGGTTCTTCCCACCCTCGATGACGATGGGAGTGTAGTTGGCGTCCCTTGCCATCATCGTTCCCTTCTTTCCCACCTCTGTGACGAGACAGCCTTCGTGGTGCCCCGTTCTGTCCTTCAGGATCGTCGGGAGGAGTTCCCGGTGAAGCCTGGCAGCCTCCCTGGACCTTTCCTTCTGGACCCATCCCTTCACCTGCCCTTCCATTTTGCTGGCATGGGTCCCGGGCCGGCGGGAGAATCGTGTTATGTTCAACACATCGGGATAGATCTCCTCCAGCAGCTCAAGGCTCAGCTCATGGTCCGAACCTTCCTCCCCCGGGAAGCCGATTATAAGGTCAGTGGAGATGGAAGCATCCGGGAAAAGCCTCCTTATGCTCCGCAGCATCCTGCGGTAGCCTTCAACTTTGTAGCCTCTCCCCATGCCCTCAAGGATCCTGTCAGAACCTGACTGGACAGGGATATGGAAGAACTTGAAGATCCTTTGATGATCGAAACCCGCGAGGATGCTTTCAAGCCGTCTGTCAACGAGAACGGGGTTCATCATCCCCACCCTCACCCTGAAATCGCCTTCGATCCCCACGACGGCGTCGAGAAGCTCCGGAAGGCTCGATCCCAGGTCCGCCCCGTAGGCTGCAGCGTCCTGGGACGCTAGCTGTACCTCAACGGCCCCCT
>JBLIRI010000069.1:0-12041 GCA_049472235.1 Thermoplasmatota archaeon | reverse complement strand
AAGATGAGCCATCCGATTACCAGGATCTCCGCCGATGCAAGGGCGGCAAGGAACAGCTGGAAGAGCATGTTGGAAAGTATCCATTCCCCCCTTGAGATGGGGGTGGTGGAGAGCTTTCTGAACACTCCTTTCTTCCTGAGCTCCAGGTCGCCGAATATCGTTCCGAACACGGCCCCCGTCATGACCGTGAGACCGATAACACCAGGAATGAAGAAATCTATGTATTCGAAATTATCCGTGATGACATTATCCTCCTTGAGCAGGATTATGTCCCGCCCCCCGCTCATCTGCTTGTTCATCTCCTGAAGGACGGAATTGAGTATCGACCATTTCACCTGGGTCGCCTGGACGGACCTGTCGTATTTGACCGTCAGGTTCACCGTGACATTCCTGTCACCCGTCATGCTCGAGCCGATGGATCTCCCGTATCCTTCCGGGATGACAATGACGAAGTCGACATCATGGTCCTTGATGTATCCATCGACATCGCGATCGGGGGATATCTCCCTGACCTTGAAGGCCTCGATCCCCCTGAGAGCGAGTGTGAAGTTCTCGGATATCTCGGACCCATCGAGGTCCTGGATGTGGATGTCGTAGACAGTCTCATCGGTATCGGAGAAGATGAAACCGAAAAGGAGCATCAGAAGTATCGGGAACAGGAATGTGAAGAAGATGCCGCCTTTGTCCCTGAAGAGCTCCTTCACATTGACGATGAAGACGGAGTTGATCCTTCTGGGATTCATTTCGGAACACCTCCATCTTCAAGGGATTCGCCCGTAAGGGCCAGGAACACTTCCTCGAGATTGCTCCTTCGAACATTGATCCCCCTGTACTCGAAGCCTGCCCCCTTGACGAGTTCGAGTATCCCGAGGAGCTGGTCCTTGTTCTCTATCGCCATGGCCACCTGGCCGTCCTTCTCCTCATTGACCTGACAGTCCTTCCCGCCACCCACTATGACGCATCCGGAGGCCTGGAGGAAGGATCTCAACCTGGGATGGGCCCCTGAGAAGGAAAGGACCATGCCCTTGCCGTATCTGTCGATCAGCTCGTCAACGGTCCCCTCGGCAATTATCTTCCCGCGGTTGATTATTGCAACATGGTCGGCAAGTTCCTGGGCTTCTTCCATGTAATGGGTGGTGAGGAACACCGTCTTCCCCCTGGACCTCAGACCCTTGATCACCTTCCAGACCTCCTGTCTCGCGGCGGGATCAAGGCCTGTCGTGGGCTCATCCAGGAAAACGATCTGAGGATCATTTACAAGAGCGACGGCAATTCCGACCCTCTGCTTCAGACCGCCGGACAGGTTCTTGTAGAGCTTCTTCTCATGCTCCTTGAGGTTCATCAATCCTATCAGCTCATCGATGTCCCTGTGATGCTTGTAGAGCCTGCCGTAGAAATTGAGGGTCTCCTTGAGCTTCAGGTTGTCGAAGGAGGAGAACTCTTGAGGGAGGACGCCGATCTCCCTCTTTACCTTGAGGGCGTCCCTGACAATGTTCATACCCAGGATGGTGATCGTGCCTTTGGTGGGGGTCCTGATCCCCTCGATCATCTCCACCGTTGTCGTCTTCCCGGCCCCGTTGGGGCCCAGGAACGCGAAGACCTCGCCTTTCTTTATTCTGAACGATATTCCGTCCACTGCATTGAGGTCTCCATATCTTTTAACGAGGTCCTTGACCTCGATGATATCGGCGTCGGTCAAACTGAGCCTCCCTGGACCCCCAACACGAGGAACTAGAATAACCTTTTTCCCTGAAAAAAATATCAGGATCTTCGATCAGAGGACCATATCAAATTTAGAAAACTCCACATCTAAAAAGTTATTAATAATATCCAGGACATTATTTTGATCAGGGGGACTACGATGAAGAAAATGTTCATAGCCACCGCTATTGGTCTTTTTATCGCATTGGTTCTTGTATCAATGCCTGTTAACGGCGAGAATATCGGTTACACTGACCCTGTCGGGGATGTGGAGAACGAGGGAATGGATACCTCGGACCTTCCCGATATCGACATAACGAAGCTGATGGTGACGGTCTCGGCGGATACCGTGGTCATCGAACTCACCGTGGACGGCACGATCATCTACGACCAGGAAGGATTCCCGTACCACCAGTACAGGTTCATGTTCGACCTGGACGGGGACCTGGAGCAGGATGTGTTCATAGATCTGGATACCTTTTCGGACACCTATACCATTGATACGGATGCGGGGGTTTTCGAATCGATCGAGGATAAGCTCGCAGGGAACGGCACATCGAAATTGACCGTGACACTGCCCCTGACATGGTTCGGGGACATGAGCTCCTACGATGTCGAGGCGGAAGCCCAGACCGGAGACCTCATGGACTATGCAGATGACGAGGTCAATGACGGGTTCGAGGGCGGGACCCCTATCGGAGATGACGATGACGCTGTCGATGACGATACAACCGACGATGATACAACCGATGACGATACTGCTGATGATGACACGACGGATGATGACGATGACGACAGTCCTGGATTCGGCCTGATCGCCATATTATCTGGATTCGCTGTCCTGGTCGGGATCGCCCTCATCTACCGCAGAAGGCAACATTAAGGACTTGTCCCAACTCAACTGGAACGGTCAAAACCACAAAGAGGGATTCAGCTGTGCATGCAGCCGTTGCATGATCAGATGGAAAGGAATTGATCATCCTGCTAAATTGACGTACAGGAATATCAACAGTGCGGCAGCAGCAGCACCGGCCGCAACGGCAAGAGCGATCTTGAGCCAAGAAAGCGGTTTCTCTCCCTGAACTTCTCCGGTCTGGCCGTTGATGAGGAAGTGATAGAGCTTCTTCTTGTAATGATAGGCGGCCGACCAGATCGGAAGAAGGATGTGCTTGTATTTGAGGTCAAAGAACCTCGTATCGACGTTAAGGAACCTGTGGGTGTCCCCAGGAACGTCCCTCGCACACCTCTGATATACTTCACCCTTGACCTTCTCCCTTGCCTTCCCCCATCCCTCATGCACGTTGATGGAATATTCCTCCGCCATCCAGCCGGAGAGGTAATCCGGTTTGTAGGGAACCAGTTCGTTGAGGTGGAAGGGGTAGACCTTCTCGGCGATATCCTCATCTATCCCCTTTGACGCAAGTATCAACGTATCGTCGAATGTGTCATCGCGCCGACCTCGGGAAGGCACCCACCTAACCTTCCTCACCTGTCTGGTCTTCCTCACATGCCTGCCGTTCTCGTAGGCCGTATATGTTTCCGTTTCGTAGTAATAATACCCGCTTTGCGCCGTCCAGTCAGCATGTGTCCTGCAGTCATAGGTCCAGAAGGGAAGATATATCCCGCTCATCTTCTGCAGTTTCTTCAGCCTCTTCAGATCGCCCGGCCTGAAGCACCCTCTTCCGATCCACCGCTGGAAAAGCTCATTTGCCCTCTCACGAGCTATTTTGAAAGGAACGAGGTTCTCCGGTCTAATGATGTCCTGGCGCTTTGAAAGCTCCCTCACGAAATTGGAACCGCAGAAGGGACATTCCCCGGTGATGTTCCTCTCGGTGGTGATGGTGGCCCCGCAGGATTCGCACTGAAATGTCTGAACGGAGGTGTCCCAACCCTTGAGGAAGGGAGCGGAATCCAGGTCCTTCTCCTCGATGGCCCTCTGATCCGCATCGATCCCCTTGTCGGACCCGCAGTAGCCGCATTTGAGCCCCTGCGTCCCGGGATCGAAAACCATTACCGCCCCGCAGTTCGGACATTCTACCTGGGTTCCCACGCAATTGAACCGGTGAACTCGATAATAAATCCTTTCTCGAGAAGGGGGCCCATCAAGCACCTGCCCAGTGATATCCCGCATCGGTCAGATAGCAGTGGGTCTCCCGGCCTTCCCGCTCCATGTGGAGGATACCGGTCTCGAGAAGGATCTTCAGGTGATAATTGACGACCATCCTGTTCCTGCCCAGCTTCTTGGATATGTTCGATTGGGTGATCCCCGGCCTCTGGGATATTATGAAGAGGATATTCTTCTGCATCTCGTGAAGCCTGAACTCGAACTCGATCTTGTCATCGTAAAGGTAGAAACGCCTGAACGTCCCGTCCTGGACGGATTTGATGAGCTCGTTCTTCTCGAGAACGTTCAGATGGTAGGAAAGGACACCCTGCTTGAGGTCGAGCTCCCTCTGAAGCTCGCTGAAGTGTATCCCTGGCTTTTCCTTGATGATATCAATGAGGTGCTTTCGGTTCATGTTCTCAAGAAGCTCGTTCCTTTTATGGCGGGCGTAAAGGGACAGGAGGATGGATACGATGATCAGGACCAGGATGATGGACCCTATCAGGACGATGATCGGACGAATATCCTGGCGGTCCCTTTTCAATCCCGTCGGTACAGGGCGGGGTTCTTTTCCCAGATTGTATCTCGAGTTTGCGCCGGTCTGCTCGAACCCTCCTCCGAGGGTGGGGATGGTACCGATCTCGTCGAAGGTCTTCCAGGCCCCGTCATCGAAAATGATCCTGTTATTGATGCCGGATACGCCGCTCCCGGAAAGGTCGGAGATATCTGCGATATCCTCCTGCGTGAGCCCGTCCACGATCTCGTGCTCGACAAGCCAGTCGAGTTCCGAGGACATCAGGGCCCTCCAGTCGAGGGAGCCCAGGCCCCCCTCGATATCGGCGACCAGCCTTTCCTCCTCGCGAAAACCTGTTCCGTAGGTACCGGTCCAGACCGTGGAATTGAGGCCGAGTTCATCGAGAAGGTCCCTGATATCCCTGTCCACCGTATCGACCGGTGTATCCTTGTCCAGTACCGCAACGATCCCGGTTTCCAGCCCGGACCATGAGGTTTCATTGCTGGTTCGGTTGAAGATGTAGATCTCGGTGGTGCCGTTGATGATCCCGTAACCGAAATGGATCCCTTCCGTATCCCTCATGTGGAAAGTGAAATAGCCCCGGCTTTCCATGAAATAACCAACTGTCTCGTTCAGGGAAAGCGGGCTTCCGAGGTCCGCTTTTGCTCTTTTCACCTCATTTTGGAACATCTCCATCTTCGAAGGAACGACCAGGGATACTGAAAGGCCCTTCAACGATATCCCGGGAAAGAAGGGCTCCGCCTTCATGGTGTCATCTATCTCGGTAAGGACCACCGTGATATCGGGGTCCCCGTGGGATGAATATAGATAATAATCACCATAGGGAAAATCCAGTTCATCATCCTCTTCGGAAGGGGTCTCCTCCTCGACTCCTGCTTCCTGCACGATCAGTTCGGGGGCCCCGACCTCGTAGAGGTCCATCTGCCCGTCCTCGACATATTCGTTCAGCAGGTCGATATCGTATTCGATGTCACCGCGGTTGAGGAGAACCTCGGCGGAGAACTGCTCGTAGGGGTCAGTTTGTTCTGTTGAACCAAATCTCGTGAGCGAGGAGAAGGAAGGAAGGATCAAGACAATAACAGCTAGAAGAAGGCAGGCGGACAAGAGAGGTCCTTTGAACGGTTTGGGCATGGGGACACCTTTCTCCACAAGACAGGTGGCCTCGAGAGGCAGGCCAATCGAATACAAGGCTGTTAAAACATAAATAATTCTTGGTTTTAAGCAAATACCCCACAAAAAAGCTTATATAATAGTAAAAAGCGGCTCCCAAACCTGTTTATTATAAACCCCTTCGATGGGACCTCGAGGATGAACATCCTCGGTGGAGGGATTCCTATCGGAGTGATACGCCGCTCATTTATCGTCGTGGTCATATTATTGCTATCATTTCAGGCCGTTACGGTGCTGCAGGACAGGGCTTCGACAAATGCAGTCTCTGATGAGCGGTCGATACCTTCCTCGCCAGAGGATGAAGGGGGCTTCATCGGGGGCGGTTTCTTCACGGAGAACCTGGGGCAGTGGAGCGATGAGGTCCGATTCTCGGCGATGACCGGGTTCGGGACCGCCATATTCAAGGAAAGGTCCGTCCTTTTCAGGCTGGAGCACGAACAGACAGCAATGTCGGTCGCTTTCAAAGGGTCGGAAGGCGCCGTGCCAGTTGGAATTCTGGACATGGGGTTCCCGACCAATTTCTTCCTCGGCAATGAATCCGATAAATGGGTGACAGGCGCGAGGAGTTATGAAAGGATCGTATACGAGGGGGTTTGGACAGGTATCGATGTCGAGTATTATTTCTCGGGCCCCAACCTGAAATACGATATCGTGGTGCACCCTGGAGGTGATCCGGAGGAGATCGAGATCAAGGTTTCCGGGCAGGAGGAGTTCAAAGTGGGCAGGAAGGAGCTTTCCATGGCACTTCCGGGCGGATCAACGATGTTCGATGGAGAACTCAAAGCGATGAGCGATCTGAGGGCCGACATACCCGTGAAGTTCGCGAGAACCGGGATAGACACCTACGGTTTCGATGTGGAGAAAGTGCTTGATGAGACCCTTGTGATAGATCCTTTGATCTATTCCACTGTAATTGCCGACGGCGGCTACCCCTTAGATTTCACAAAGGATGACAGGAACTGCACCTATTTTTTCACATTGATGTATGGACTGGACCCGCTTATCACACCCGGGGTCTTCAACACCACATACTGGAGAGGGGACTATTACCTCTTGAAGATGAACAGCTCGGGGACAGGAGTGGTATTCGCCACGGTCATAGGAGGTTACACTGCAGACCTCCCGGTTGCGGTCAAGGTAGACAGCAATTATGATATCTATCTGGGCGGGAGGTCCTGCAGTCCCGACTTCCCGACAACACCGGGAGTTATCCAGGAGACGCACAAAAGTGTGGATGACTTCACCATAACCAAGCTGAATTCCACAGGAGACAAGCTCATCTATTCAACTTTCATCGGAGGATCCAGCGGAGATCTGCTGGGAGATATCGGTGTTTTCAATGGTTGCGTTTATGTGGCAGGATACGCGGATTCCAAGGATATCCCAAGCAAGATGGGGCCTATCGGCGGCGTACACGGAATACTGTATTTTTCCGTGATAAACCAGAATGCCACTGCTTTCCTGGACTCGATGATCTGGGATGGTTATTATACGGAATATGCAACCTGTCTGGAGATCGACACCAACGGAGAGGTTGTCATCGGTGGATTTACCAGCTCGAGCGATTTCCCTGCCACAATGCATTCATATCAGAATTTTCCAACCGGGGTGACGGCCAGGGGATTTGTATTGAGGTACAATCCTTTCGGTCTCAGGACCATATTCTCAAGCATTGTCGGGGGATGTTCGGTCTACGACCTCAAGATCGACGCGAACTCGGATATCTATTATTCAGGGGTTGTAAGGTGGGACCCGCATAACTCAAAACCAGTATTCGAGTTGACCGAGGGAACGTTCGGCGAGGACTTTTTTGGCTACAACGATATTTTCGTTGCAAAACTGGACGGCAACGGGACCGGACTCCACTGGTCGACCGTCGTGGGAGGCTCCCAGAATGAAACAAATCCAAGAATGGACCTGGACGAGAATGGGAACACCTATATCATCGGGAAGACCCAATCCAGAGATCACCCTACCACCAGTACGTGCTATGATCCCAATTTGAACGGTGAGGATGATGTGATCTTCTTCAAATTGAGCCCGAACGGTTCCACTTTACTTTACTCCAGCTATCTGGGGACGAACGGCACCGAGGAATCCGTCGGGATCATCCTCGAGAGCATGAACAACATCACTCTCCTGGGGATCACGTCCACGGACCAATTCCCGATCACCGAGGGCGCCTTTACCCTGGGTAATTCATCCGATGGGGGGCTGTTCATTTCAACCTTTACCATCTCGACCGTTCCCGGACGTACCCTCAACCTTTCTGCGGTCGAAGGGGACGGCAACATATCCCTTTCCTGGGAACCCCCGATAGATGAAGGGAACAGGCCGATAACGAATTATCAGGTCTACAGGGGCCCCGATCCTTTCAATCTCACCAGATACGTCATGGTCGGACCGGAGAGGGAGTTCATAGACATTGGTGTGGATTTCGGGGTGGAATATCACTATGGCGTTTCCGCCGTGAACGATGTGGGAGAAGGGGCTCTGAGCAACATTGCCTGGAACATATCATCGACCCTCCCGGATCCGCCTTCGAAACTCAAGGCCGAGGTCAATATCGGTTACATCCTCCTGACATTCGAACCTCCTCTATTCACAGGGGGGGTGGCCATCACGGGCTATTCGCTTTACAGGAACGGTGAAAGGATCGCCGCCCTGGGACCCGGGGACCTCTCGTACCTCGACTCCAGCATAGGGCTCGGATCCGATTACACCTACGATCTGACCACCTGGAACCGCAACGGAGAATCCATCAGGAGCAAAGGTGTGTCGGTGAGGTCCAAGAACACCCCGTCCCCGCCGATGAACCTGACAGTAAGACCGCTCCGCGACAGGATCGTCATCAGATGGGAGGAGCCGAAAGATTTCGGCGGTCTTGATATCAACAGATATGTCCTGTTCAAGGGAACATCGGAAGATGATCTCGAACCGGTGAGGTCCCTCGATCCCGAGACGATCTATCTGGAGGACACGTTCGTGGTCAAGGGGGAGGAATATTTCTACTCCGTCTCCGCATACAACGATATCGGCGGGTCCGAAATGTCCAGTATTGTATCCACCGTACCGATGAGCCTTCCCTCGAAACCCTACGACCTCAGGGCATTGCCCGGGATCGGATACATCAACCTCAGCTGGTCGGCCCCGCTCGACAACGGAGGCGATGATGAGCTCTATTACAGATTATACCATGGCACCTCCGACCTCGAACCCCGGTTGCTCGTGGTCCTTCACGGAAACACGACAAGATATCAGCATACCGGCCTCGAAGCGGGTGTCAAGCATCAATATTTCGTCACGGTATGCAACCTGATAGGGGAATCGGATGGGACCGATGTGGTCTATGCTTCTTCCATATCCCTTCCCATGCCCCCCTCCGATATCAGGCTCGAGCCAGGTCCGGGCTCCATAAAGATCTCCTGGGGAAAGCCCTCGTCCCCCGGAGCGGAACCGGCAAGAGAGTATTTGATTACCAGAAGATCGGGCTCCCTGGAACCATCGTTGATCGCAACGATAGAATCGGGCACACGGTCATTCCTGGATGAACTTGTGGTCAGGAAGACACTTTACTTCTATTCCATACAGACCGTGACCGAAACCGGAACCTCGGACCGAAGCCGCGAGTTCTCCGAAAGACCGCTGACATACCCTGATCCGCCCGTGAACCTCAGGGTCGAGGTGACCGGAAATGGACTGGCGGTCAGCTGGGAGCCGCCGGATTACGACGGGGGTCTTGGGATCACCTGGTACAGCGTCTTCAGGAAAGACCCTGCCGGCCTTAACGTTCTCATCAAGAACGTGGATGGCAACAAATCCTCCATTATCGATAACAGCGTGGACCCCGGTTTCTATTACAGTTACACCGTAAAAGCCCATAACCTTGCGGGCCCCTCGGAACCAAGCCAAGCTGCCGGAAACATATTTCCCGGCCCCCCTATGAGCCCGAAGCTGGTCCTGGTCGAATTCGTTGGAGGCAATGTGATGGTCTCATGGGTCCCCAACGCCACGGACCAGGGCGAGAATACGGACAGTTACAATATCTACAGGACGACGCCGGGAGAGCAGGTGAAAAGGATCGCCATCGTGGAGGGGGACCTCCTCATATTCCTCGATGGCGGGATCGAGAACGGGGTCTCTTACGAGTATTATATCACTGCAGAGAACGAGGCAGGTGAAAGCTCCGGCTCCAACAGGGTCAAGGTCCTGGTAGAATGGGACGAGGCGAAGGATAAGGAGGAGAAGAGCGGACCTGATGTGCTCACGATCTCGATGGCCGCATTGCTGGTCCTTCTGACCCTCGTCATCATTTTCATGGCGACCGCCGGAAAGAAGGAACCGGATGTTGATGAAACCTACGATTGGGAGGAGGAGTGAGCCATGAAAACGAACTACCTTTCGATAATCCTGTCCCTTACCATCACAGGAGCGCTCCTTTGGTCCATTTTTGCCACACCCTTCCATTCCGTATCCGGGTCGCCCGACGCAGTTTCCGCTTACGGGGAAGCCCGGGTCATTGAAAGGTCCTTCAGCCGCCCCTTCATCGAGAACCTTGGCCAGTGGGACGATGGGATATGCCTTCTCGCGGAAACGGGGTTCGGCCACATCTCCCTCGGAAGGTCCTCCATGGCCTTCGATATCGTGGATCGAGCGGATGACCGCCATTCGAGCGGGAACCTGCTGGTTTATGAGTTCTCGGATTCCAACGATATCGCACCGGTCGGGATCGACGGGACGGGCGGTCTGTTCAACTATTTCCAGGGGAACGATCGGACGAAATGGGTCTCCGGCGCGAGAGGGTTCAACGGAGCCCGTTACAATGGCCTCTGGGAAGGGATAGACCTTACATTCTACCTCGGTGAAATGGGTCCAAAATACGAGTATAGGGTGGGACCGTACACGGACATCATGAAGATAGCAGCGAAGGTACAGGGACACAGCTCCATGTGGATCGAAGATGGGAACCTCCTGATAGAGATGGAGAACGGAAAGGTCTTCCGGGAGAGCAATCTCAGGGTTTTCTACGAGGACGATCCCGCCTCCGAGATAGATGCTGAATTCGTCATTCAGGACAGGAACACCTTCTCCTTCGACCTTGAAGAATATGACGGATCAAGGGCCATAGTGATCGATCCTCTACTCCTGAGCTCGACCTACTTCGGCGGGACCGGGGATGAATCACTGGGAGCGTCCGTCATGGACGATTCGGGGAACATCTATGCGATCACCACCACGTGGTCATGGGACATGCCGACAACGAGCGGGGCTTACAGCGATCAGCCGACAGTTCAGGGATCGATAGGGGTCATCAAAATGGACCCGATGCTGTCGAACCTGACGTATGCGACTTACATCGGCGGAAGCATCACCGACAGCGCTTATTCTATAGCAATGGCATCCGATGGCGAGGTCGTCGTGGCCGGCACGACCAATTCTGGTGATTTTCCAATAACCTCCGGGGCCTATCAAAGTACCCTTTACCCCGAGAAATTCAACTCTGCATACTTCGACCTTTTCGTCCTCAGGTTGAATGCCACGGGCGGGAAGCTCGTATTCTCCACCTTCATAGGGGATGTCGGAAGTGAAAAGAATCCAAAGGTGTGGGTCGACCGAAACGGCAATCCGATCATCGTGGCCACCGTGGTCACGGGTAATTTCACAACCACGAGCGATGCGTTCGATCGGGATTTCAACGGAGGATCATCGGACATGGTCCTTTTCAAGTTGAACAACACCGGCGGGAAGCTCCTGTATTCCACATTCCTGGGGGGATCGGGAACGGATGATCCGGGTGATATTACCCTTGGCAACGATGATCTTGTCTACATCACCGGGAGTACTAATTCGACCGATTATCCCACGACACCGGGAGCATATGACAGGACATTCAACGTCAACAGGACCGATTCCAATCCATTCATCACCTGCGTGAACCTTTCCAGCGGTTCACTTGAGTTCTCGACCTACGTGAGCTTCGGTTCAGGATCTGCAATAACCCTGGACGATGATATGAACATCTACATGGGGGGGAGTACCCGGACATGGAGGTTCAATGCCACGAAGGGAGCATACCAGGAGAATAGAACAGGTGGTGGGGTTGAAGGAATTGTTATAAAAATGAACCCTAATGCTACCAAGGTCTTTTATGCAACCTTCATCGGGGGATCTCACCATGAGTATATCAAGGATATAGCGGTGAACTCGACAGGATGCGTCTTCATAGTCGGGACGACGGCATCGACGGATTATCCGACGACCCCCGGGGCATTTCGCAGGAACGCCTCCGGAAGCCAGGATGTCTTCATATCGACGCTTCTGCCCGACGGCTCCGATCTGATATACTCATCCTATCTTGGCGGTTCCAAATATGAGGGGGTCACCTCCGTGAATGTAAGGTTCGAAGATCATGCGTTCATCACGGGTGAAACCGATTCATCCGATTTTCCCGTCCTTTCAACTTCCTACAACAACGGGTACATGGGAGTCGGGGACCTGTTCCTATCGAGGATGAAATGCTCGAAGGTCTTC
>JBLIRI010000068.1:0-12048 GCA_049472235.1 Thermoplasmatota archaeon | reverse complement strand
CCATCCGTCCTCCATACCGTCATGGTCGGAATCCGGCTGCCTCCAGTCGGTCCCGTATATGTAGTTCTCCTCTATGTCTGAGAGCTTGTCCGGCCAGTCAACATATTCCTGGTTGATCAACCTGGTGTCCGAATCGGATTTCGGCACGCCGCCGATGGTCTCCTGGACCTCCTTCCACGGCGAGTTGTCCTCCAGACTGCTGACGTCCTTCCCTGTAAGGAAGTAAATGGCGACAAGCCCCCACACAGTGGCATTGATCAGAACTACAACAATAATTACAGCCTTCACTATATCCAGCTTTTCAAAGAAATTGCTCGATGCCATCTGGTCGCCTCCACGCTGAAATGGGTTGGCTCGGTGTCATCCGTTGAATGCCCATTTCTTTATTAAACCTTTTGGACCCTGGACGTACCCGAACCGCGCCTTTGAAGGGGGTTCCAGTCCATCCATTCTCCACAAGTTGGACTGGCCTTTTCGAATATATAACACTAATCCCCACATGAACCTATGGGCCGGACCGTATCTTCATATATCGGGTAGCGACGGTGGAGGTGGAAGGTCCTCCTCATCTCCGGCCCCTTCTTCACCTTCGGTCTCTCCCGCCTCATCGGTCGCTTCGGCCGGGGCCTCGTTCGTACCTTCCTCCACCGGGGCCCCTTCCTCATGCTCGGTATGGACATGGTCCTGCCCGGACTCCTGGAATAAGTCCTCCTCTATGGGGGCCTGTTCCAGCGTCGATTCCATGGTCGGCTCCCCGAAGGTTTCGGGATATGCTTCCTGTCCGGGGGCGGATCCCTCGTACTGGATCGGCTGCTCATCATCGTAGACCGGGCCTTCCTGCGGCTCGCCTGCATAGTATCCGTCCTCAAGGTATCCATCGCCGTACGGCTGGGTCGAAAGCTCGCCCTGTGCAACCGGCCACTGCTGGTCCTGGTAATATCCGGGGTCATAGGACTCGCCTGGTGGAAGCTGGGATTCCGGGGGCAGCGGAGTGAACTGATCGTATCCTGCAGAGGGACCGAAGGCCTGGTAGGAGGGTATTGGCGGAAGGGCAGGGGTAGCCATGGCTTTGGGTCTGTTCCTTATCTTGAATATTGAGAACACAACCCCCGCAAGGACCGCAAGAAGGATGAGGACTGCCGCTCCTAGCCACAGCAGGAGCGCGAGGTCCTTGTTCGGGTCCTCGGGGTGGAACTCGGGGTCCATGGGATCATAGTTCCCCTCCACCTCCTCTCCGTCGTCGTACCCGTCACCATCGGTATCGGGATTCCTGGGATTCAGCATGAACCCCTTCTCGTGGTAATAGTTGTACTCCTGGAGATTGGTCAGTCCGTCATTGTCATAATCCATTTCCGCATCGGTGGGGTCATTGGGGTCCAGTCCGTACATCTCCTCCCATTCGGTCGGGATCCCGTCACCGTCCGGGTCGGGGTCCGGGGGCGGGGCAGTGACAGTGACGATGATCTCCCTCACATCTGAATATGCATATCCGTCGTAGACCGTGAGGGTCACTGTGTATGCTCCAGCGGCGGGGAAAGTATGGTCGATATCCTTCAGATCCACATCACGCTCGATATCGGAGCCGTCCCCGAAATCCCAGATGTAGGTCAGGACGTCCCCTTCGTCCTCGTCCTCGGCATCGATGGTGTGGAAGGTCACCGTGAGGTTCTCGTCAAGCTGCTCGAGGTTGATGGGGAACGCGACCGGCGGGTCGTTGACGTTGCCGATGGTGACCTTGCATATCCCCCAGTCGGCAAGACCGTAGAGGTCCACCACCGTGATGTTGATCTCCCACTCCCCGTTCATCTCATCCGTAACAGCCTGGAGCACCAGGCGGCCTGTGGCCTGGGAGAACTCCACGGCAGTCGAGGGCGTCACCCTCTCGAGCTCGCCCATGGTATATGTGAAGCTGATTATATCACCCGAATCGAGGTCGGGGTCGTCGTAGGTGGGATTGATGTAGAGATACTCTCCCTCGATGGTGGATTTTACCGAAGGCACATTGATGACCGGGGGATCGTTCACGTTCTCGACATCATAGGTCACCAGGACGGAATCTGTCCCCCCCTTGCCGTCGGACACCGTTATCGTCGTTTCGAAGCCGGGAACGTCACCGTCGGTGGTCCTGAACCAGAGATCCCCGCTGGAACGGTTCCAATCGTAGTTCGTACCCCTTCTGGCGTTCTTCAGGATGCTTCCGATGTCCCATGTGAACTTGAGGACATCGCCCTCGTCGATATCTTCAGCGACTATGGATATCTCCTCGAGCTCACCCTGCTCTAGGTGGTGGAAATCGGCGGTCTTGAACCTGCTCGTGTCCACCGCCCCCACCCTCTTGATGACTGGGGGGTCGTTCACGGGCTTCACGTCCAGCTTCACGGTCACCTCCACCGAGCGCGAGAAAACAGCATCGTCCGTGGCGTTGACCACGATGGGGAGGATCCCGTTGACGTTCTCCTCGACATCGACCTTCAACCTCCATTCGGGGGCGGCCTGGGTCCCGTTGTTGATCAGCTGCGCCTCGAACCGGTCCTCGACCCTGAGGATGTAGTTGGGACCCCTGAAGACCCCGTCGGGATGAAGCAGGGAGTAGGAGAGGACATCACCCTCGTCGTAATCGGAGAAAAGCGAGTCCACGACAACCCATATGGTATCCGGATCTTCCGTCGTTTCAACGGGATAATCCTTCCATTTGCTCGAAGGCGCAAGGTTGTTATCCACCCTGACCGAGAACACCTTGATACCGCTCTGGGGGTCCACCGCCCAGTCCTTCCCATCCGATGCCGAGATGTTGAAGAAGTAATCGCCGTCCGATCCTATCTGGGAGCCGAAGACCTGGGTCTCGTATCTTACTCCTTTGACATAGTCCTCTCCACTGGAGCTGAGGGGTAACATTTTCCTGAAGAACTCGCCGTCCTTCCAGAGCTCCACGGTCTTTGCGCTCTCGTTCTGGGGGTCCCTGTAGGTGACCGAGAACGTGAAGGTGTCGTCCGATCTGCCCTCCAACTTGTCAACCGCAGCCGTCAAAAGCTGGGGTCTCTTGTTCGGAATGTTGGCGCTGATGTCATATTTTAGGATATAGCTGGTCCTTCCCTCTGTCATTATCTGGTAGGTCCTGCCGGAAGGCTGGCTGGGATTTACTCCAAATGATCTTATCAGGAGACCGATGTACATCTCGGTGCAGTTCTTCTCGATAAGGATATCCTTGGGGGAAGGTGAGCAGCCTATTGAATTCTGAAATACAGTTCCAACCGAAATTCTGTGGAGGGTCGTCTGGAAGGTGCCGGGATCGGCCCTGCTGTTGTATTTTACAAACACGTCCAGCTCGATGCCGTAATAGATCCCCGATGATGTGAAATCGGGATAGGGACTGTTGAGGGCCACCTGCATATCCAGTTTTGTTGGGTGTAAAGAGCTCGGAGCCGGTATCTTGTACCAGTCCATCATGTCCCTGACCACATTCACGTCCGTATTTATCGTACCGGTCCCGGGGGACAGGCTCAACGAGCTTCCCTGATCATTGGTAGGGTCGGAGGGTGTCTGGGAGGAAATACTGATGGTGAAATTGTATTCCAGGTTGCCCCTTATCGCATTGGTTCCCGTGGTGATGTTGTAAGGTTCGAACCTGATCCCGTACATCCCGGTATAGGATGCGTAGAAGGACATGTCCCTCCACCATGTGTATGTTTGGTCCTGGTCGTAGAAATTGACCAGTATCACGTTCTCGCTATTGCTGTCAGGGTAGAAAGCGGAGATCCAGACCACCACAAGGTCCATTCCGCTGGTCATCTTGAACCAGTTGGGGGATATCGTGAACATGTCCACGGGGCCCGATCCACCGTTGAGATCGATCTGGAAGAAATCAAGGTCCGAGGAGGACGAGATGTTCCCGTGAAGCTCGTATCGGGAATTGGTGGTCCCCGGAAGCTGGTCCGCGGACGACCAAGCGCCGTTGTTCTCCGATTCCATAACGATGAGCCTGGAGGGCGGGTCCAAAGCATCGATCTTATCGCTGCCCAAAATGAGGATCGATGAGAAGATGAGTGATATTAGGATCGCTATTGAAAGGACGGAACGGGAATATCTCATTTCGGTACACCCCAGGCTGAAAATATCCGGTTGGCCCCTAATAACCCTTCCATCCTTTTATTTATTACCGTTAAAGGGTAGAACATGTGTTTTCAGGGGGTCACCCTGGTCAGGGTCCTCGGGAATGGTATCGCGTCCTTGATGTTGTCCAGCTTGCAGAGCCATGCGATCAGCCTCTCGACCCCCACCCCGTATCCCGAGTGCTGGACCGATCCGTATCTACGAAGGTCGAGGTACCAATCGTAGTTCTCCACCTTCTCCCCTTCCTTCTCAAGCGCCACGGAGAGGGAATTGATATCGGTATCCCTCTCCGACCCCCCGATGATCTCCCCGTAACCCTCGGGGGCGATCATGTCGAAGCATTTGGCGACCGGACCCGGAGCTTCGACCCCTTCGTCCACGGGTTTGTAAAAGGCCATGGCCTCCTTTGGATACTGGATCACCGTTACGGGAGTGTCGAAGTGCTCCATGAGCGATTCCTCCTCTATGGTCCTGAGGTCCTTCCCCCAGGTCACCTCCATCCCGCTCTTATGCCTTAGTACCTCGAGGGCCTCGGTGTAGGTTATCACCGGCCATTCCTTCTCAAGGACCATCTCCAATCTCGCGGGATCAGCTTCGAGGATCTCCAGCTCTGCCATGTTCTTCTCGAGGACCTGGCGGATGATGAACTTGATCTCGTCGATGGCCACCTCTATGACCTCGCGGTAGCCCATCCACGCCGCCTCCATCTCCGCCATCCAGAACTCGCTGAGATGCCTTGAGGTCTTCGATTTCTCCGCCCTGAAGGTCGGGGAGACGTCGTATATCTTCTCCAGGGAGAAAATGGCGGCCTCGGCATAGAGCTGCCAGGTCTGGGTCATGTAGATCTTCCGGTCGTAGTACTTCACCTCGAACAGCGTGGAGCCGCCCTCCGCCGCGTTGGGGGTGAAGATCGGAGGGGTGAACTCGAAATATCCCCGGGAGCGGAAGAACTCGTGGATCGCCCCCGTCACCGTCGAGCGGACCTTGAGGATAGCGTTCATCCTCCTCGACCGGATCCAGAGATGCCTCTGGTCCCTGAGGAACTCCTCCGACTGGTCCTTGGTGATGGGGAACCTCTCGGCGGGGGAAACAGTCTCTATCGATGTCATGTGGAGTTCGTATCCTCCGGGAGCCCTCTCGTCCACGTTCACCTTTCCGCTGACCATGATCGAGGACTCGATGTTGAGGGCCTTTGCGTTCTGGAAGACCTCGTCCCCGATGTCTTCCCTGGACCCCACGCACTGGATGATATCGGTGGCGTCCCTGAGGACTATGAAAAGCAATCGGTTGCTGCCCCTGGTCCGGTATATCCAGCCTCTGAGCCTGACCTGCATACCCTGGTTTTCGGGCAGTTTCACATCCGCAATGCTCTGAAAATCACCGCTCATCTCATCACCGTAAGCTTGGCCCGAATATGCGGACACGTATTTATTTGCACTGGGGGAAGGGGGTCGCCTTGATCCTTCCACAACAGGGCGCGAACCCGGCATCGCGGTTATTTCCATTCATCGGACCCGTCGGTACTCTGGTCTCCGGGAGGCCTCCCGGCCCTCACGGACCGGACCCTCCTCTGCCCCCTGCGAGATCTCGTCTGTTCCTTGAGCCTGTTGCGCTCCCGCATGAGCTCGAGCTGCTGGCGGAGGTTCCTGTTCCTCCCCAGTAGCATGTATCCGAATACGCCGGCGACAATGAGCGCCAGGAGACCGATGACCACCAGGATCACGGTCCCCGACGAACCTTTATCATCACCATTGGTGTCGGAGGGGATGACCACCGTGGTCCATACCCTGTATATCTTTTCGTTGCCCGAAGGATCGAGCGCCCTGGCCTCTATCAGGTATATCTTCCCCACGTCAAGGTCCACCTCGACATACCATGTGTTCAGACCGCTGACGTTCATCCACCCGCCGCCGTCGATACGGACATGGACCGAGGCAAGCTCGGTATCGTCCATCGCCCACCCTTCGATGGTATGCCTGCCGGCCTCTAGGGTGCTGTTGGGAAGAGGCGAGGTTATCACGATCGTAGGCGGCTCCAGGTCCTCCTCCGAGACCTTTGGTGTATAGGTGTATACGACCTGTTTGAAAGCGATGTTACCCGCTTCGTCCTCGGCCTCGATATCGACTATGTTCGATCCCTTCGAGAGACCCAATACCTTCCGGAACTCGGCCTCTCGGGATATCTCCTCGAAGGGCTGGTCCCCCGTCTTCAACCTGACGGCTTCGATACCGTTCTCGTCATATACCGTGCCGGTGATCTCGAGGATCGGATTGGACACCACCGAACCGCTTGGAGGATCGATCGATTCGAAGGTGGGAGGGTCCACGTCCAGAACGATATGCCTGTTGACCGACCTCCTGTTGCCAAGATCGTCGCTGGCGGTGATCGTGATATTGTTGGCACCCTCGAGCAGGTCGACGACCGCCGAGAACACACCTCCTTCCACGGTCACGATCTGATTGTTGACGGCCACGCGGGATCCAGGGTCGGTAACGCCTCTGATGGTGGCCGTATACTCGTTGGTCAGATGAGGGGCCTCGGTAATGGACAATGAAGGTGGAGTTGTATCCACGATGATCGCGACGTATTTCACGGAACGGGTTCCTGTCCTGTCCTGGGCCGTGATCTCGATGTGGTTATGACCCTCGACCAGGTCCGTGACCAGGACCTCGAACTCTCCGAGGTCCAGTTCTGCCTCCTCACCGTTGACCCAGAGATGCTCTGTATCCGCGTCAGTCTTCCCTCTAACCTGGACCTCGTGCTTGTTGATCCTCGTCCCGTTCGATGGCGAAAACACAAGGATCGAGGGCGGTTTCGAATCAACGTGGACGGTGATCTGGTCGGTAACGGAGTTCCCCGCCCTGTCCACCGCCTTCAGGACCACATCATTGCGGCCCTCGTTCAGAAGAACCATGTAGACAAAGCTCCCCTCGGGATGCGGTACCTTTTCACCCTTTATGATGAGGTCGGCATCAACGGAACAGGTCCCTCTGATCCATACGCTCGTCTTGTTCGTATAATACGGGGTCACCGGAGATGAGACCTTGAGGTCAGGGAACACTGTATCTATGCCGAAGTTCACGGTGGCGTTCCCGTACCTCCCGTCATCGTTCTTCGCGGTGACCTTGATGTGATGGGGACCGTCGGGGATATCGAGAAGTATCGAGAATGGCGAGGACTGGGGGACCCTGATCTCCGGTCTACCGTCAAGAGACATCCAGATATCCGTGATGGGTCTCGGATCCATGATCTTTCCAACGAGATGGAAGCTGCTGTCGGGGAGCCATTCACCCTCGGTCGGGTATTCGATGACCACCTCCGGGTCCGACCTTAGGACCATTATCTGGACATAATATGCGGTGTTGACATCGACCGTGCTGTAGCGGGTGGCGCCTTCGTGCATGACGGATACGTTGTGAGGGGAAAGCGGGAACCCACCGGTCACGTTGTGTACGAGGACGGCTATCGGAATGTCGTAGATATACCCATCCGGCCCCGTCAGACCCTGGAAGATCTTCTTCCCGGTCCTGTCCTTGAGCTCCACATCGGCATCCTCGGCGGGGACCGGGCCGTTGGTCATTACCTTCACATCGAACCTGTATCCTTCCCTGACGTCGCCTTTGATATCATCATTGAATATCCCCATGAAGGTGCAGTTGAGGAAGAAAACGACCGAGGGGAGTCCTGCCGGGTGCTCGATATGGACCTGTCCGGCTCCAAGAGAGGAGGCTCCGGAATCCTTGATCCCGGCGGTTGTCGAGTTGAGCAGCATGCAGTAGCGTCCTATGCCCGTAAGCTGTGACGAAACCATGTTGATGGACGAATTGAGGGCGATGATGGAGGTCTCGACCTCCGTGAAGGTGCACCTGGTCAGGTTCAAAATGGAACCATCCAGGCGCATCCCGGTTCCCGGCAGCTGCGAGATCCGGACCCTGGTGGCATTGATCACGCTGCCGTTGAAGGCGATGATGCCGCCGCTGTTCACCCTCGTGATGTTGGAATCCATGATGTCCAATTTCCCCCCGTCCAGGATAAGACCTGTCTCGCTGTCAATGACCTCGCTGCCGATGAACCTGAAATTCGCGGACCTCGAGTATATCCCCTGGTCACGGGGGTCCGGTGACGGCATCCCGCAGTCCCTTATCAACGAACGGTTGATCTGGACGGTGGATCCCCGATCCGCCCGGAACGTGTACCTGAATGCGTTAGTGGTGTAGAGCGACGAGCGGTTCCGAACAATCAAGGTGCCGCCCTGTTTCACTTCCACCTGCAACGGGACCTCGGAGGACGTATTGAGAATGAGGTCGCAGTTGTCGAGGACAAGCATCCCCGACAC
Source organism: Thermoplasmatota archaeon (assembly GCA_049472235.1). Taxonomy (GTDB): domain Archaea; phylum Thermoplasmatota; class Penumbrarchaeia; order Penumbrarchaeales; family Penumbrarchaeaceae; genus JAFGLL01. The sequence goes on along the minus strand of JBLIRI010000068.1, from coordinate 3,602 downwards.
GGAAAGATTTCCCGAGAGATGGATGGTGGTGTCGGTATAGACCTCCGTGGTGGTCACGGACCAGTTGCCGACCCTGTTGATGTCCAGGACCTCGAAACCAAGGACCTCGAAGACGTTATCGGAGACCGGAGAACGATCCAGAAGGAAGGTGCTCCCGAGCATTGAAAGGACGACCAACGAGGTAATAAGGAACCTGAAACCCGCAATAGAGCGCATGGCGGTAAATGGTGAGCCTATTGATTTATATCTTTTCAAGGCGGACCGGTAGGAGATGGGGCTTCACAGTTCCCCGGCTTCCGACCCTTCATCCTTTCCGAGCCTCAGGATAAGTTCTTCCTCGGCAGGCTCCTCGGTTATGGTGGAAGCACCCGAAACGAGCTCATCAAGGACCCCGTCCGATCCATCGCCCTCGAGGGGTGGGATCTCCTCCATTTCCCCGGGCCCGGATCCGCTCTCAACCCCGCCATCCTCCTCTTTAGGCTGGTCGTAGAGGTTCTGTCCGTAAAGCTCATCGGCCTCGTCGGACGGACCCGGCTGGTACTGGTCTGACGGGGGCGGTGCAGCTGCGAGGGTCCGCGGCTCCTGCTGCGCATCCAGGGGGACAGGCGTGGATGGCTGGGCGAATATGGGTGCCATGCCTTCCTCGTACATCCCCTGCTCCTCCACCGGGATCATCACGGGCCCTCCCTTCTTCGTGGCCTGGCCAAGATATTCGAAGGTCACAAGTGCGTTCTGATTGTACATGTGGGTGTACTGTTCCTCGGTGAAATAGAAGACGCTGCCGTCAATATCCCGGAACACGTAATAGAGGTGCCCGTCGGGATTGAAGAAGGTCCTGGATGCCTTGATCCTGCGCTTCAGGGCGAAATACCCAAGTCCGATCCCGACCGCCACGATGAGGACGATGAGGAGTCCGAGGATCAGTACCAGCAGGAAATTGCTCTCCTCCTCGGTCTTATTGATGACGGTATAATCGACCCTTATCCTGACAGCGGAGGCTTCCCAATTGTCCAGATCACCATCCTGGAGCTCGTTGTAGAAAAGGATCGACATCTCCGAATTCTTGGGATTGACTATACTGTCGCCGCCCGTCAGCTCCAGTCTGTTAACGACGTTCTCCCTGATGAATATCGCATCGGTCCTTGCCTGTTCGAGCTCAGGGTTCCTCCGGGCGGTGGAGGAGTCTAGAATGACCACGGAGATCGGCCTCTCCTGGAAGGACCCGTTCTCGGTCTTCTTGAAGACTATCGTGAGCTCCAGCTTGTCCCCCCTCTGGTTGAAATCCTCCAGGTTGAACGTCCGGGGATAGGGACCCGGATAGACCTCATACGGGTCATAGGATACGGCATCCGACGGGATCGGTACAGACGCCAGAAGGAATAGCCCAATCGTCAGGCATAGAGTTCCTGCCGAGAATATCCTGAGACGCATGATCCGAACACCCCTATGATGGAGCCCCGGTATTAATCAGGATATTACTATAAAAAAAGTTGCGTTGACCGGCGTCCTTCCGGGACCTGGGGAGCGTTACTCCCTGCCGAAGAAGCCCCTGAGCACCGGGTGCATCTCCATCATCTGCTCCTTTCCTATCTCCTCGTAGAGCCTGATGATGATGCCCACTGTCAGCAGCACCCCTGTACCGGAGGTAGACCCCACGGTACCGACCATGTCCGCGAGGGCGGCGAGCAGGCCCACGAACGCCCCTGATATGACGGTGACAGTGGGAATGTACCTGTCAAGGACCTTCTTGAGCACCCTGGGATCCCGCCTGAAGCCGGGGATCCTCATACCCGAGTTCTGGATCTGCTTCGCCACGTCCTTGGCTCCCATGTTGGTCGTTTCTATCCAGAATTTGGCGAAAAGTACAGAGCCCAGCACCATCAATCCGACGTACACGAGGACATGGATCAGGACCTGGTAATACTCGTGGTCGCCGACATAACCGCTGTAGCGGTCCCAGTTGATTATTGGTAAGAGCCAGCTCTGCAGGCCGTCGACCCTTGAAACGTACCAGGCAATACCACCCACCGGCGATGTGGAGCCGGGATCGTAGAACCCGATCCTCCAGTTGTTGCCGATTATGGGGATGGTGGAGATCTTGTCGTGGTTCCACAGAAGAAGGCTGAACATGTTGACGTTCGCCAGTAGCGCCGACATCAGGATGACGGGAATGTTGGAAGCATAGATCAGCCTGATGGGATACCTGCCCCTGGCGCCCCTGGCCCTGGCATGGGACAGGGGAAGCTCGATCTGGGAGCTTTCCGCATATGCGACCACGAAGAATATCACGATGGTCGAGATGAGCGCCACCAATGGATTCGGCGGGCTGAGGAATATTGTTTCGAAGCCTCCGGCTGTAAGATCACGCAAACCGCCGGACAGATTCTCCAAAATATACCAGGTCTTGGGCAGTGTCCCTGCCGGAACAGCCCCCGGGTCAGCAACGGGGAAATTGTACCTGGATGCTATCTGGTCGCCCAGAGGCAGCCAGGAAAGGGTCCCCTGGAAGATGGACTGCGATACACCGGCCGCGATGAACAGCGATATCCCGCTGCCTATGCCCCACTTCGAGACGACCTCGTCCATCAGGAACACGAGATAGGAGCCGAAGATCAGCTGGCCGATGATCACGACCTTCGCCCAACCGGTGCCGATATCACCCATCCACCCCTTGGATGAGGGTTCGAGATATCCGTAGACCTGCGGGATCGCCTCGACGAATATCATGACCAGGACCAGGATCTTCTGGACTCCCTGGTAGATGGCCTTGTCCTCGGCCTTCTGCAGGTCGAGGTTGATGATCTTCGCCCCGGAGAAAAGCTGCATGATGATGGAACCGGTGACTATCGGCCCGATACCCAGGTGCATCAGCGAGCCGTTCGCCCCCGCGAGAATGGCCCTGAACTCCGAGAATATATCAAGGCTCCCCGGGGACAGTCCGTAGAGAGAGACGTTGCTCAGAAAGAAATAGAGCACCAGGATGCCGAATGTCCACAGCATCTTCGTCCTGAACCTGACGTGGCCTTCCGGTTTCTTCACCGCCGGCCACTTGTCGGAGATGGGTTTCAGGCCGTAGAGCTTGGACCCCTCACCCGAATAGGTGACCATCATGCCGATGAGTAAGAACGATATGGCTATGGCGAGACCGATTAGGATGAACAATGCCAGGTCCGAGGCCTTGCCCAGGTCGACTCCCTGCCACCAGAAATAATAAATGGCGACCATGACCACCGCGTAGGCTATGACAACCCAGATGGCCCTTCTGTAGTCTCTTTCTATAGCCATGTTCCCAACACCGGCCTGTATCCTGGACAGGTTCCACCAAATACCGTTCTTCTATTAAAAGTTAAAGAGAACGGACGGCGGAACTTCATTGTTCCTTAATAGTTACCGTTCCTCCGGCCGCTTCGACCTTCTCGATTGCCTTCTGAGATGCGGACTGTGCAAGGATGTTGATGCTGAGGTCGCCTATGGAGCCGCCTCCCAGCAGTTTCGTCACCCCTACCTTGTCCAGGTCAAGATCATATCCGCTTCCTTTCTTTTTGGCAGCCCCGCCCTTGACAATCGATCCTATGTTCTCCCTTATGGTGGAAAGGTTGATG
>JBLIRI010000067.1:0-12611 GCA_049472235.1 Thermoplasmatota archaeon | reverse complement strand
CCACGTTCCAGTTGAGCCCCCTCCTCTTGACCATGAAGGACTGGACCCCCGAGGCATCATACATGGGCATGCTGTCATACCATTCCTCGGGGATGATCCCCAGAAGGGGCGAGACCGTGAAGATGCAAACGCGGTCCTCCAGCTTGAGGTTCTTCAATGATGCATGGAGGTTGCGGTAGATCAGAGCGTCCGTCCTCCCCTTGGTCCAGGGTTTGTGGTCGGTGTCGGGGAAGAGCAGGGCAATATCGCCTCCCTTCGCCTCGTAACCGTTCAACCTTTCATGAAAGTCCATGACCGTCCCGTTGGAGACCAGGGCACTGGCAACTTCCGTGGGTGTGAGAAAGGTGAGGTCCGGATCGATGGCGGGTATCTTCTCCCTTATGGCATCGATGAACATCTTCCTTCTGGTGTCCTCGGTCTTCTTCTGGGCCTCGTCGAACCGGTCCTCCCAAGCTGGAGCCATAGCGCCCCAATTGGGTCTGCCTACAATAATCTTTAGGTTGAACCTTCAGGGAAACAGGTTTGTCCCGGATGTGGGGTATCCCAAAACCGGTTCGGGGGTTTGGCAATCGTTAAATACGGACCACTTCATGGATAGACCGATAAGATGAAGGGTCAGGAAAGACGCGTCATCGACCTGCGGTCCCAGGACCTTTCGGTCTCCGACCTCCACAGGTTCCAGGAAAGCATTACGGATTCGACGAAAGAGGACGCCCCCGAGGAGCTGATAATGTTCTCCTCATTGTCGAAACCGTACCAGTTCGCATCCATAGCCGACCTCGAGGAGAAGGTGGGCTCCATCCCAGACGATGCGGGGTACTTCTACTACACCATATCCTATTCCAGCGGTAAAAGGGCCTCCCTCTACCTGGACCCAGACAGGCCGGGAAAGGTGGTGGTGGAGGGGCCGGGGGACTGGATAGAGAGAATGGACAAGGTCATTGCAAAAACCTTCCCCCGGGGAGGGGAAAGGTACAGGGTGCATCAGAGGTTCGGCATTATTCTCATCTGGGGGGCGATAGTGATCATCGCCGCGATGATCCTCGGTGCGGCCTATCTGATGGTCGATCTGAACCCGGTCATAATCTCGGTGGTGATCTTCACCTCGAGCATCCTTGGGATATACCTTTCTGTGGTCAAGTCAAGAGAGCTCCAGCCCGCCAATACTATCTCCTTCGTCAAACGCAGGAAGTTCCTCTGGGAGACTGTCATGCATCTGGTCACCATCGTACTTGGCATAGTGAGCGCCGTGCTGGCCGCCGTTATTGTTGAGGGGCTGTTCTAGTTCAGACGATCTTTGCCAGACAGATGGACAGTATCATTTCCTTCTGCTCGTCCCCGCCGTGGTCGATATCTTTTATCATCTCGAAAAGGACCCTGTTGTGCTCCCCGATGAGGATGAGTTCGTCCAGCTTGTTTGACATCCTCAGCCCGGATCCAAGGACTATCTTCCTCATGACCGAGAGGTCCACTACCTGTCCGAGGACCAGCAGAAGCGAGAGCAGGCCCGGATCGGGCTCTCCTTCACCTTCGCCGAGCCTGAGCACGGTCAGACCCGAGAGCATCGTCGAGCTCTCGAGAAGGGATCTCGCCTGCTCGTCCTCGACACTTTCGGAGATGTTGCCCACGATGGCAAGGATGTTCCATCCGTAATCGGGCGATATCGACCTTGCAAGGGCCAGGAACTCTCCGAGGATGTCCTGTCCCTGTGCTTCAGATATCCTGGAGAGGAGTTCGTCGGAGGAACCGGTGTCGAGTTCCCGCAGGTTCAAATTCCCGGTACAGTTGATGCATACCGGAGCGCCCCCGAATTCGTAGTCCTCGCCCTCCTGCATTTCCTCCCTGCAGACGGTGCAGAGCATTGCCGGTTCATCCGTTCCTTCCATTTCGTCCCCCTCGTCCTCTCTCGTAATGCCCTTTCTCCATTTTGCAGTTTCGGAGATGGTCCTGACCAATTCTCCGCCATGAATGCCAGGTCCTTTTCACGCTACGTGCTTCAGGCGACCCTCCAGACATGGACAAGGGGATTGTCGGTCTCCGGATCTCCCCGGAACTCGAAGGCGTAGAGCATCCCTCGCTCCCTGTCGAAGCTCACCGCTCCGAAGGGGCGTATCTCGTCCGTTGGCCTGTTCCACAGAAGGTCATTGATGTTCAGCGTGGCATAGGGCTGGGGTTCGTAGGGCTCCATCTGACCGCTGGCGACAGCTGCCAGGTCGTCGGGATCATAGAAGATGATCTGGGCAATCCAGCTGTCCGACCACCATCCTCTTTCTCCCGGTCCTTCGGGGGGAAAAGGTGGTTCTTCGGGCCAGACCGTACCGTCCTGGAAACCATACCAGCAGTCGCCCTGCCCCTTCATGCCAACGAAGATGACCGCGGCCTTATCCTCCGTGGTCAGCCATGATCCTCCCGACCACTCATCGGAATGGTGGTATCCGTTCAGGGCCCTCTCTGCCCCGGGATCATCATAGACCGAGGAATACATGATGAGCGGGGTGTTGGGGAGCGCGGAGTTCTTCGCTGGAGGATCGCCCTGGTTCCAGGGGCCGTAAGCTATCAACGACGGCCCCAGGGTTCCCTGGCCGCCGTCCCTGAACCGCCCCGTTGCAAGTCTGTATCCGGGAGTGTTCTCTGCGGCCCAGTTCGACGGGATCTCGAAGATGTAGTCTGTAATGTTGTACTTGATCTGCCCCTCAAGGCTCCAGGGACCCGCACGATCCGGATCGGAGAGGTCAAGGTCGAACCAGCCGTGGGACGGACCGCTTTCGAGCTCCTGCATGTGCTGTCCCCAGGTGAAGTACAGCTTGTCCTCGGACTGGCCCCCCTGCTTCGGAAGGTACTCAAGACCCACCCTGGGGAGTTCGAGCTCTCCGAAGAGCCCCTGCCTTATATCCACGAAATCCTGGAGCGTCCCCGCGGTGTTCAGCTCGGTGAGGTCCTTTCCTGTGGAGATCACCGGGGCCGGGATGCTGATCTCGGATACGTATTGATACTGGTCAAGCCCCGTCCCGAAAATGGAACCGGGATACCCGTCATCCGGTCCTTCCGGGTCCCCCCCGGGATAGTAGGTCATCGATGACCCTCCCCAGCTCCAGGTGTTCCCCTCCGGGCCCGTACCTGAGGATTCCGGAAGCCGGAAGGCTCCCAGGTATACGAGGTCTGCCGGGTCTATAAGGTTCTCTGGGATGGGAAGATGCTGATCATCTTCTTCTTCCTCCTCTTCATCCGCTTCCTTGTCAAGACATCCCGGGATGAAGGAAAATGCCAGTAGAAACACAATTAGCGTACCAAATAATAACCTGCTCTTCTCCCTCAATTGGAAAACCCCCACGATTGATATTTCATATCTTCATAGATAAGGGTATTGCAGAATATCGTGATCCTCAAACTTCTCGGACCTTCCCGATGCCCTCGATGATCCTTCTCACATCATCATCGCCGACATCGATCGTGAAGTTCTGCTGGAAGTTGGACATCTCCGTCCTCATTATCCTGTCGGTCCCCGAACGGTATCCTGCCGATGAAAGGTCCGTGGGAACCTCCAGCTCCCTCATGAAAGCCTCGAGGTCCCTTCCGAAGTCCTCCACCGTTGACCCGAAGCTTTCGGCAAGCTCCGCCATTCCGTCCACATTCCTTTCGACGAGGAGATCGAAGGTCGGTCCGAGGGAGAGAGCGCATGCCATCCCGTGGGGGAGGTCCGTGTCCACGGTTATGGGATAGGAGATACCGTGGCAGATGGTGGTGCCGGTGTTGGAGAACGCAAGACCCGCGAATATGCTTGCCATGGAGACCCCTTCCCTTGCGGAGCGGTCAGAGCCGTCATTGTATGCCGTGATGAGATGCCTCCTAAGCAGTCTGATGGAGTTCATGGAGAGCTGCCTCGTCAGCGGGGTCGCGTTCCTGGACCAGTAGCTCTCCACAGCATGCGAGAGAATGTCCAATCCCGTTGCGGCAGTCTGCTCCCCGGGCAGTGTAACGGTCAGCTCAGGATCGATTATGGCCTTCCTCGGGTATATGGCTGGATGCCTCAGTCCGAGCTTGTTGCTCCTCTCGGGAACGGTAACTATGGTGAAGGGGGTGATCTCCGATGATGTTCCGGGTGTGGTGGGTACGGCATAGACGGGATAGCCGCTGTCAGGAGGGACCTTGACCCTGTCGATGTAATCCAATATTCCCCCCCCGTGTTTCGCCAGGACCGCCATGAACTTGGCGGCATCCATGACGGACCCTCCGCCCGCCGCGATCACGAGGTCCGGTCCCGCTTCCCGGATGAATTCGGCCCCCCTCATCACGGTGGTATCCATCGGGTTCGGCTCCACGCCGGAAAAGACCTTGATGACGCCTCCGACCCTTTCACGGATCCGTTTCTCAAGTTCAAGGGTCCCGGCGGAGCCTCTGCCGAGAACAAGGACGGAGTCCCCTTCCGGTAGAAGGTCCCCGATCCGTTCCAGGATCCCCCATCCGTAGGAGATGTCCGTTCCGAAGTGAAGATCGCCCTTCATTTTACCACCCACCGGAATCAGCGGTAACAATAATAAGCTGTCGGGGGGGCCCGTATCGATACTTGTTTCGACAGTGTTAAATAATCATGGGATTTAGTCCAATGCGGGTAAGGATGAAACCGAAATGGGTCCTGGCAATAATCTTCGCCTCCCTCCTGATCGGTGGGATAATCGGGGTCGTGACCCGGCAGGTCGCCGCTTGGCTCGGCGCCTCCATCCTCTCCTTCGCCTTCATTTTCGCCATGGTCTTTTATTTCATCAACAAAAAGAAGAAGGTCGCCCGGGAAGATGAGGTTGCAGAGACGATGGTGTCGGACGAGGAGGTCCAGTTCCAGGGGGCCGTCATCGATCACAGGGACCCTCTGAACAGGGACCGGATGATAGATACCTTTATCGACGATTTCCACATCAGCAGGGAGAAGGCCGAGAACCTCTTCGATGCCGGTTATTCCAAGTGGAGCGATTTCTCCGAGGCGATCCCCGAGGACCTGGTGATGATCGAGGGGATCAACCCCACGGTGGCCAGGCGGATAATATCGACCGTTCGTGAGAAGGAGCATTTTTAAAGTCCGAAATGATTAGCGTTTTCAACCGATACATTTATTGGCAACTCCTTTATCGGGGATAGATAGTACTGTATATGGGGCACCCGAAATGAGATCCCGGATCCTTGCAACGGTAGCAGCACTGACGTTATTGACCCTAACCGGTATTTTCTTCGGACTGGACCTGTCGGTCGAGGCAGGTCCGGACGAGACACCCTTCGGTTTCGGCCTGGAATACTGGTACCAGGGGCTTGGGGATACCCCCTCGGACCTGGACCCGTCCATTTCGAGGGCGGTGGAGAATTACGGACCCGATGAGCAGCTCGAGGTCGTTATCCAGTTCTACCCCCCCATAACACGGGACGACATCGATGCAGCCCGGGAGGCGGGGTTCGATGTCATCCGCCAGATGAATGTCCTGCCCTCGATATACGCTAAGGGAGACAGGGACGCCATCGAGAGGATCGCAAGGTATCCCGACACCTTCTGGATCGAGCACAACTACGAGATGGAGTTCCTCATGGAGAAGACCACCACGGTGATCAACGCAACCAAGGTCTGGAACTCTCCGATAGTCGACTCCGTCGGCAAGGAGTACCCCGCAATTGACGGCCAGGGAGTGACCGCGGTCGTCCTCGATTCCGGGATCGATGCAGGACATCCCGACCTCGACTACGGGGAGAAGGTGATCAAGAACTACAAGTCCGACTCCGACGGCGTCTGGAGAGAGGTCGAGAACGGCGACACCTCTTCGGGCCATGGAACACACTGCGCCGGAACCGTCGCAGGCAACGGAGATGCTTCTGGCGGGGCAAGGGCCGGGGTGGCGGTCGGAGCGAAGATGATCGGTCTGTCCACCGGAGAAGCGGTCTCGATAATAAACGCCCAGGGGGCCATGGAATGGGTCTACGAGCATTCCAAACCCGGGCATACCTACGAATGGGACGATCCCATCAGGGTCGTTTCCAACTCCTGGGGCCCGGGTCCGGGAGACTACAATCCCCAGGACCCCATTGCCATCATCTCCCAGATGCTGACCTTCGAGAACAATGTCCTTGTGATCTTCGCCGCCTCCAATTCCGGCGGCGACGGAACGACGATCCAGACGAACCCGTACGGGAACGTCCCCTCAAATGTCGCCGTTGCGGCCATGGCCAGGGACGGGACCGGGGTCGCGAGCTTCTCATCAAGGGGAAAGGTCGGGATCCTTACGACCTATCCCGACGTCGGAGCCCCCGGTGTGACCATCTGGTCCACCGCCGCGAGAAGGACCCTGATATCGTTGATGACAAAGCAGAACGCGGGCGGTCTTTCAAACATCGATCCATATTACTTCGCCATCTCCGGGACCTCAATGGCGACCCCCCACATCGCAGGCGTGACGGCGCTCCTGTTCCAGGCGTATCCCGGGCTCCGGATGTCGGATATCTACGAGGAGGCGGAGCAGGAGAAGCTCGATGCCGGATGGCAGAACGATTCAAGGAACCGCGTCCACGAGGTCGAGCTTATCCTCGAGGCCTCAGCGAGGTACATACTTCCTTCCGACGGGAACGAACCCCTTGCCGAGAACTACGTCCCCCAGAACTATTCCATCGGCTGGAACGGGATGCCCTACGATTTCGCCCAGGGTTTCGGCTTGGTGCAGGTTGACAGGGCGATAGGGATCGCCCTGACATTGAAGGAGCTCCGGGAAAGGGACTTCGACGGGGACGGAAGGCCGGACAATCCGGACATCTGCGTCAGGCACGCCATCGAGCAGTTCGAAGGGACCATGAAGGTAAGGGAGAAGACCCTGGAGACGAACAGGCTCTATGCAGCGTGGAACGGGGAGTGGAGCAGGTTCTCCAACCAGACCAACCAGATAATCCCAATGAACCACGATACCTCGAAGATGGTCTACATCCCCGAGGATGCTTCCGAGCTCGAGGTCAGGTTCACCTACGATCCGTGGAACACCGATGAGAAGAGCATAGTCTCTCTTTATGCGACCATCGACTGGGACGGCGACGGCAGGAGCGACTGGTCCCAGACGGGACCGGCGCTCGAGGATGCCAGGTTCGATGTCATTTCCCTTTCGGGTCTGCCGACCGGAACCTACTGGTCATTCAATGCAGAGGGAAGGGGGATCGACTGGGACCTCGGGGAACGCTTCAGGGAGACCCAGTATAAAGAGGTCAGGACGGAGTTCACGATGTCCCTGAACCTGTCCTTCGGACAGGGGGCCCATGTGATCCCGGAGCAGGATTTCCATGCTCAGTACGCCTACTGGAAGCCCTTCGGAGAGAAGGTTGAGGGGACGACCATCAACGTAACGGAGTACTACTACGACCTGGGAGAGGTGAAGGACCCAAATGCTGTTCCCATCGGACCGCCAAAGGAGAAGGGGCTCAACTGGCTCCTGATACTGTTCGTACTTGCGATACTCATCGCTGTGGGTGTCCTTGTTTACGTGAAGAGGAAGGCGATATTCAACAGGGTCAATACCATGAAGAAACCGGAAGTGGTCCAGGTCAAGGAGACGACCGGCGCGGCTTCGTCCGGATAAAAAACCTTAATAAGGATTTGGTGATATCGCCCTAATCCCAACTTCTCAGGGCCAGTAGCTTAGCTTGGTGGAGCATCCGGCTGATAACCGGAAGGTCCCCGGTTCAAATCCGGGTTGGCCCACTTTCGATTTATATTAATCATCAATTGGAGAAAGTGGGAAGCATTATCTCATTGTTTTCTTCCGACCCGATTTCATTGATGTTAAATCGTTGGTTAGACAAAGGAGCTGTCATCATGTTTTCATTCTCCGTGTCGCTGATCCGGGTTGGCCCACCATCATTTATCATTTGATTAGATTTGATGATGGTGGGTATCAATCTCTCATTATTCTCTTCCGACCCGATACAATTGATGTGAAATTATTGGCCCGGCGAAAAACGATATTATTTGGTCTAACATTATTTTTCGCTGAAGGTCCGGGTTGGCCCACTTTCGATTTTAATTATCGAGTAATTGGAGAAATTGGGAATCAATTACTCATTGATCTCTTCCAAGCCGATGTAATTGTCATCTCATTGTAAATGTTTACAATAATGCACAAAGTTAAAATATTGTAAATACAATACATTATACGATGACCCTAACAAAACGGATCCCTGTATCGGAATCGATCTGGAGGCAGCTTAGCCGTGCCAAAGAAGCCGGTCGTACCTATGATGATCTTCTCAAAGAGATGCTCCAGCTCTACAACAGGAAGAAACTGATGGAGAAGATGGAAAAGGTCGAAGCTATGAAAACAGAGGATCTGGTCGATATCGATGACCTATAAGGTCTTAATCACAGAAGAGATCCAGGAGATGCTTCAGTTCCTGGATGAGAAGAGTTCCTCTATCATCATCAGCAATATCAAGAAATTGAAGGAGAACCCCTATCCGGGAAGAGGCTCTGGTGATAAGGAGAAACTTCCTGTTAAAGGAAAGATGAGATATCGTATGCACATTGGTAGAACCTGGACCATCTTCTATTCCATTCTTGAGGAGGAGAAACAGGTACGTGTTTCTGAGCTGCTGCCTATAGATGAAGCTCATAAGAAATACGGATATTGATCGAACAATTGCGATCACTCATTTCCTGACAGCACTGATGCTTACCGTGGTGTAATATTTTCCACCATCGGCTTCCATCATGGGTCTGTCCTGGATCGCATATTCATTGTCAGATGAAAGCCAATCTTTCCATGCCTGCCCGTGGCAATCCAACTGACGGCATCTGATGTCTTCAACAAGGTCGGAGGCCTCCCAGTGCGCCTTCCACCACTCGCAGGTGTGGAAATTGTACTCAAGCTTGTAGAAAGGTATCATCTCTTCCGGGACGCCCTCATCGAACTCTTTATGGAGCCCGGGAACACCCACAAGGATCTGTCCGCCTTTCTTCAGTAGGGGGGCGAGATGCTTGTCAAGATACCCCTCTTCATGGCCGAAATAATGGAAGGAATCCACCGAGATGATGATATCGAAGAAACCCTCGGCAAAGGGCAATTCGTGAGCCTCGGCGTGGATGGGTATGATGAGGTCCTCCAATCCAAGTTCTTTGAACCTGCTGAAATTCTCGGTTGCACTGATCCAGAGATCTGTGGCGTAAACGGTGACCCCGTACTTTCTTGCCAGATAGATCGAGGTCAGCCCCTTCCCGCAGCCGAGGTCAAGGACCCTCATTCCCTTTCTGAGGTCCATATCCCTCGTCATCTCTTCCAGTATTCTTACAGCGTTGGGCCCCATCATGTTCTCCATGATGAGTTCGTCATCGAGATCTATTCCACCGATCATAATTCTCATACCTTCCCGATCAAACCGAAGTTTCCTATAAAAGATCCTTGATGATCTTTGTGGTCGGTGAATGTTGACCAATAGAAAAAAGTTACGATGCCTTAAACGATCTGTCAAAATCATACTTACTTCTAAATTTCATTTTATGCGATTGGAAAATATCTTCATCCTCCAAGATCGAGGATTTTGGAGGGGTTAGACCATTCTCTCCATTTGCTGGTTCTAACTGAACAATATCCGATCAAGTTTGATGTGTTTCAAGTGATAGTTTTTATTATTAGGATATTTTCCATTAAAACTGTGTTGGAAGCTGAAACTGGAAAAAAAACATCGAACAAAGCTTTGAAGATCATACTGATCACAGCCGGTACTCTGTTCACAGCCATCGGATTGGTAGGGATATTCATTCCAATCCTTCCAACCACGCCTTTCCTGATCCTTGCCGCGGCCTGTTATCTCAGAAGCTCGGACCGAATGTACAAATGGCTTCTTACCAACAGGGTATTCGGAAGATACCTCAAGAACTACCTTGAAAAGAAAGGGATCCCGCTTGGTGTCAAGATATTCACCCTCCTGCTGTTGTGGTTCACCATCTTGCTTTCCGCATTCGTTTTCGTGGATATCTTTTGGGTAAGGGTCATGTTGATCATCATTGCGATCGCGGTGACGGTCCATCTGATAATGATAAGGACATACGAGGGCCCTAATTGATATTCCAATGAAAAGAAAATGATAATTTCAGGAGTGATCGGGAAACCTGTATGGATCAATCCCAGAACTCGACGATCACATGTTTCGAGACGAAACCTGCCTTTTCCAATGTCCTTTTTGATCCTGTATTGGACACCGCACATCCTGCAACGGGCCTCCATTCTCTCTCGAGACATCTTTGGACCAGATTGTCAATGATCCATGCACCGATCCCCATCTTCCTGTGATCGGGATGAACATACATCCCAACGTCAAACCAGTCTCTGCTTTCCAGGGTCCGGTTCAGGAGCCCGTATCCGATGAACTCGTCGCGATCGTTCTCGAAAATAATTATCTCGCTCTTTCGGATCCAGAATGGTATATGCTTGACCTCGGTATCATCGAAGATCCCTTCCCTGTGCTTAAGGATCAGGTCATGATCCTCCATGGTGGCCCTTCTCTCCCTGAACTCGAATTTCTCAAAAGGACCGAATTCTGCCACCCTGTCCCTGAAATTGAATCCAAGCACTTTCTTCTTGCTGAAATGGAGCAGGCACATCGTCATGAAATGGTGGTCCCATGATTGGACTATAGCTTTCTCTACTGGGTATTCTTCAAGAAATCTCTTGAACACCTCGGGAGCAAGGGGGACATATTCGTTCCGGATGTAGAATTCGTGGATGGCGTTGTCCTCTCCGAACAGAACATATCCGATCCTCTCCCCGTCCTTGATGAAGAAGTACGGAGGGGCGCGCATGCAGAACATCTCCGAGTAGAGCTCCACTGGCTCGCAGATCTCATCGAGGAACACATCCCTCATCTTCAGAAATTCTGGGTCCCTTTCACCCTTTTCGATCTTGATCATTTGGATCAATGGTGAAATATGGGTCATTGACATCAAACTTTCTGTGAGATAATAGTAATAATAATATATGGACTGTATGTTCATAACGACATATACACAATTATAACATATCTATTTATATATGAATTATGTTATAATAAAATTGTATGGATAATAACATATTGAATGGCCTTCGCTCGGCTCTTCTTAACAGGATCGACCTGTCCACCATTGCGGAGAATATCTGGAAAAGGAGTTCAGCACTGAACACCTGGGGGACGAATGCTATAGAAGGATCCACCATCAACTGGAAGGAGGCCCAGAGCATCCTGCTTGACCAAAGGACCCCTGCGAACAGACCCGTAAGGGATGTTCTCGAGACCATCCAGCATGATGCGGCTTTCAGGGGACTGCCGGAGAGAAAGAGATATCCGATCGACCTTGTAACCGTCCTTGAGCTTCATGAAGGGGTTTTCAGGGGTGTGCTGCCTGATGCCGGGAACTGGAGGAAGGTCAATGTGAGGATCCAAGGTGCGAACTTCACCCCTCCCCGGATGGAGAAGGTCATTCCGATGATGGAAGAACTCCTCAAGGAATACCAGCGGAGGGACACTGAGGGGGAGGACGTCTTCGAACTCGGAGCATGGTTTCATTTCACGTTCGAATCGATCCACCCGTTCCAGGACGGGAACGGCAGGGTGGGGAGACTGCTTTTGAACCTCCATTTCCTGAAACACAACTGGCCCCCGATCCATATACTTCCCAATGACAGGGATGGGTATATCCGCGCTCTTGAAACCGGGCATGAAGGAGACCTCGGGCCGATGGTATCCTTCATCAAACGATTGATGGCATCAAGCCTGCTGGATCTTCTGGACCAGGTGGGGACTGCCGAGGATGAGCTGACGGGCCTGAAGAAAGCCTCGGCATTGGCACCATATGATGCGAAGTACCTTTCATTGAGATGCGGTCAGGGGGAGCTTCCGGGCGTCCTGTCGGGACATAAATGGCATACGAGCAGAAGGGCGATCGAGCTGTATATGGAGGGCCGAGGAAGGAAATGAGAGGGAAGAAAATAGACAGAGAGCATTCCATATTCGAATTGACCTATCTTGCTTCCATCAGCGGGTCCCGGGCATACAAGGATCCATAAAGGGTCTCAGCAACAGCCCTGCATCCCCCTCTGCACGAAGTCCTTTTTTCACAGCCTTCACATTCATCCGGTATGACCTCCAGGTTCCTGAATGCTTTCAGGATCGGATGGTCCCATATCTCTTCGAACGATATGGTTTTCAGGTCCCCGAGAATGGTCGGAGAATGATTGCATATCCGCATCCTTCCTGACGGGTCGATGACGAACCAGTCGATCCCCGCACTGCATGCGCCGAACTCGAGTTTCTTGAATCCTTTTTCAGGGAACCTGCAGGGAACGTTCGGCGCCCCCATGGCACAGAAAACACCAAATTTTACGGAAATCCTGTCCATGACCTTGAGGAGTTTCCGGTATTCCTCATCGGTAAGCATCAGTTCGGTTTGGTCCATGCCAGCCCCGCCGGGCATAAACCGAATTACCTGCATCTCCTTTGCCCCGAGCGCGATACCCAGTTTCAGGATATCTTCCATTTCTTTGATGTTCTTCCTGTTGGATACAGAGGTGATCGCGAATTCCATTCCGTGTTTCCGCAAATACGCAACACCCTTGATGGTTTTCCTGTAT
>JBLIRI010000066.1:0-12733 GCA_049472235.1 Thermoplasmatota archaeon | reverse complement strand
GTTCATCAACGAGGTGAAGAGAAGGAGTTCCGAGGGGAGAAAGCCCCGAATGGTCTCCCCTCCCCCGAAACAATGACATGTTATTCACTCCATGTCGAATATTTTTAGAAATATTTTCACTCATCGTCTACAATTCTTATATCGTCGGGGTCGATATATCACTAACCGCCTGATAAAATGGGTGAAAACTCCCGGGCGGTGAAAGGAATGAGGAAAACCCTGAGAACTTGCGAGGCGAAGGGAAGGAAGGCTCTGAACATTCTCATCACCCTTTCCTTCATGGCCATCGGCACCGTGCTATCCGGATGCACCTCGATCTCCGAAAGCTCCTCCGATCCGAGGTACCACGATTTCAAGGTGGACTGCCACGGTCTCGGCTCTTCCGTCGACGACCTCGGCAACGTCCATACAGTATGGATGGAGGAGGTCCGGGAATACGGCAAGAACCACACCAAGGTGTATTACTCCAAGACCTCCATGGACGGTGGCATCATCGTCCGCCCCCGGCTTCTCCTGACCGGGGACCCCCTAGGGAAGAACTTCGACATCCCCCAGTGCTCGGTGGAGGCCGATTCGAAGGGAGGGGCGCACATCGTCTTCGGCCTCAACGGCGACCTGCACTATGCGAAAGTGGACGACCTGGGTGATGTCGGATGGCCGAGGCAGATAACAGGCGGATACGACAGGTCCATAGATCCCGACATGGCAGTGGACTCGATGGACAGGGCCCATATCGTCTGGACGGACTGGAGGTACGGGGAATCCACCATCCTTTATCTGAGGATGGACCCCCTGGGACGGCCCGATTCCGAGGTCAAGCTCGTCGGCCCCGGGGGCTCCTACAACCCTTCCGTTGTCATCGACCGCTGGGATTCGCTCTACATCGCCTTCTACAGCGAGTACGGCATCTACATCACCCATTGGTGGCTTTTCTTCTGGATCGAGTATGCCGCCATCGAGGTCTCCCACATCGTACTCCTGAAGTCCGACCTCGACCTCGAGAACCCCGTTCTTCTGGATACCGGGATCCGGGACTTCGACTGGGACACCCTCGAGATCATGGGTTTGGGGGAAGGCCCGGAAGGCGGTGTTTACCTCTACTGGACCTCGTACGATGCAATGAGCTACCGATGGATAACGCCAGAGGTCTCCCTCGACCGGGGCCTGTTCGTGAAGAACGAGACCTTCGTGAATGACGCGAACGGCGGCGCCGTCCTGGAATACACCAATTACAGCTACATCCTCGACCACCGCCTGGTCGTGGAGATATGCAAGGACGAGTTCCTTCCGAAGGAGGGGGAGATACTCTTCAGCTTCGACAACGGCCCGTATGCCGCCCTCGGACGGTATTCGCTCCCGGCCATGGTCCGGGGCAACGTCTCCAAGAGGTTCACATTCGATATATCGGACCGTGTGGCCGGCGACGGCCTCCTGACCGTCAGCCTGCGGGACCTGGGAAGGACCGGTCCCGCAAGGATCGCCGGCGCTGAGATCATCAGGGAGGTGAGGCTCAGAAAGGGCGAATGGCAGGACCCCCATGCGATACATGGGACCATGGTCCTGAGACCTTCGGTTGCCAACGATCGCTTCGGGAACCTCATAGTCGCCTGGTACCAGAAAGAGGGCGATACCAGGGTGCTCTATACGACAGTGGACAGCACCGGCAACCAGGTGAACAAGGGCATAACCGTCTTCTCATCACCGGAAGAGGTGAGGGACGTATCCGTATCCGCCAGCGAATGGGGAGAGGTTAGTGTGGTGTGGACCTCCCGGTCCAAGGATGACAATTACCTGAGGCATGCGGTCTTCGACCGGATGGGCAACTCCGTGGTGGACCCGTATCCCGTTTCCAGGAACCACAGGGAATGGGAGACCATAGACGACCTCGGGGGGCCCTGGGGCCTCTTCTTCATCATCGCATCCCCCGTCGCAGGGATCATCATCACAGTGACTCTGGGTGTCATCCTCCTGAAGCGCAGGGCCAGGAAGAAGGCTTTGAACGCGATGGTCATCGATTACAGCATTCCCGCCCCCCAGGAGCTCGTGACCTTCGAGGTGATAGCCAGGAGAAGGATAAGATAGGGGTTTTATGGAAATTTATGCGCAAAGATGACCGGATGCAACGGAATTAAATAAATACCCCGGGGGGCCTTGTTCGGCCACAGGAGGTGCTCACCTGTCTCCCGATCCGGAACTCGTAATCGAGATGAGGCGGCTCACCAAGTACTACGGAAAGGCCAGGGGCATCATGGACGTGGACCTGTCCATACGAAAGGGAGAGATATTCGGCTTTCTGGGGCCCAACGGAGCGGGAAAGAGCACCACGATCAGGACCATACTTGATTTCATCAGACCCACCTCCGGCTGGGCAAGGGTCAATGGTATGGACCCAACGAAGGAGGGTGCCAATGTAAGGAGGTCCGTAGGCTACCTCCCTTCGGATTTCGGCACATACAAGGCCATGACGGCGAGGGCCTACCTCCACACCCTCCTGGACATGATGGATCACAAGGGTGAGAACAGGATAGAGGAACTTGCCCGGAGAATGGACCTGGACCTTGGCAGGAAGATAAAGGATTTCTCCAGGGGGAACAGACAGAAGGTGGGCGTGGTCTCGGCATTCATGCACAATCCCCAGCTCGTGATACTGGACGAGCCCACTACGGGACTTGATCCGCTGATGCAGCAGGAGTTCTACAAGATCGTGCTCGAGGAGAAGGCGAAGGGACGAACGGTCTTCCTTTCCTCCCACATACTCGCTGAGGTCGAGGCCATCTGCGACAGGGTGGGGATCATCAGGGAAGGCCGCCTGATAGTCGTCGAGAAAATGTCAACGTTCAAGCGAAAGACCGGCAAGATGCTCAACGTCGAGTTCGATCGGCGGGTGGACCCGGACATCTTCATGAAGCTCGAGGGCGTCTCCGACGTGAAGGTTAAGGAGGGCAACGTCCTGATAATGACGGTATCCTCCCATATCGACGAGGTAATAAAGGAGCTGGCGAAGCATACCGTTGTCGACCTGACCTACGACGAGGTATCGCTGGAGGACCTGTTCCTCAAGTACTACGGCAGGGACAACGTTTCAATTAAGAACCACAGGGAAAAGGAGGTGGCTGCGTGAAGCTTCCCCTTTTCAAGGCAGCCTTCAAGGACCAGCAGACCTCCATGTGGATATACGTGGGAGTGATGCTCTTCTACGGACTTCTCATCATGGTCGCATACCTATCAGTGGAGGACACCCTTTCCGACCCACTTTCAAGGGCGGACGGGATCGTCCTCACGAAGATAGGTGAGGGCCATGGGGGCAGCGAAGTGTTCAATCTCAGGTGGGAGACCAAGGCGGGGACAGCCTCTCATATCGCCCTCGGTTTCGATACCGATGAGGAAAATGATCTCATGAACTTCACCTTCGAGGATATCGAAGGTCTGAACATCACCCTGATAAGGGACCTCTACCAGGGTGGAATGAACAGTTCATTGTTCGAGGAATACCTTGAAACTTATCCTTGGTTGAGTGAGTTCCTTAACGAGACGTTGGACCTCCGGGGAGGTGCGGGAGAGGAATATCCCCCGCCGATACCCCTAGATGGCATCTTTCCAGATGTCGACCTGTCCGGGATCGAGCTTGTCTATTTCGGTGAGGAAGCCTTCGTGAACTTCACCAACTCCGGGACATCTGAATTCTTCATAGTTGGCCTGATCCCCAACGACTGGAACCTTTCCAATATGGAGGTCCTGGGTCCGGTGACCTCCTTCGATCTTGTAAAGGAATCGGACTTCGATGCGTACCTCGAGGACAATCCCATGATGGAGGCCCTGCTGGGGGACGAGTTCGTTTCCTTCACCACGCTGGACGGCTTCGTTGCCCTTGAGTATTTCTCCATGTGGCCGCTGATGCTCCTGATATTCATGGCCATCAAGACAGGGGGAACGGTCTCAAAACACATCGACGACCAGTCGATCGATATCCTTCTTGCCACCGGCTACTCGAGGATGAGGTTCCTCAACGAGAAGATGCTTGTGATAGCCGTAAACCTCGTTCTTGTGGTGGTGGCGGCCTGGATAGGGATAATACTCGGGATCTTCATCATCGGGGAACCCGTCCCTGTGGCCGGGATCACCTATGCTTTCATAGGATCACTCCCCCTGGCCCTTGGCATAATTGGACTTTCCCTGCTGCTGTCGGTGTTGATAGACGAGAACTCAAAGACGACCGGAGCCATACTCGGATTGACGATCTTCATGTTCATGATCCAGATAGTATCCAATATCGCCGGATGGAGCGACAGCCTCGGATACGTGTCGCTTTTCACCTACTACAACATGATAGAGCTGATGGTGAGGCATTCGTTCGATATGGTCAACGTGATAGTGCCGACCCTGATAGGTGTCGTGTCGATCATTGCATCCTATATCCTGTTCAAGAAGAAGGAGATACACGCCTAGCTCAGATTATGCGCTCTTCCTGGAACGAGCCCACGAGCTGCATGTCGCTGTCGGAGTGCTTGTAATCGATCCAGTCCCTGGTGAGGACGCCGTGCCTGAACCCCTTCAATCGGAGGGATTTGCGGTGTTCGAGCTCCTTGAACTCGATGATCCCGTCCATGAGGTACTCGATGGAGTTCTCCACGGTCTCCGTATGGACCCCCGCAGCCATGTCAAGGATGTTGGTGAACCTGTATGATTTGGAGCGTGCGATGACCACCTGAAGGAATTTCATGAGGTCGTTGAGTTCGACCTGATTGATCAGAGGCGAGAGAGAGTTTATGAGGAGGACCCCTCCGTGGTACTGCTGGACCAGTTCCTCCATCATGAAAACGATATCCGATTGGAACCTCTTGAAATCCTCCCTGTCCTCGATGTTGAAGATCCGGTGCCCCTCCTTTAGTATCTTTCCGTCGCTGTGCTTGGAGAAGAGGTCGTACATCCTGACAAGGCCTTCCTGGTTGTACCTTTTGAAATCGGGGACCTGCCTGATGATCCCGCGCATGACCTCCTTCATGGCGCGGTTGGATGAGACGTAGATCACCGGGATCCCGTTGGACAGGGACGCGGCCATAATCTTGTCGAAGACCACCTCCTTTCCCGAGAATGCAGGTCCCTTAAGCAGAACCTGCGAACTCGATGGTATGCCCCCGTGAAGGAGCTGGTCCAGCCTTGTGATGGTCGTCTGGATGAAAGCGATGTTCCTGGCATCCCCCTTTGCGATCGGCCTGCGGTCAATTGTCTGATGCTGCATCTTCTGCAGGTAGAACTGCGCTTCCTTGTTCTCCGGGGACTGGACAAGAACCAGCTTGTAAAGTTCGGCGGCCGCTGCAACGTCCCCGTCCTTGTAAGCGGATTTGCCCTGGTCGAGAAGGCGTCTCAGACCGGGCGTTTCCAATTTGTCCTTGATGACCTTTCCGCCGCATATCGGACAGGTGTCCCGGCCTTCCTCCGGCCGGACCATTATCATTGCCCGGCAATGGGGGCACCTTCTCTTGATGCCGGAGGCGCCCTGATCCCTTTTCGTGAGGTCGAAGGATTCGTCCAGGGGTTTCTTGTTGTCCCTTACATGTGATGTGAAGGTGATGATGTTGCGGGTTTCCTGGACCTTAGGCCTGGGTTCGGGTGGCATCTGGACCTCAGGCTCCGGCTGGGTTAACGGTTCGGGGCGGTCCAGGATCTCCGGTCTGGGAGGAGGCTGCGGAAGGTCGGAGGGGATGAGGGACGGGGGCAGGGTATCCGGAACCAGGTCCCGATCAAGCTCCTCCTCTTCTTCTTCTCCTTCTACTTCTTCTATTGCTTCTTCCTCCTCTTCATCATCCTCGTCTTCCTCCTCATCGAGGACGATCTCCGGTTCGGGGAGCTCACCGGGGTCCAGGTCCAGGGGTTCCAGCATGATGGCCCCCCCTTCCTCCTTTCGGGGTTTCGATTCGGAGATGATCCGGTCGAAGGTCTCGTCGTCGATCTTGAGCTTTTTCTTGAGGACCCTGAGCATTGCCATCTCATCGTCGGTGATCTTGCCGTCCGTCCAGGCCTCGTCGATCACGTCCTTGAGGACCTCCTGCATGCTGGGATCGTCGAATACGGGTCCGGGGCCGTGTGTGGGCATGATATCCTCCCACACAACCGCTTCCCAGACCTCCTCCCCCTCGGACCTTTCATTATCAGTAGCTTCCCCTGGCTCCTCCTCCACGGTCTCATCTTCCTTCTCTTCTTCCTCCTCGACGACCACCACCTTCTTCCCCCTCCGCCGAGAAGGTTTCTCGATAACCTCTTCCTGGGGCTCTTCCTTCTCTTCCTCAAGGACCTCTTCTTCGGCCTCTTCCACGAGCTGTTCCTCTATCTCCTCTTGAGGCTCGTCCTTCTCCTTTGCCTTCCTTCGGCTCTTCGATCTGGACTGCCTTCCTTTTTTGGACTTGTTCTTCGTGCTCTTTCTGCCCAAATCCTATCCATCCAGAGGTCCGAACTTCAGTTCTGAGGACCTACCACGGTGGAATTGTCGATTATATCAATTAAGCTTTTCCTAAAGAATTCGCGAACATGAAAATCTGCATTCGAGACCTCTCTCAGGTCGGTAATGTCGGTCCTGAAATGGAAGGCCCTCTTGTCCAGGATAAGTGCGATCCCCCTCTCCTTCTCCGACCTTATCATCCTGCCGATGGCCTGCTGGAGCCTACGCGATGCGGGAGCATGGACCGTATATTCCCACCCCTTCCCGAAGCGGATGTCGTAATACGAGGAGAGGGCCCTCTGCCTCGCGTTGGGTTTCGGATAGGGGATGCCGACGATCACCACCATCTCGAGGCTTTCCCCGGGGAAGTCCATTCCCTCGGAGAGCCTCCCGCCAAGCACGGAGACCAGAACCCCCCCTCGGCTCGTCTTGAAACGGGCGGCAAGGTCCATGACCTCGGTCTGCGAGGATCCCCTTTCCTCCAGATAGAGGACCCTGTCAAGGTCCACGTCAGGGGGGAGCCTCGTCCCGTCTTCCAGTTCGACGGAGCCAAGGACCGAGCCCATCAGATCGAAGGAGGGGAAAAAGACCGCGGAATTCTTCCCGGGGGCCGCTTCAAGGATCTCCATGACCCTTTCGCGGTACCTCCCTCTGATATCCGGATCCCGCATCATGGTCTCGTAATTCGTGGAGAGGTCGTTGACGAACAGCACGGAGCGGTTCGAGAGAGGAAAGGGAGGGGGGAGCCTTGTGAGAGGGGTGTCCGGGGGAAGCCCGATGGTGTCCCTGTACTCATCCAGGGGGGAGAGCGTCCCCGACAGATGGATCGATGCGAAGGTATCGCGGAGTGCAGAGGTAACGACGCTGGGGTCCATGGCAAAGGCCTCGAGGAAGAGCTCTCCCTCCCGCCTGCCCTTGACGATGAGAGGGGTATAGCTCTCGAACTCGAGCTCGTTCCATACGAGATAGAACCTTGCGACCGTATGGATATAGGACCTGGGAAGCCTCCCCTCCGCTTTCTTCCTGTCCTGTATCGCCACCCCGTGCTGGAGCATCTCGGATGCCATCGCCTTGATGTTGTGGGAATTGGTCCTGAACAGGACCATCATGGCCTCCGAGAGCGAGGAAGGGGGGACAAGGCCGTCCTCGTCGATCAGGAACTCGGTGGCAAGCTCGTCAATGGCATCTCCCACCGTTTCGATGAAGCCCCTTATCGTCCTCCCGCCTCCGATCTCGTGGTCCCCGTTCTTCTCGACCTCCAGGAGGGCTAGTTTCAATGTGGTGGTGGAGAGGGTGATGGACCCGAGGTCCCTTGCGAACGATGCCAGGTTGTGTGCCTCGTCCACGACCACTATCAGGTCCTCGAGGGAGCATTCCATCCATTCGAGGAGCCTTCGACGAATGAACGGGGACAGGAAGAAGATATAGGGCGCTGTGACCAGCACGGCTTCTGACATCATCGCCTTGGTCACCTCGTAGGGACAGATGCCCAGCTCCAGGCTCCTGGCGATAAGCTCCTCGGCCGTCGGCGCACCGGAGCGGGCCCATCTCCTGACCACGAGTCCGTCGTCGAGAAGGAACGCGGAATAGTAGCTGCACTCCTTTCCTCCGGTGGGTTTGCCGAGCATCCTGCTGTTTGTGTTCTTCTTCCGCTCGGAGCACATCTTCGAGAGCTCTTCGGGGGTGCCCGTGATGAACTCGGGCTCTTCCGAGGTGAGGGGGCACATGTTGTTCCTGCCCTGGAGCGCAACGCAGCATCCCTGCGACGGCCCCCCATACCAGGGGGACCCGCCGGCTTCTTCGTCGGCCTCCATGCCGGGGGCAGCCGTTCTGGGGGATGCCCCCCCCTTCGCCTCCCTGTTAAGCTCGGAGATCACCTGCTCCACCATGTCGACCGGTTCCGGCTCCTTGCTCTCGGTCCGGACCGGTCCGTTCGATGCCCTGTCCCTGATGCGCCTGAACTCCTCCACGACCTGCTTTTGCTGGGAATTGGTCCTTGTCAGATACAGGACCCTCTTCCTGTTCGAATAGGCGGACAGCAGGGACGGTGCAAGTGCCGATACGGTCTTTCCGGAGCCGGTCCCCGCCTCGATGATGACGTGTCCCTGACCCGAGATGGCCCGATGAACCTCATCGATGATCCTTTCCTGGATCGGCCTGGGGATGTAGGGAAAAATGTCCATGGGCTCCATCCGGCTCCTCAGGCCATTCCTCCAACGGTTTAAAAGGAGGGTGCCAGGGGGAGTGCACCGAAAGAGAAATTAGTAAAATATTATTTACAATAGTACCGCGATAACCATCGAGCCGAGGTGGACTTTCCATGAGGATGATGGTCAGGTGCGGGGACGAGGAATGCAAGACCGAGTTCTACGTCGACAGCATGGACGCGGTTTGGGAGTGCACGAACTGCGGAAGGCAGATAACGAACCGCAACTACCCTTTTCTCACTGCAAGGCTGATGCAGGCCAAGATCGACGGCAGCTCGGCCGATTGGAAGCTAATGTTCGCCGAGCTTGTCAAGGCCGCCCGGATAGAGGTCGGTGCCAGGGGGGGAAGGAGCGAGGATTTCCCCTTCCTGGAAGAAGCCGAGGCTGAGCTATCGGAGAACTCACTGACCAACTCTCAATGGCGCGAGAAACACGACAGGCTCCTGGAACGAGCCAGAGATACAATACTGGCCCTTGAGAACGTATGAGGTCCGGGCCCCCATCCTAGGCTCCTTCTATCCTCTTCTCCTCTTCCGGAGTGATGAGGCTTGATCCGGTCCGCCCCCCGCCCTGAGCGAGGACCTCCGGCTGGGCCACGGTCGGGGCCGGTTCCTTCTTCTCCTGGGTATAATGGATATATTCCTGGATCTCCCTCTCGAACTCGTCGATCTCCTCGTTGATTATCTCCATCGTATGGCTGGGAGCCTCCTCGAATTTGTTGAGACCGAAGAATTTCTTCAAACCTTCAAGTACCATGCTTGAAACCCCACTACGGCATTTCGTATATGGTTGGGGTGAGTATATCAACTTTTTGAGAATTAATATCAAAAGATACTGTCATCATGTTCTATGTGACGATCTCGTCCAGTCTCTCTTCCCGGACGGCCCTTCTGACCTCCATCGCAAGCCTCCTCCCGGTCGAGACCGGCTTCCTCCAGAGGGCGTTGCCGTACGGATGACCGACCCACATATGAACGTTGGTCCCGCCCCCTATCCTCGGGGCCACATCGTAGATATAGAAGTTCAGGTCCTTGTCAACGCATGTCTGGAGGCAGAACGGGCCGATTATTCCCGGTGCGTAATGTTCCTTCGAGGCCTCAACGAACCTCTCCGCCATCTTGAAGACCTTTTCAAGGAGCGATTCCCTCAGCGTTGCGCTGTTGTGCCCGCATACCGTGTATTCTGGCAGTATCTGCTCCTCGTTGAGGTTCATCTGCTGCGGGGCCGGCAGCCGGACATGGCCGTCTAGCGACGTCTCGAACCTCCAATCGACACCCAGCAGCTCCACGGAAGACATCTCCTCCTCCAGCGGGGAATAGAAGAAATCGAAGTTGAAGACGGGACCGATTATGTAGCGCTCTATCCTGGCCGTTGCAAGGGTCTCCCTGTCTATGACCCCCTGCGATATCAGCTTCTCGGATTTCTGCTGGAACTCCCCGTACGAGCTGCAGGTGAAGAAGCCCCTTTCCAGCTTCTTCTGCTTGTGATGCAGCTTGACTATGGCCAGCTCGTCGATCTTGTGGGGGTCGTCTATCCTTTCGGGGAAGGGCAGGCCGGCCTTCTCGAGAAGCCAGTAATAGCTCTGCTGCTCCTCCCTCTCCTCGGACCTCAGCATGTTCCGGGACCCGACCATGGGGACCGCGAAATCGTTCTCGACCCGGTCGATATGGACGTAGGAGGTGAACGACCTGTTGGGCACCCATACCACGTTGTTGCTCCTGAGCCAATCCTGCCATCTCTCCTCCATCACTTCCCTGAACTTCTCGAGGACGACCGGCTCGTCGACGATGCCCCGGAGAAGTCCGCCGTCCGGACCCCTCTGGGCCTTGAAGTAATGGGCATAGGTCCTTTCCCTCCCCTTCTGGCAGAAAGCGACCGTCCTGAAACCCTCCTCCACTGCACCGTCGCACGTGTCCAGTGCCGAATGCGAGGCCACGACTCCGATCTTCACCCTGGAGGGATCGTATCCCCTCACGATATCCTGAACGGTCTCCCTGTCGATCATGAACAACCACCGATACGGGGGAAAAGGCAGTATCCATTATGAAACATTCTATTGGCGTTGAGGAACAACATTGGACAATAATTTACTTATACATTGTCTGGCGGTCAATTCATAAACAACCGCCAACATAACCTATACGGGAGCAGACAAGGAAAGGGACCGTTGGAAAAATGATCTTCGGGGCAGGACGATGAGGTTCTCGACAGTATTTCGTGCAACCGCAGCCCTCTTGGTAATTGTGATCGCCGCCTCGAACATGATCGACCTTCTTGGAGACCCCCACAATTATGTCCTTGACCCCGGCGAGCTGGACAGCGACGCGGTCCCCGGGATAGATACCGACGGCGACGGTCTGAAGGATATCTACGAGGATGTCAACCTGGACGGGAAGCTGTCATCGGGGGAGCTTTATCCCACCGACCCGTACGACCCCGACACCGACGGCGACGGCCTGGACGACGGGGACGAAGCCGAACTGTTCTCGAACAGGGCATTGAACACCTCCTCCGCACCGAACTGGCTCCTGAGGTTCCATCAGGACCCGGGGTCCTTCGAGACCACCATGGCTTCCCTGGGCCCTCTAGGCGATATTGACGGCGACGGGAAGATGAACATACTGGACCCTGACTCCGACGGCGACGGCATCCTTGACGGCGAGGAACTTGCGGGCGGCCTCGATCCCCTCGATCCGGACACCGACGGCGACACCATTCCGGACCCCGAGGATGACCACAACGGGTTCTCCGTGGACGAGGATTCGGACGGTATGGACGACCAGTGGGAGCGGTGGTATGATCTCACGGGTCCGAACGAGGACCCCGACGGTGACGGGCTTACCAATGTCCAGGAGTTCATAAAGAGGTCGGACCCGACCAGAAGCGATTCGGGACCTGGTCATTTCGGTACCTTCTCCACAAAGGACCTGACCGATCACAGGTATCCATTTCTACCGCTGATGCAGGTGAGTGTGAACGAGCCCAGATATTTCAGGGTGGCAACCTTCTCGTTCAACAACGGCAGGGAATGGGAGCGCGACACCGAGCCTGCAGGGGTCCAGGAGCCGGAAGGCAACGCCACCTTCATAGAGTTCGACCTGACGGGATACTGGGTGGGCGACCTGCCCCATACCTCCAACACGCTCGAGATCGATCTCGAGCACATCTTCCCCACATATCCAGCAAGGAACAGGATCGTTGACATGCGCTTCACCGACCCGTCCGTCCCCGTCCCCGCTCTCAGGTATATCGTGACCCTCAGGGAACCCCCTTACGGCCCGGAGGAGCTTTCCCTTGCGAACATGACCGCTTCGGTTTCGAGCCGGTATTTTCAGGTCCCGCCCTCCGTCCCCCAGGACATTTGGGACCTCGCCCGGTCATGGGCTAGGGAAAGCCCTTCGCAGAGACCTTTCATGCTGGCGGAGCATATGGTCGAAAGGATCTTCGAGCGCTGCCAGTACTCGCTTGAATCGAACTACTTCTCATCTCCGGAGGACCCGACCTACAGGTTCTTCATGCTCACCAGGAAGGGGAACGCACTGGACTACGCGTCGGGATTCACCATCATGATGAGGATGTCGGGGGTGCCGGCGAGGCTCGTTATTGGGTACGCCCTCGGGACCATCGTGGGGGACTCCAGGGTGGTCTACAAGGGTCATCTGCATGCCTGGAGCGAGATATATATCGAAGGCTACGGATGGATCCCCTTCGAGGTGACCGAGCACACTCTCGAGCCTCTCGGCGGGTCCGGAGTGAGAGCGGCGGGCAGGGACCCGTACGTTTACGGTCCCTACGGAGGCGACGGTGGCGGGACGCTTGTGGGGAGAGTTGGAGGGGAACTTGATCCGGACCTGGACGAGGATAACGACAACCTCACCAACGGGCAGGAGCAGATATGGGGGACCGATCCCACGAATCCCGATCACGATGGCGACCACCTGCTGGACGGCCGCGAGGTGTTCTTCTTCGGCAACTCCTCGGAGACGGCGGTCGCGACTCATATACGGCTCCGCGGACGAATGCAGATCGAGTGTTGGGATCCCCACACCGGGACCATCGCGACGCCGGAGTTCACCCACGCGGCCGACCA
>JBLIRI010000065.1:0-12904 GCA_049472235.1 Thermoplasmatota archaeon | reverse complement strand
GATGTGCCGGTGCCCACCACCCTGGGTGACGTATTTTTGTGGACCATCTACGCGCTGATAATGCACATCCTGGGTCTCTTTGGCGGATATATGATACAAAAATCAATTAACGCCAATAAGATGGACGAAGAAGACGAGGACGAGGATGAAGAGGAAGAAGAAGATGAAGAATGGGGCGGGGAGGATGATGAAGAGGTCCATGAGATCGGGGACGACGAGGAGGACGTCTTCGATCCGAAAAAATACCGCAGGAAGGACCGGCCCGAGGAGCTGGAGGAAGTCGGGGACGAGTTCGAGCTGGAACTCGACGATGAATGAGCCGGGTCTTCACAACAGCCAATATATAGAGCGTATCCATAGTTATCCCTGATGAGGACCGACCCCTCGAC
This sequence comes from Thermoplasmatota archaeon, assembly GCA_049472235.1. Taxonomy (GTDB): domain Archaea; phylum Thermoplasmatota; class Penumbrarchaeia; order Penumbrarchaeales; family Penumbrarchaeaceae; genus JAFGLL01. Next base: position 12,515 of record JBLIRI010000065.1, on the reverse strand, counting down.
CCTTCCGGATGAATGCGGCGTTTATATCTTCAAGGCGAAGCAGGGAAAGGTGCTCTACGTCGGGAAGGCCATAAACATCAGGTCAAGGGTCAGATCTCACCTCCAGGACAGGAGGAACGAAAAAGAGGTCAGGCTCGTCCGGGATTCGGAGACCATAGAATGGATCGCCACTGCAACGGAGCTCGAGGCGCTCATTCTGGAAGATACCCTGATAAAACGCTACAAGCCTAGGTATAATGTACGCCTGAAGGATGACAAGTCCTATCCCTATATCCTCATCACCCGGGATGATTTTCCGGCTGTGCATCACGTCAGGGGACTGCAAAGGGGCAGAGGCGAGTTCTTCGGCCCACATTCGGACCCCAGGGCCGTCAGGCGGTCCATAAGGTGGCTGAGGAAGCTATTTCCCGCACGGTCGTGCAGAAGGGACCTAAGCAAACCTTCCCGTCCGTGTCTCGAGCACCACCTGGGCCGCTGTCTAGCTCCTTGTACAGGAAAGGTGTCGAAAGAGGATTACGCCATTGTGATCGGAGGGCTGAGATCGTTCCTTACCGGGAAGAGCGATGAGGTCATATCAAGGCTCGAGGGGGACATGTGGAAGGCTTCGGGGGCCGAGGAGTACGAGAGGGCCGCCATGGTCAGGGATATCCTGAACGGGCTCAAAAAGGCCCGCAACAGTCAAAAAGTGGTCCTCATAAAAGGGGGGGACCTCGATGCCGTCCACATCGACGAGGATGGATGCGCTGCCACGGTGGTGAAGGTCCGGGACGGCAGGGTCATCGATGCCGTCTCGTTCTCGCTGGAGGGGGAGGATTCGCTGATGGGCCCCACGGAGGATTTCATCAATTCCTTCTACGCGATATCCGGCTACATCCCGCCCAGCATCGTTCTTGGCCGAATGGACCTCGGTGAGGACCGAAGGGAAGAGCTTCAGAGTTTCCTGGGTGAAAAACGTGGAAGCAGGGTCCGGATCGTCAGACCGCGGGGGGAGGAGAGAAGGTCCCTTCTGGAGATGGCCCGAAGGAACCTCGAGCTCTTCAAGGCCGAAAAGCGAAGGGAGGTTCAGAGCGGGGACGTCCTTTCATCTCTCCAGAGGAGTCTTTCACTGTCCCGGCTTCCGCTGATCATCGAGGGATTCGACGTCTCCCATCTCGGCGGAACCGGGACCGTTGCCTCCATGGTGCAGTTCGATCGGGGCAGACCAAGGAAGAGCGGCTACCGGAGGTTCAGGATAAGGTCGGCCGCCAATGATGACTACGCCTCGATGAAGGAGGCTGTCAGCAGGAGGTACAGGAGGATAGCCGATCAGGATGGAGAGATGCCCGACCTGATCCTGATCGACGGAGGCAAGGGCCAGCTGAACGCCGCGCTGGAGGCTCTCGAGGAACTGGGCATTCCCTCGCCCCCGGATATTGTTGCCATAGCCAAAAGGGAAGAGGAACTTTTCAGGCCGGGAAGGACCCTTCCGATCACCCTGAAGCGGAGCGACCCCGGATCGAGGCTCCTTCAGATAGTGCGCGACGAGGCCCACAGGTTCGCTGTCGCTTACCAGAGGAAGACCCGTGAAGAGGAGCTCGGCATCCTCACAAGGATAGACGGCGTGGGAAAGAACAGGGCGAGGAAGCTCCTGACATCCTTCGATTCGCTTGCATCGATGGTTGAAGCAGGTCCGGATGGGATCGCGGCAAGATGCTCCTTATCCAGTGACCTTGGGAGGCGTATTTTCGACTTTTTAAAGGAAGAAATGGGAAAATAGCTCCTGTTGCCCCTGCAATGGCATTGTCCAGACCCTTGCAAAAAGTATATTATCGCATCCGACCCTTACGACCTTTGCCTTGCGTATATGTTCATGGTGGTCCTAGAGGAGTGGTACCCATGAGAAAGCAAACGCCAAACCGATTAAAGGTGCCGATAATTATTCTGCTTTCCCTGCTGCTTGCATTCAATCTGCAGGCCCTTGTTCCCTCGGCGGACGGCACGGACGAGATAGATGAAGACTATGGCGACAGCCGGATCCTGACCGATGACGAGGTCTCCGACCTGGGCCTCGCACCGCCTCCCGGCGCTCCGACGAGAAGCGAGCCCTGGAACACATGGCAGAGGTTCCACTACCCGAGCGGGGGCGAGAACGGAGCGGTCGTATATTTCTCTCCAGCAAATCGAATCTATGTCTACGGAGGAGGATATCCGGGTTGGCAGGACAGCCTCAACGGCTACGATGACCTGTTCTATTTCGACCTTGCATCGGAAACCTGGAATTCACTGGAAAGGTCCTTCAGCCCGGGCGGGAGAGGATATTTCGGAGACGCCTACGACAGCGTCAACATGAAGCTGTATGTATACGGCGGAATGCAGAGCAACTCCATGATGGACGACCTGTGGGAGTTCGACCTGAACACCGAACAGTGGAGCAGGCTGTCATCCGGCCTCCTCGAGTCGACCTATCCAAGAAGAGCGAGGGCCCCCATGGTGGTGGATACAGTCAGCAACCCGCCTTCACTTTACATTCACATGGGGCTGGGAGACCAGAGCCAGGGGAACGAGAACCTTTCCGGTTTTTACAGGATAGACCTTACCTCGCCGACGCCGACGATCAACCTCCTGCAGGACGGATCCGCTACCGGCCTTCTCAAACGGTACGAGCACGACATGTGCATCGACTCGGTCAACCGAAAGATCTACATGTACGGGGGATACAACGAGGACATGGGATACCTGACCGAGTTCTGGGTGTATGATATCATATCCAACCAGTGGCAGTTCATCCCCACCCATCCAGATATGTATCGTTTGTTCGGATCGAGAATGTTCTACCGTCCATCGGACGGGACCGTCAATATATGGGGCGGCCTGATCTCGGGGAACACCGAAAGCGAGGAGCTCTGGACCTACGATACCGCTCTTGGGACCTGGTCCAACAGGTCATTTTCGGATGCTCCCTCTGGAAGACTGTACTACACGAACCATTATTCAGCGGACGTTGACAGGTTCGTTGTCTTCGCGGGCAGATACTACGGGGGCGGAGGAGGTGGCAGCAGCAGGTACAGGGACCTCAACTATCTCGACCTTCCGACGATGGACTGGACATCCTTCCCTCTGACCTACAGCGCTAACAGTGTCACCAACGGGATATTCGCCTTCGACTCCGCAAGACAGAGGATATATTACATCGGACCGAACACAGGTTACTGGAATTCCACTAACTACATCTACTATTTCGATATCGCACAGAAACTGTGGATGGGGCCATATTACAATCCAGGGGCGGAGAACCCTCGATCCAGGTCAAATGCCGGTCTCTGTTTCGATGCCAGGAACATGACAGTTTACATGTACGGCGGGGGCTGGACCACCGGACAGGGGCCTAATACACGTTACTACGAGATAGGGGACGTGTGGAAGCTCAATTTGAACACCTATGTCTGGACCGAGCTCATGTCGGAGGCAGGCCCGGGACCGAGGCAGGGGAACCCGATGATATTCAATCCGACCGATGGCAGGATATACATGTACGGCGGATATCTACACCCCTCGGAAACTTCCTCTCAGACAGAGATCTACAATGATTTCTACAGGTTCGATCCTCTTCTTAAGATCTTCCAGCCCCTTTCCCTTGCTGGGAGCACACCCGGGGACAGATACGGATCCGGGCTGGTCCACGATCCTGAGAACAATTACATCTATGTGATGGGAGGGACCAAGGGGCCCGCAACGACCCCCACCGAGAAAAGGGACCTCTGGAGGTATGACGTCAGGTACGGTCTGTGGAAGGAACTTTCGCAGACAACATCGTCAAGGACCTATCCCAAGCTCGAATACGACCCGCTCACCAAGGAGCTTTTCATGACCGGAGGCGCCAACGATGATTTCGTGAGGTACAGGATCCTCGAGGACAAGTGGTACTCCGACTGGTATCCGGTTCCAAATCCTGGAACCCTTACCGGTCATGCGAGCCATTTCGATCCGGTCTCAAGGGACCTATGGGTGTTCGGGGGTGGGGGTCAGAGCGGGATCTGGAAGATGGGGCTCCCGCCAAGGCTGGCCATCCAGACGGCGAAATTCAAGGACCCCGACGGAGGCTCCGACATCGCCTATGCGATGTACAGGCCATACACCTTCACTACATCGGTGAAGATGGTCAACGGCGCCCCGGACCTCAGCAGGATCGAGATGGAGCTCCCCCACAGGCAGGGAGCTTTCCGCCTGACCTACAATCACACAATCGCGGAGAGCGGAGGGAACGGATGGACCGAATGGGACCCGCTTGACCTGGCGGAGGTCGTCGGAACCCCGAGCGTTTCGTGGAAGGGACTCTTCATTGACATCGAGTTCAAGGTGCTGTTCCACTGGAACTGGACGAACAGGCCCAACGCGGTTGACAGGACCATCAAGGTCGAGGCCTTCGGTATAGATGTATCCCCCGACGAACTGATAGTTCGGGATTTCCTCAGGGTGAGGGCAAACCTGAAGTTCAGGGGCAATGTGGACCTCTACGGCTTCATCCAGGGGACGCTCAAGGAAAAGGACTGGGTCCAGACCGACGAGGACATCCAGGTCTCGGGACCGATAATAACCTATGCCGATACGAACCAGTTCTTCCCGCCCGTCGATACGTTCTCCCTTGATTTCTGGGTGGAGGGCGAAAACGTCGGATCGATCGACATTACCCCTGGTCAGCCGATCAATTTCACATACACATCGTTGAATATCTCAAAAATAGATGTTCCCTACACCCTGAACATCTCGGGGGTAAATGAGGCCACTGGGGATGAGGAGCTTGCATGGAACCTGAGCATGGACGGCATCGCTCCCGGGGCGCCCGGAAATCTGAGGTTCCACGACGAGGACCCGGAGGCCACGGTGATCGTTTTCGATAATGACCTGCACAGCTTCCTTACCTGGCAGGCGCCGACGGAGGACATGTCCGGCATCCTGCAGTATTACTGGGCCTTCGAGGACAATGGCGGGACAAGGGACGGTACTCCCGCCAACTCCACGCAGCTCGAACTGAACTTCGAGGAGGCTGGTGAAAAGTGGGTATATATCTGGACGGAGGACGAGGTCGGTAACATAGGACCGGCCACCGGAGGCAAGCTGCTTATTGACATGGACGGCATCCAGTTCGAGGTACTTCGCCCGAAGCTCAACCAGACGATACCGTACGACACCATCGATGTCGAGATCAGGATGACCGACCTCGGAGGGTCCCACATCGTCTCCCAGACGATCCAGTACAGATATTCCTATGACGGGCAGGGGGACGAGAACTGGATCGGACAGGATGCGTGGAAGTACATGCCGGAACTGTGGACATCGTTCCAGAAGGATGTCTTCCAGTTCAACATCACCATCGGCAGGAACGGGATCCCCAAGCTCTCCGACTCGGACGAGAACTATCTGCAGGTCAGGGCCAAGGACGGAGCCGGAACGACCTATCTGTCACCTGTCTACAATATCGATGTGGATACTTCGCTCAGGTTCCCCTCAGTGAACCTTACTTCCCCTGCGGACAAATCACAGTTCGATGACGCGGAGGACGTGACCCTCGAATGGACCGTGGATTTCTTTGCTCCGGAGGACGTGGTCTACCACATATACATCTCCAACGTCAAGGCCCAGGTGGAGCTCTGGGACGAGACGGTGAAGATCGATTCCCTCGACCTGAGCTACAAACCGAACTTCCTGACCTTCGGTAAGTACTACTGGACCGTGATCCCGGTGGCCAGGGGGCAGTGGACCGGAAGCTGCGAGAGCGGCATCTGGGATTTCACCATCACCGATGATTCAAGCTTCCAGTTCACGGTGGAGACCGACACGTCAAGGGTCCACAAATACAGGCAGGGGCAGGCTGGAATACCGATCAGCTTCCAGATAACGAACCATGCCAAGTCGGATGCATGGATCCTGCCGAATTCCGATCTGAAGGGGGTTGGGACCATTAACTGGCAGGAGCTGGACCCCCAGCAGAACAAGTACAAGGTCATACCCGACCAGACAAAGGACGTGACGGGGCTTCTTAACATCATGTCCTCGTCTCCGGTCTATACCTACGAGCTGGAGTTCTATTTCGTGAACCAGTGGGGCATCAATAAAACGGTAACAATAAGCGTTGAGGTCCTTCCAGCACAGGCCGGGGATGACGACGATGATGGTCCCGACACCAATGTTGGCGTTATCGTCGGTTTCGGGATCGTCGGTGTGATCGTCCTCATGATGATAATCGCGGCCGTGTATTTCCTCGTGATCAAGAAGAAGAAGACCGGACACAAGGCCTCCGAAGCACACCTTGACAGGCTGGAGCAGGAGATGATGAGTGATGAGAAGCCTCTTTCTACAACTCTCGCAATGGCTCCGCAGCCAAAAGGTCTCGGGACAACGACCTCGACCAGGAGCGGAAAGTTGCCGGTGAAGGGAGAGGGCACCCCGGACCTCGAGGAACTGGACGAGTTCGAAGAGGAGGAGGTCAGGCTCGCCGAGGATGGATCCGAGGACGAGTGGATGAACATCGTTGCCGCCGAGACCGTCGCAGCCGAGATGGAAGATGAGATCGTCGAGGATACAATGGTCAAGGAGGACAAGAACAAATCACTCCAGGATCTCCTGGCCGAGATGAGCGGCGGCATGGACGAGGAAGAGGATTAGGTCCGATCCTTCATGAACCAAGAGAACGGCCCGGGAAACCGGGCCTTTTTTATTTTGGAAATTAATTGATGAAAGGGTCGATGCTGCCGGACCAGTTTGGTCGAGGCTTCACAATCCCATATCGTCCACCGAGGGGCCGATGATGGCAAGACCGTCCTTGTCGATATCGATGATGTACTGCTTCATCGAGTGCTGGTTCTGCCTCATCTTGACCACCTCGACGTACCTTTTCTTACCCTCGAGGGTCCTTCTTATCCCGAGCTCGATGACGCCGTCCGCCAGGAAGTTCTCGTCCTCCTTGACGACATAATTGTTCTCCCTGGGGAGCTCCTTTAGGATCATTGATGTCAGACCCGCGTCCCTGAGGAGCTTGTAGAAGTAGTAGACCCTCTTTCTTATGAGGTAGTCGTTGTCCATCTTCGTCAAGGTGTAGAGAGCGTTCAGTGAATCGAGTGCGAAGAGCTTGAAGGCGTCGCCTCTCTCTTCCTTGGTGGACATGATCAGTTTCTCGGTGAGTTCGAGGAAATCGGTGTTCTCCGATTCTTCCCGATACATCTCCCTCGTCCTGTTGTAATCTGCGATGAATATCCTGTCGTTGGGCTGGATCCCGATGGATTTCAGGTTCTTCAGAAGGGAATCCTTCGATTCCTCTATGGTGGCGTAAAGACCGATCTGGTCCGGATGGTTGTCCAGGTACTTGGACATCAGGCTGTAGGAAAAGGTGGATTTCAGGGTTCCGGTATACCCGGACACCATGATGATCATCCTTTCAAAATTGTTCGTCCTGAAGATCTTGTCCAAGCCCTTTATTGTATTTTGGAACATTTCGATCCACCTACCCGAAAGCGAAACCTCTCGTTTCGGAATTATCGTGTATCTTATAAATATACATATCGCCCAGGTTCCCAAATTACGAAAAATCATCCAAAATCCGATGGTCATTTATGATAGTAATCGATAGAGGTTCGTGGATCGAAGGACCCGGCTGGAACTTGTGGTTGTGGGCATCCTTTTAACCGCCTTGCTTGTTGTCGTCATAGGCTGCCTGCTATTCCCGGAGACCTTCTGGGACGGGTTCGTCTGGAAGTATTACTGGGGGCCCATCGTTGCCGACGCGGGGGGCGATGCGGGAGACATCACTCCAGCCTACAACTGGTTCGACACGTTGACGTACGGTATCATTCTCGCCGTTTCTGCCTATTTCATCCACAGGCTCTTCGTCAGGCTCGATATCAGGGTGGGGACGGGCTTCTTTCTCGCGATGTCCCCGGTGATAGTGATCGGTCCGGCGACAAGGGTCCTCGAGGACATGGAGCTGTTCACCGAGCCTCTGCAGTACATCTTCATCTCCCCCATAATTTACATTTTTCTCGGGCTTGCCACCCTGGGCACACTTCTCCTTGGATATCTTTTCGAGAGAAAGGGCTCCGGAGGAACGACAGCAGCAGGGATCTTCCTGTTCCTCCCCGGTCTCGTGGTCTCCCTGCTGATATCTGCGTTCCCTTCATGGCTGAGCGGAAAAGTGCCGATCTATCCGTTCCTTCTGATCACCCTCGGGGTCGCTGTCCTTCATAGGGTGCTGAGATCAAGACGATGGGAGATGACCGTCGGATTGTTCTGGCTCCAGGGAATGCTCTTCACCGGGGTCATGTACGCTGTATGGTTGATGAAAGGGGACTGGTACGATTCTTACGTGATCGGGCATGGGGGCGATGAACCCTCGATGCACCTGCTTGGCGGGGTCGGGATCATCGGTCTTGTGATCGCATCGACCCTAATTGTCATCGCCGGTGCGAGGTTCGCGGGAAAAAGAAATGAGAAGCTGCGCCGCATCATCTCTCCGGTGAATGCGATGATCGTTACCGGACACATGACAGACGCATCCGCGACCTTCATCGGCATCGATCTCTACAACTATACCGAGAAACATGTGGTCCCTTCCGGACTCATGAACCTGGTCGGTTCCACGGGTTTTCCGTACCCCGGCATGGTGATGTACCCTCTGAAGCTCGCGTTCCTGCTGCCTGCACTGTATATCATGGATATATCGATGGAAAAGGAGGCAAAGGATAATCCCCATTTGCTGGCTCTTGTCAAACTCACCGTACTGGTCCTTGGCATGGGCCCCGGTATCAGGGACCTGATCAGACTGTCACTCGGTGTTTGATAGGTCCGGGATACCGCTCATCGGCGAAGGTCAATAAAAGACAAGAGCACGGCGGCGCCGTGCTCTTTCGTGACAGGGCAACATTAGGTGATGAGAGTGTTCCCACTGTCACGGGGTGGATGGAATCACCTATTAACATCCCGATGCGCGATATTAAAGCTATTTTACACATGTGCAAAATATGTCACGCTGCGGACAGGGATCCGAGCAACTGCGCGGCGTACTTCTCGACCCTTCCCTGGCCGAAACCGGGGACCTCGAGAAGCTCTTCCTTGGTGGAAACACCCCTGTTCACGATCTCCACGAGGCTGAGGTTGGACGCGACGCAGAACGGTGGAAATCCTTCTTCCCTGGCTATCCTGTTCCGGACATTCCTCAACCGGTCATATGCCTCCTCGTCTATGGGAACCGGTACGTCCTTCGAAGGCAGGGGCCATGGTATCTGGGCGGGTATCTGCTTGCTGCCCTGGAGAGCCCTCTCCCCTTTATTCGTGAGGACCAGCCTCGGGAACTCCGGGTCCTCCAGGTCGAGGAGGGAGAGCCTGACCAGGGATTCTATGAAATCCATGACCTGGTCACCATCCAGTATCCTCAACCTTCCGAAGGTGTCCCTCATCTCCGGCCGGGTGCTGATAACGAAACCGGGATCCTTGGCCCTGAGAAGCTTGGAGAGTTTTACCTTTCCCACCCCTTCAGGGAACTGACCCACGGCAGAGAGAATTATCCTCGAGACCGTATCCTCAAAATCCTTTTCCACGACATAATCCAGGAGCTCTTCGTCCCCTATCGCCTTCAAACTCATTTTCATACCTCCGTTCTGTCTGTTTTCCGATCCCCTCCGAACGGTCGAGGGAACGATGAAGCGAGACGGGGTTCGGTATTTAATGATGAGGCCGACCCGCATGCAACAATTGACACCTTTGGACGGACATCACACTTGTGTGTGATGATCAACCGGAAGTATTCCTATAAAGGAGCTTCTCCTCCAATTTCCATATGACCACTAGCAATAGTGCAAGGAATAGTATGATCAGAACCCCCCAGAGCCAGTGGACATACGAAACGAGGGTCATTATGAAACCTGCTATGGCGACCCCCACGAATATCGATAGGAAGGCCTTCTTTTTGTTGAGCTTCAAAAGATAGGCGACCAGCGTGCCGGTCCAGGCTCCGGTCACCGGGAACGGGACCGCAACGAAGAGAATAAGGCCTATCTCTCCCCACACCTGGACCTTTCGCTCGCCCTTCCGCCTGGTCGATTCGAACAGCTTGTCGAAGAAGACCCGGAAGACCTTCCACCTCCGCAGGAACTTCTCGACCCTTCCAAAAAAAAGCATCAGGATTGGGACAGGTATCATGTTACCTATGATGGAGAGGATGATGGCGACACCCCAGTTCAGGTCCAGGCCGATAGCGATCGGAAGCGCCCCCCTGAGCTCGATTATGGGAAGCATCGCAACGAGCACCACGGATATCCAGTTGCCCCACCACGGGAGTCCCAGGGACTTTATAGCGTCACCCAGTGCATCGGCGATCGTTGACATCCGCTACTCCTCGAACAATCTGTCCGTCATCCATTTGGGGTCGAAGACCATCAGGTCCTTGTAATCCTGACCCGTTCCAATGAAAAGGATCGGTTTTCCTATGGTATAGGCAATGGAAAGGGCAGCCCCTCCCTTCGCGTCCGCATCGATCTTGGTCAGTATGACGCCGTCGACCCCGACCGCTTCGTCGAACTTCTGGGCCTGGATGACGGCATCGTTCCCTGCAAGGGCGTCCCCGACGAATACCTTGAGATGGGGTTTTGCCACCCTGTTGATCTTCTTCATCTCGTCCATGAGGTTGATGTTGGTCTGCATCCTTCCGGCCGTATCGAGAAGAACGACATCCTTCTTTCTGGCCTTTGCATGCTCTATGGCGTCGAAGGCCACGGCGGCAGGGTCTGCTCCAGCTTTGTGCTTGATTATCTTGAGTCCGAGGTTGTCTGCGTGCTTGGTCAGCTGCTCTATGGCGCCGGCCCTGAATGTGTCCCCCGCTGCCATGACGCAGGAGATGTTCTTCTTCTTGAGCCTGTATGCGATCCTTCCGATCGCTGTCGTCTTACCGGTCCCGTTGACGCCCACGAACATGATCACCACGGGTTTCTCCGAGCTCCTGACGAACTCATCGAAATCGAAGGTCTGGGTCACGAGGACCCTGCTTATTGAATGCCTGAGGGCGTTCTCGATGGTGTTCTCGATATCCGTCTTCCTGTCAAGTTTCGATCCGATGAGCTCTTCCTTGAGATATTCCTTTATCCTCTCGACGACGGGCTGGGCCACATCGGATTCCATCAGGGCAAGCTCCAGATCGAAAAGGACCTCGTCCAGTCTCTTTTCGGAGATCTTCTTGGCAAAGAAACCGCCTTTCTCATCCAGGATGGGTCTTCCGGTCTTCAGAAGGGCGTCCCCTTTCATTCCCGAACGGTCCATGGAGCCCTGGAGGGTTATTCCGCTATCGCTTTCCGACCCCACGGAGGGGCCAAAGTTCTGTTCAGCCTTCTTGGACCGCTCCTTTTCGATGGCCTTTCGAGCGAACTTGCTCTGGGGCTTGGGCAGTACTTCCTTCTTCTCCTCCCTTGGCGGCTCATCGCCGACGATCTCTTCCTTGGCCTTCTTCTTGAATATGTTCAATTTTTCCCTGAGGCTCTTGAACATTTGTGCAACTCCTAGAACGTCTTTTCGGGCCCGGGTCCGGACCTCATCTGCTGGTCGTAGAGCTCCTGTGTCTTTGACGTGATATCCTGATATCGCGCCATGAGCTCCTGCACAGTTCGATCGATGTTCGCCACTGCCCCCTGGATCCTTTCCTTTCTTTCCTTGACCTGCTCGATGGCCTGGGTCACGGTTCGGTCCATCAGGACACCGACCCCCTGGTCCACAACGCAATTCTCCCTGTCGGCTATTCGGGCCTTGACGTAGACCTGGCCCCCAAGGGGCAAAAGGAACTCCTCGGTTGAAGCAGCCTTCATCTCTTCCAGCACCTTTATGGACCTTTCATGGTCGTGGACCACCGAGGCAAGTGATTCCCTCTGAAGAGAGAGGGATTCGATCTGGGCTTTCAGATGGTCCATCTGGGCAATGCCCTGCTCCATCTGCTGGGATACCTTCGAACTGTTATTTTCGGCCATTGACGTTCCACCTCCGGGTCCTTGCCTGGATACGAGGGGTCTATATATCTCTGTCCGAAGTAGGGACCTCTAATTAAACTGTTTCCCAGCCCTCATTGTAAATGAGGATAAAAGAAAATGTCGGGTGAAGGTCGTAAGCCTCCTTCTGTTCGCCCTGCAGCGTTAAAATGCAGGGTTGACGACATCTACCTTCGCACCCTACCTTCCGATCCCAAGGCGGGTCACTTCGGACATTTGGGCTTGCTCCGCGGGAGGTTGGCCGTTTCATCCGGTCCGCATCGACGTCCGGGCCTGGCCCTTCATTCCATATGATGCGGCGGTGTCGTTTCTGCTCCATCGCCAGCGCTCTGGCGCTCCCGGCTTGCGCCGGGCCCCGCTGCCTTGAGGAGGGAGGACTTTCCCCAGCGGCCATCCAGGGCCACCGTCGGTCGTCCACCTTCTCCCGACAGCACCCGACGGTAACACTATGTTTATAAAATTATCGATTATACCAGGCTCAGATTCCTCAGAGCGGACATCAGATCATTGATCTGGAAC
>JBLIRI010000064.1:0-12950 GCA_049472235.1 Thermoplasmatota archaeon | reverse complement strand
CCCCGAGAACGCCTTTCTGAACGATGGGGGGTGCCTGATATGCCCCAATGAAACAAGTACATTGGTGACGGAGGTCCCGATGTTGGCCCCTATGATTATTGGTATCGCATAGGGGAAGATCTCCTCCGGATGGTCGGAAGCTGCTATCCAGGCCACGACCATCGAGGTTGTCGCTGATGAACTCTGGACAACGGCCGTTGCGAAGATTCCTATAGCAAGACCCACGAATGGGCTTGTCTCCTGGATCAGGCTTTTGGAGAAATCGCTCCCGGTGCCCTTCAATCCGCTCCCCATCAATTTGATCCCTATGATGAAGAAGTATATTGCCACGAAGAAGAGCAGGAGATTGAACCACTGGTTCTGGCCTATTTGGTCGAGAAATTTCCCATTTTTTCTAGGATTTCCATTATTGTCGGAAAGGTCGTTCCCTTCATCCTTCCGTTTCACCCGGCCCGGGATATCCCTTTTCCTTCGCCCGCTCACAGGCTGCTTAACCCGATTTGGTCTATTACCTGTTTCTTCATATTATATAGACCAGTATATAGATTATATAGACGACTGGACGGACCGATGTCATTTTGCAAGCATGGCCCTGATCGTGTCACCGGCATTCTCTGTCTTGTTGGCGATCCCTCCCATCCGGTCTATAACCTTCAGAAGATGAATTATCGATACAGGATCCAGGACCTCCGGGCTCATGTTGAAAAGGACCTTCGAGATGTCGAATTCGATAATGTCTGCCTCATGTTCGAAACGATGTATGTCCTTGATCAGACCCTTTGCAAGGTCCCTCTCCTTTCCACCAAAGCTTACCTTGACCAGGTCTTCCATATGTGACATGATCTTCTGGTAGGCTCCCACGCATTCTATGATCTTATCGATCAGCTCCTTCATTCCCTCGGCGACCTCTTTTGGCACGCAGGTCCTTTTCATTGTAAGAAGGACAGCCACATCCTCGGCATAGTCCAGTATCGAATCCGAATCATGAAGGAGATGATGGAAGTCCTGTTTCGATACCGAGAAGAAGATCGATTTTGGGATATGCGCCCTTGTATTTGCCTTTATAAGGTCTGCTTCGTGCTCGATCCTTCTGACAGCTTCCGAGTACTGGTCTGCCTTCTCGAAGTCGCACTTGATGTAGGCATATATGCATTTCTTAATACTTACCACGCATTCGTCGATCTTCTTGGAATGTTCAACAAGGCCCTCGAAGGGGCTCTTGTAGATCGTATCCACGATCGGTACCCGAATGTTGTCAAGGATCGTATCCCTTTCCATTTTATCACCCGCCCCCGCGTCAAAGGTTCAGGGCAATGGCCCTGAAGATGAGGAAGAGGACTGCAGTTGTTACAGCGGCTATAGGTATGGTGAAGACCCAGGATATAATGATATTCCTGATGACCCGAAGATCGATCGCGGTTATTCCGCCGGCAAGACCAACACCAATGACGGCGCCGACGATGATCTGCGACGTTGAAACCGGTATGCCGAACATCGAGCAGACCAGAACGGAGCTTGCTGCCCCGAAAGACGCGGCGAAACCCCTGGTTGGTGTGATCTTTGTGATCTTCTTTCCAATGGTGTTCATTACACGATATCCCCATGTAGATACACCGAATACGATGCCGACCCCTCCAAGGGCAAGCACCCATACAGGTACAGCTACGTTGCTCGATATCTCATTGCTCATAATTACCTGGGAAATGGCGGCGACGGGTCCAACCGCATTGGCAACGTCGTTCGCTCCATGGGCGAAAGCCACGTAGCATGCGGTCAGTATGAGGAGGCCTCCGAACATTGTCTCAACCCTATCGACACTCTTTAGGGCTTTTAGCTTCCTTGACCTTTTTACGTATATTCCGCCAAGAACACCCAGGACCGCGGACATGATGCCTACGACAAGTATCCTTAACCACGATTCGGCGAATATCGCATTTACGAGGGTCAACGGCATGAAGCCCTCGAGAACATCCCTGAGGTTCTTGAGACCTCCGGAGATGCCAGCCAGGATGATTATGAAGAATACCAGACCTATGAAGAACGCGATGAGCTTTTGAGCTCTTTCCTCGGGGAACTCCGCATTGAATATCGCTTTCCTGATCAGAAGGAAGATGAGGAATGACATCACCCCGCCTAGGATCGGAGAGAGGACCCATCCGATGGAGATCTGGATCAGGGTCTCACCGCTGAGGGCTTTGAGGGGGATATCACCGAGGATCACTGCGATCACTCCGAATCCGGCAACGGCTCCAACTATGGATTGGCTTGTTGAGATCGGGAGGGATTTGTACGTTGCCAGGGTGACCCAGAGCGACGCGGCTAGGAGGACAGCCATCATCCCTGCCACGAAAATGTAGATGCCGGTGTCCCCGGAGAAGAAATCTTCGTTCTGGAAATACATGGGGTCAACTATGCCCCCCTTCAGGGTGTTTGTAACGTGAGCTCCAACAAGGAAAGCCCCGAGGAACTCGAACAATGCCGCGATAAGGATGATCTTTTTCAGTGATAACTTTCCCGAACCGAAGACCGTACCCATCGAATTGGCGACATCATTGGCACCAATGGTCCATGCCATATAGAAACCAAGTAAAAGGGTGATGATAAGAACAACAAGTCCTCCGGTCGTCAAGCCCAGCATGATCTATCACCCAGTTACGAATAACCACGAATTCGAGATCCACTGATACGGGAAATGGACGCACCTCTTTATCGGACCCCTAAAACCCCCCGGCAGGATTACCGACCCGATGATAGATAAAATGTTCGTTGGAACATGGATCTCAGAATTCCATGTCGGGCATGTCCGGCATCTGGAGCTGCTTCATGAGCTTCTTTCTCATCCTTCTGTTGGAGGTGAGGCCCTTGACCGCTTTCTGGGACATGTTGTAATATTTCAACAGTGAGCGGACCTCTTTCTGGTCGACACCCGCCCCCCGGGCGATCCTCCTGATACGGGAGGATTTTATGTCCCTGGGGTTCTCCAGTTCGAAGTTTGTCATGGAATCCATGATGACCTTGAACTTCTTGAGGCGCTTCTGCGTCTCCTTGGGGTCCTGCTGCTCCATCGCTCCCTTGGGCATGCCACCGAAACCCTGCGGCAGCAGGTTCATCAATTTATCCAGCGGCCCCATTCTGGTTAGCATCTCCATCTGCTCCCTCATGTCGATGAGTGTGAACTTCCCGCTCATCATCTTCCGGGCGACGGCCTCCGCGTCTCCCTCCCCCATGGATTCCTGGGCCTTCTCGAGGAGCGTCTGAAGGTCCCCCATTCCCAGGAGCCTCGATATGAACCTGGGGGGCTCGAACTTCTCGAGGTCGTCGATATGCTCGCCAACCCCGATGTAGGTAACAGGCGCTTTTGTAATGGAAACGGCCGAAAGAGCGCCGCCGCCCTTTGCTGTTCCGTCAAGCTTCGTTATGATCACGCCGGTCACATCGACCGCGTCGTGGAATGCCTGGGCCTGGGGTCCCGCCTGCTGTCCGACGGACGCATCAAGGACGAGGAACCTCTCGTCGGCACTGCACGCCTTGTTGATCCTTTTCATTTCCTCGATAAGGTCGTCCTCGAGGGAATGGCGTCCGGCCGTATCGATGATGACGATATCCGAATCTGCAAAGAGCTTCATCCCGTTCTTGACAACGGCGACTCCATTGCTTGCCTTTGGGTTCCCGTATATCGGGACGTTGATCTTTTCGGCAAGCTGTTTCAACTGGTCGTAGGCGGCGGGCCGGTGCACATCCGCCGCGATAAGTCCTACCTTCATACCGCGCTTCTGGAAGAACTTCGCAAGCTTCGCGGTGGTGGTGGTCTTCCCCTGGCCATAGAGGCCGACCATCATGATCACGTGTTTCTTGAGCTGGACCTCGCGCCCTTCCCCGAGGATCTTGACGAGCTCGTCGTAGATGATCCTGATGACGTGCTCCCGGGAGCTCATTCCTGCCGGGGGCTTCTCCTCGAGGGACCTCCTCTCGACCTCCTTGGTTATCTGGAGAACGAGCTTGACGTTGACATCGGCCTGCAGGAGAGCTCGCTGGATGTCGCGGACAACGTCCTTGATGATGTCCTTGTCGATATTGGAAGCGTTCGCTATCTTCTTGAGCGTCCCCCTCAAGGATGTAGCGAGATTATCCAGCACCATTGGTCATCACCGGGGCCGCCATGATGCTTTTGGGATATATACGTTATGGGCATGCTATACGGGGTTCCGGGAAAATATCATCAAAACTATTGATTTTTTTCAAACAATCCTTATGCCAGTATCATCAAATGTTGGGCTGCTATCCGAAACAAAATATTCAAAAATATTAATAATAAAAAGAATTAAATAAAGATTTGGTTATCATTTCAATATGCACAAATCATGGTCATCCCCATTTGTGGAAACCTTCGACAGTGCCTTTCACGAGCTCAAGGTGGAATACCAGGAGGCTCCATTTCGGTTCCTGACGAAATGGGACATCGTGTCCGATCTTTTCAGCAAACTGAAGGACCTGGCGGAACTTTCGGATGTCGAGACCGGCAGGTTCACCATGGGAAAGGACGGGAGGTGGAGGCAGAAGAAGGCCAGGACCGGAACGATCTCGACCTCTCCCATGCATCTCGGCATCGGGTTCGAGAAGGACGAGAAGGCGAAGGCGGACATATGCTTCATCGATCTCCATACGATGCAGTTCGCCGTCACCGCGAGGTTCGGAAAGAAAAGACCGGCATCGGTCTCATCCTGGAGGTTCTCGTCCGGAGCCGGCATATCCGTCATACACAATCAGGACGTCCAGTATGCCAAAAGAAAGAACAACCAGACCGGCAGGTTCTCCAAGACGGACGGTCTGAAGAACATAGAAAGGGACGTCCTGAGAGAGCTCTCCAACCTGAGGATGTGGGACAAGTCCATCCTTCTGCTGGTGGATAATCACGGGCTTTACACGAAGAACGACCTCGAGACCTCCTTCTCGAAGAAGTTGAAACCGTATACCATGAAGCTGTATTATCTATCTCCCAGGTCGGGTTTCTTCATAACCGGAAAGAGGAAAGAAAGGGAGGAATGACACCCTCGTGACCACCGATGGCATATCCCGGGGATTGCCCAACGGTTATAATGACTGGCCCATAGTTATTTATATGCTAATTCAGGTTATTGATAATGGGGGATTAGGGGTCTCCGAGGAGTGAGGTGCCCTTGGTTAATGGGAAGAGGAATGCGGAAAGCCAAACCACCCAGAGGCTGTATGACACGTCGAAGTGTCAGGTCAGATTTCGAAAGCCGAGGATCCTTCAGAGAAGGAGCCGCAACTTCGATCAGGACCGGGAGCTCGATTTCGATCCGAACCGATTGATCGATGCAAGGCTTCAGGGAGTGATCTTCAGGACAGGTTCGGTAGTGGGTTTCAGGAACATCGGTGTCAGCAATATCGAGGATGTCAAGGATAAGAAGGACTGGCCCGATGTCGGGCCGGCGGCACCACCGGATTCCATGAGGGTCCAGAGGAGCCGGGATTGGGAGCAGACATGGGGCAGTGATGTGGCATTCGACCGGAGGTGGGGAGGCCAGAGAAAATCCCAGAGCCGTGAGTACCTTTATTCCCAGGACCGGATAAAGCCCCAGTTGAGCTATTACAGCCAGAAGAAACCGGTTCCCAGGGAGCCCCCTATCCAAAGGAAGACCTACCAGCAGGTCTACGATCCGAGACCGAGACCTCAACCGAGCGCGAGGCCGACCCCTCAGCCCCAGCCAAGGTCGAGGCCGAAGGTGGAAGTGATATCCGAACCCGTCTATGCCCCCCCGAGCACCACTGTCCAGCGGTCCGTGTCATATTCCGTTCCAAAGCCGGTGAACCCCAAGGACCAGAAAAGGGCCTTCGCCTTCAACGAATACGCCCTTGCACTGATGGAGAGCGGGGAGTACGAAAGGGCCATGAACTACTTCCAGAAGGCTCTGGACCTCGATCCATCAGAAGAGACCTACACGATAAACATGAACAGGTGCCGGGAGTGGCTGGACTACAAACAAAGAGGTGGTAGAAGATGATCACTTGGGTGTTTTATCTCTATGCGGCCATAGGTCTTGCCAGCCTTGTCATTCTCATCATAATGCTGATCTTTGGCGGATTGGACTTCGATTTCGATTTTGGCGACGTGGACGTGGATGTCGACACCGGATTTGACCTGGGAGTTGATGGCGGGCCTGGTTTCTTCTCACTTCCGATCCTCCTGGGTTTTTTCACGGGTTTCGGCGGGATCGGAGCATTGCTGACCTATTACGAGGTCAATGCGATCGCCACCCCATTCATCGCAGGCATCGCAGCCATAACGATTGCGTCCATCCTCTTTCTCATCATCAATTATTTCTTCAAGCATTTCCAGTCCGACTCGACGGTTCGGTTCAACGATCTCATCGGCAGAAGGGCCTCCGTGTCAGTCCCCATCTCTCCCGGCCAGGAGGGACAGATCGTCCTCTTCACCGAACAGCGCGGCCGGACGCTGGTCCCGGCGGTTTCCCATAAACCGCTTCCGAACAATTCTCAGGTCGTCATCACCGGAGTGTCCGGTGATTCTGTCAAGGTCATTTCATTATCCGAATGGAAAATGAGGGAGAAGAAGAAGGGACATAAGGGCCCCAGAGGTGTAGAGAGGTGACAAAATGGATAGCGGTAGCATTTGGTTGATCGGTCTGGTCGTGGGAGGGTTATTGGCCCTCATCTTGATCATCGCATTGATCTATATGGGCAGGTACAAGAAGGTGCCTCCGGACAATGCGATGATAGTCTATGGTATGAGGGCTAAGAAAGGCGCAAGGGGGTACACGGTCGTATCCGGAGGAGGCAAGTTCATTCTTCCTGTCGTGCAGGGATACGAATTCCTTCCCCTTGACGTGAGAACGCTGGAGATCCTCGTTCGCGATATAGTGACCGATGTGAAGACATCCGGTGCCAAGATCAACATCAAGGCGGTCACTCAGGTCAAGATCGCATCCGACGAGGCGTCTCTTTACACCGCTGCCGAGCAGCTGCTCCACAAGAAGGACGAGCAGATCAACGAGATAGCCCAGAAGACGCTCGAGGGCCATGTCAGGGGCATATGTGCCACCATGACCATCGAGTCCATCAACTCCGACAGGGACGCGGTGGCTGCCCAGGTCCAGTCCCAGGCAGCGAAGGACCTGCGGAACATGGGCATCGAGATACGCTCCTTCGTCATCAAGGAGATAGAGGACGAGTACGGCTATCTCAACGCTCTGGGCCGTAAGAGGACCGCCGAGGTCATAAGGGACGCCAGGATCGGAGAGGCCATAGCCAACAAGGAGGCGACCATCAAGGAGGCCGAATCCGCAAGGGAGGCCGAGAGGGCGAACTCCGAGGCCGAGGCCCAGGTGGCCCTTTTCCACAAGGAGAGGGATATCACAAAGCAGAACGCCGAGGCCGAGGTCGAGATCGCACGTGCGAACCGGTCCATATCATTCGACCTGCAGGACAAGAAGAGGCGTCAGGAACTCATCAAGGAGCAGGTCCAGATAGATATCGAGGAGAAGAAGAAGCAGATCGAACTTCAGGATAAGGAGATCGAGAGGAAGGAGAAGGAGCAGGAAGCTCTGGCGGTCGTTCCCGCAAGAAAGGCCGCCGACGCCAAGATCGCGGAGGCGGACGGAGAGAAGGGAAAGATCGAGCGCATAGCCGAAGCGGACAAGATCAGGACCATCCTTCTCGCAGAGGCCACGCAGGCAGAACTGAAGCTGACCGCGGACGGGGAGCGTGAAAAGCTCGAGATGCTTGCCCAGGGTCAGGCGGAGAAGATCCGCAAGGAGGGAACTGCGGAAGCCGATATCATAAGGCTCAAGGGAGAAGCGGAGGCAGCGGCGATAAAGGCCAAGGGACTTGCCGAGGCCGAGGCCATGGAGAAGAAGGCTCTCGCCTGGCGCAAGTACGGCGATGCGGCCATCACCCAGCTCGTGGTGGACCAGCTGCCGGCGATCGTTCAGGCCGCGGCTTCCTCGCTCGAGGGCGTCGACAAGGTAATTGTAATGGGGGACCAGGGACCAAACGGGTTCGTGAACAAGACCGTGGACATCGCAGCACAGATGCCCGCTCTCGTTCAATCCCTCACCGGGGTCGATGTGACCAAACTGATCCGAAACGTTGTGGAAACGCGGTTCGGTGAGGACCAGGTCGACGTTGAAGCAAAGGATGCATAGATGGTCTGCAGGGGGGGGTCTCCGGACCCCCCATCTTTTTTTTTCTAGTTCCGTTCAGTTCTTTTCATCATTAGCATTTCAGCAAAACGGTTAAAATAGGGTTACTTGGTACTCCCGCCGCAACCTATTTTGAATAAGGTGAATCCCATGGACCCTATCTTGGAAGGACTGGAACCAAAGCTTCTCTGGAAGCATTTCAACGAGCTTAGGAAGATCCCCCGCTGCTCGAAGAACGAGGGAAAGGTGATCGAATACATCATATCCACTGCCTCATCTCTCGGTCTGGATCATAAAAAGGACGGGGCGAACAATCTGGTGGTCAGGAAACCCGCATCTCCGGGCCATGAGAACGCACCAACAGTGGTGCTTCAGGGACACGTTGACATGGTCTGCGAGAAGAACAAGGACGTGACCTTCGATTTCTCAAAGGACCCCATAAAGCTGAGAATGGACAAGGACTACCTCTACGCCACGGGGACGACCCTTGGAGCTGACAACGGGATAGGCGTATGTGCCGCACTCGCTGTCCTCGAGGACAAGGACATGGTCCATGGCCCGATAGAAGCCCTTTTCACCGTCGATGAGGAGACCGGACTGACGGGTGCTTTCGCATTGGGCGATGATATGCTGGAGGGCAGATTGATGATCAACCTCGACACGGAGGAGGAGAGAGCGCTTTACGTGGGTTGCGCCGGTGGGGGGGAATCGGAGATAAACATGCCCGTTCTCTGGGAGGAGCCCAAGGGAAAGGCTTTCAATGTCAATTTCTTCGGCATGAAGGGGGGCCACTCCGGAGTTGATATACATCTCGGCAGGGCGAACGCAATAAAACTCCTTGCCAGGATGCTGTGGAAGGCCGCAAGGGAGCACGATTTCACCATAGGGGCCTTCACGGGCGGGGACAAGCACAATGCGATACCGAGGGAAGCCGAAGCTGTGATCGTTACGAGAGGCGACCCGGCCCCCATCAAGGACATCGTCATGAAAGCCTTCGAGGAGGTCAAATTCGAGTACAAGAGCCTCGAACCGGGGATGTCCATCGAGATCAAGGACATCGAAATACCGCAGAGAGCGATGACCGAGGAGGATTCCAGAAGGACCCTTCATCTCATCGTATCGCTCCCCCACGGCGTTTACAGGATGAGCCCGGACATAGAGGATCTCGTTGAGACATCTACATCCATGTCCAAGATCCGGACAGAGGACGATGTCTACATCCAGCTTGCCTCCCGCTCCTCATCTGCATCGCAGCTGGAAGCCCTCCGCGACAAGATCGAGGCCATAGTGGTACTGGCCGGAGGAGAGGCACAGAGGGGCAAGGCCTATCCCGGATGGCTCCCAAACCTGGACTCGAAGGTCCTGGCGGTCCTGAAGGAGTCCGCCATTGAGCTCTGGGAGAAAGTGCCGGAGATAAAAGCGATACATGCCGGATTGGAAACGGGCATCATCGGTGAGAAGTTCCCGGGCATGGACATGGCCTCCCTGGGGCCCCAGATAGAGAACCCGCATTCTCCGGACGAGAGGGTGAGGGTTCCGTCGGTCAAGGATTTCTGGGACCTCCTCGCCCTGACCCTGAAAAAGCTGGCATGAGGCCAAATTGTTATCATATCGGATGCCCCGGAGGGGCATCCTTTTATACCATTTCATCAATCGAACATCGATGGCACCTTTTATCGTCATCGAAGGTATTGATGGGTGCGGGAAGGGCACCCAGGCGAGATTGCTTTTCGAACATCTGAAGGGACTTGGAAAGGACGTGGTCCTCACGGCCGAGCCAACGAAGGGTCCCCTCGGAAAGCTCATAAGGGAGCACCTTCAGGAACCTTTTCTGGACGACGAATCCCTGGCCCTGCTCTTCGCAGCGGACAGGATAGAGCATCTGGAGAAGGAGGTCCGTCCCGCGCTCGACGCGGGCAAGGCGGTCATATCCGACAGGTACGTCTATTCCTCCATTGCCTACCAGGGGCAGAGGGTGGACCTGGAATGGGTCGGAGAGATCAACAAGTATTCCGACAGGCCCGACATTGCCATCCTTCTGGACATCTCAGCCCAGCTGGCCCAGAGGAGAATGAAGGAGAGGGGGGACGAGATGGAGTACTTCGAGGAGGACGATGATTTCCAGGAAGGCGTCAAGAAGACCTTCATCGAGCTTTCCAGGGGCAGGCACCTGCCTGAATCGCTGAAGACCAAATGGTTCGTGGTGGATGCTTCCGAGAGGAAGGTGGAAATAGCGGACAGGATAAGAGACGCGGTGGAATCAATACTCTGAGATCGACACCTTGAGAGAACTGCTGATAGCTAGGGCTATGTACGTTCCAGGGCGGCGCAGGGGCAGGCAATGGATTAATACGAAGGCCAACATCCTTTCATCATGGGGAGAAAGGTCGCATTCCAATTTGACCCGAAGATCCTAGCCGTCTTGATCCTAGGGGTCTCCCTGATAGTGACCACCGGCTGTCTGGGATCGTTAGATAACGATGACGATAACACTGATGAAATAATTATTCCAGACCATCCTCAGATAGTTAGAGCGGAGGGTATGGTCGATGAAGGTGGGAACATCTCCATGGTATTCCTGGATGTTGACCTATATGGTGACCGGGGAGTCGATATGAGAGATGTCGTCGTGCATATACTTGCGACCCCGAACGGCGGGTCCGCTGCTGAATGCGATCTGACCTACGGGTCCTTTGATCAGATGGATCCAGAAAGTTATGTTGTCCGGGAGTTGTTCGACCCGAACAACACCTGGGACCCTGAAGGAACCCCTGGAAGTCACATACTTGGAAAGGAATGCCTCCTTGAACTCGAGGTGAACCTGACAGCGTCAGGCGTCCCTCTTCCTCCTGATTCCACTCTGGAGATAATCCTCCATGTTACTACTTCAGCCCACGAGACATACGACCTTTTCCGGACCCCGTCAGGTTATCCGGCGACCGGGACGGTCCTCCTCGAGGATTGAGTTTAAATGTTAGACATTTTCGTTCCAAAAAAAATATCATAGATGAAACCCCTGGTTTTTTCGTTCAATGGGAGAGGAGTAACATGGTTCCACCCTTAAAGGACAGTTCTGGCAGGACTGTTATCCTTATAATCATTACATTGCTCATGGCAACATCGTTCCTGCCTCTCGTTCAGGGGGACGGCGGTTTCATACCGGTATCGATCCAGGAGATCTTCGAATCAAGCCAGAATGCGATAATCGGCTGGGACGGCGAGACCGAATGGATGTGTCTTTCGGTCAATATATATGCGGAGGAAGACACGGAAGGCTTCCATGTGGTCCCCTTCCCCTCGATGCCGGAGGTCCAGCTTGGAGATGTCAGGATATTCGAAAGATATCGCGAGAAACTGGGTGGGTTCAGCGATCGATATAGCGGATGGGGCCAACATTTGGCAGATAGTGATGGATATGGAAGAAATGCGTCCCCAACCAAGGTCGACATCATGTTCAATGATACCATCGGGGAGCACGATGTCACCGTGGTAAGGGTCAACGACATGAACGGTTTCGAGGAGGAGCTCCTCGCCATCATCAAGAACATCGGCATCTCATTGGAAGGCTACCCGGCTGGACTGGAACAGATAGTAAAGAACTACACGTCAAGGGGGTCCAACTACTTCTCCATCGACCACTACCCGATATACAAGAAGGAGAAGACCATCGAACCCCTGGTCTACACTTTCAAGACCGACAGCCTCGTCTTCCCACTGGAGATCTCTTCGATGCTTGAGGGTAGCAGCTTGGTCAGACTTGGTCTCCTCACTTCACCCCATATCCCGATCGATCTCTCGGCCGTGAAGAGCATGGGTTCTTCGGCTTATTCCAATACAAGATCCCGGCTCGTGGGAGGGGAGGATCTCTACTTCATCGACGATGGTTTGTGGTCGATGTTCCCGGAAGGTGCCGTATCGACCTACATCCAGGCAAGTATCTCTTTGTTCAGGGTGAGAGGCGATCTGGAGATCCCAAGGAGCCGGACCATCGACTGGAGCAGGCCTTGCCCGTTCATGACCCCCGGGGATTACACACATGAATTTTCATTCATCGAGGTCGAAGGAACGGACCGGATCGTCCTTTACAATCGGGAGGCTTCCCTTGGTCATGATTCACGGGTGATCTGTATCAACAGGACCGACGGGAGCACTTCATGGGAGCTCTCGAGAAGTACCGGAACGATAGGACGGTATAATGATCGGATGAGCGTGGTCATCTTCAACGAAGATCACGATGAGGACGGTTTCGGAGACCTCATTCTCTGTTATTCCGATGTATGGGGGACGGTTGTGGAAAGGATCGATCCAATTACGGGAGAAGTTATCTGGTCCAGGGGGGGATCGGACATACTGTATCCCTCCGAAATACTGACTGTCCATGACGACATAGGTACTCCTTACCTGTGCCTGATCGGTCCCGAGTTCATCTGTGCAATGAACCCTGCCACAGGCGAGCCGAAGGCCTCTTACAGGACGATCATGAGGGACATCGGCGGAAGTTATTTCGGCGGCAGGATAGACACCGGGAACATACATATCCTGTCCTTGGACGGGAACGGGGAAGGTCTGCTGTTCTCTGACGGCTATCGCTGGATCGTATGGTCGCCATTCCATTATTTCGAGGACCCGTACGGACTCTCGGACCTCAGCGATGACAACGTCCTCTGGGAGAAGATGTTCCAATTTCAAGGCCTGACAATCCAGAACAGCAAGGAATACTTATTATCCGTGAAATGGGACGATCCCCACGGAGAGATCTGCTATATC
>JBLIRI010000063.1:0-13114 GCA_049472235.1 Thermoplasmatota archaeon | reverse complement strand
GTCTGGACCAAAGGTCCGTGAAACAGGGAAATCCCGTTAAATTGACCGGTTCCGTCTCCGATAACGCTGTCGTGGATTCCGCATATTATTCGTTGGATTCCCCGAGGAACGGAAGGCCATTGGAGTTCATGAACGAGTCCTGGTTCTCCCTGGAGGTCTCCACGGCCGGGCTGGAGCCGGGTGTACACGAGCTCTGGATAATCGCCGAGGACATCTACGATAACAAGGCGGAGGAAAGCTTCCCCTTCGAGGTCCTGGAATCGGAGCCTCCGGAGATCGAGATCTTTTCACCGGAGCCGAGGGACCTCCTCAAGCACGGGGACCCGATCATGATAGAGGGGAGGGTCAGGGACAACGCAGCCGTCACTTCACTTTCTATCTCCATCAGCGGGAGCAAACCGCAGGATATCGATATCGGGAGACTGGACGAACAGGGGTATTTCACCTACACCATGACCTATTCTCCCTCTACCGTTGGCGAGGGATACCAGGAACTTGAGTTGACTGCGGGAGACGGGGGCGGCAACACCGCTTCGGAGGGATTCCTTGTGGTACTTGACGGTGAGAGACCGGTGATCACGATGGATGCCCCCGGACCTATAGTCGTCCCCCCGACGACCGATCTCGAAGTCACGGGAAAGCTCACCGACAAACATACCATCGGCAGGCTCGAGGTGCTCGTGAACGGAAGGAGCGGACACGAAGCAAGGCTCAGCACCGTTTCGGGGGCCTTTTCAATTGAACTAAGACCGAGCTTCGACCTCTTCGACGGAGAGAACACCATAACCTTCCGCGGATACGACAGCGTTGGATGGACGACCGAGGAAGAGCTCGTGATAGTCGTGGACGGGGCAGCCCCCATAGTGGGATTCGACGGTTCCCCATTGTTCATGACGAAGGGCGAGGAGCTGGATGTAAGGGTGACGATCGAGGATGAAAACGACATCACGGGTGTATTCCTGATTACATCAGGGACGGGGATGGTGGATATCACGGACGAGCTCGACGTCGCAGAGGTCCTGCTGTCCATCGATACAACGGACCTGAGAACGGGCATGGTCGACATCACGGTCCAGGCCCGGGATGCCGCCGGCAATATCGGGGAGGCGGCGTTCTCCATCAATATCATCACGGATTCCCTGGACTCCGACGGCGACGGTGTACCCGACTGGTGGGAGTACAAATGGGATCTGGACCCGTTCACCTTCGACAGCGACAAGGACCCGGACGGTGACGGCTTCACCAATCTCGAGGAGTTCCTCGGAGATGACGGTGTATGGGGGGAGAAGGATGATTCCTCGAACCCCAGGGACTTCGTGTCCAGGCCGAGGACGGACTCCCGCGGTGCATCGATCGTTCTTACGATTCTACTGGTCCTCGGGATAGTGGTCCTGTTCGTCGTCCTTCTGGTAATGGGCATCCTGATGTCAAGGAGAAGGCATTTTCAGGAAACGTCGTAAAGACCCTGGACGCTGAGGTATCTCTGGCCTGTATCGGCAAATAAAGGAACTATCAGCTTGCCCTCGTTCTCCGGGAGCTTTGCTAGCTCCCTTGCGGCGAATGCGTTCATTCCCGAGGTTATTCCCACCATCAATCCCTCCTTCCGGACGAGCTCCCGGCAGGTCTCGAAGGCCTGCTCCTCGGTGACGGTGATGATCTCGTCGATCTTCGATCGGTCGAGGAGCTTGGGTATGAAACCCGGGCTCGTTCCCGCCTGCCTGTGGGGTCGGAAGATGCCTTTCGATATCATGGGGGCGATATGGGGCTCCGTCCCGATGACCTTGAAAGAGGGCTTCCTTTTCTTGATGACCTCTGCGACCCCCATGGCGGTCCCTGTGGTCCCGAGGGCGGGAACGAAGATATCGATCTTCCCGTCGGTATCCCTCCAAAGTTCCTCCGCAGTCGTTTCGATGTGGGCCCTGATGTTGTCGGGATTGCCGTGCTGTTCGATGTAAAAGGGATCCGGGATCTCCTCGAGAAGCTCGAGGGCCCTCATCTTGGATCCCGTGGTCCCTAGCTCTGCCGGGGTCAGCTCGAGGTCGGCCCCGAAGAGCCTTAGGATCTGTTTCCTCTCCTCGGACTGTATCTCGGACATGCAGATCTTCAGCTTGTACCCTTTCATCGCGCAGATGAAGGCGAGGGCAAGACCCGTGTTCCCGGAGGTCGCCTCTATGATGGTAGTGTCAGGGGTGATCCTTCCCTCCCTTTCCGCCCCTTCGATCATAGCCAGGACCGGCCGGTCCTTTACCGAATACGGGTTGAAGAGCTCGAGCTTCGCCGCGATGCGAGCGGGGAGCCCCTCTCCGAACCTGTCGAGATAGACCATCGGTGTGTTCCCTATCAGCTCGAGAATGCCCCCCTTGATGTTCATGGACAGCGAACAGGCATCTTGCGATAAATCGATTTCCGATGGTCGTACAATAAATTGTTTATAACCTCCCCATCGATGAACTGACGGGTATGGGAATGGTAAAGACTCGTTACAAGGTCGCAGGATTTCTGTTGATATCGATATTCTTTACAAGCGTTCTCATATCCACCGAAGCGGTCTCTTCAACGGACCTTGGTCATATCACAAGAGATTCCACCGGGCCGCTCCCCCCGCGGAACCTTTCCGTTGTAAGCCTATCGAGCGAACTGATCGAGGTCACCTGGGACCCACCGGAGAGCGACGGGGGCCTCCCTCTGACCGAATACCATCTATACAGATCAGTTGACGAAGGGCCTTTCCAGCTGTTCGAGGTCTTAGATGCCTCCGGCACCGATCTGCTCTACTGGGATATCAGTATCGAACCGGACCGGAATTTCTCCTACAGGATATCCGCGGTGAACTCCATCGGGGAATCGGACCTGTCCGGGGAGAGATGGACGATAACATACTCGCCCCCCAACCCCCCCACGAACCTGTTCTTCGTACCCGGTGACGGCAAGGTCTTTCTGAACTGGACCGCGCCTGTCCCTCGAAGATACTCCGACATCGATGGATACAGGGTCCGGGTCCTCTTCGAGGGCGAGTGGACCGAGCCCTCCGCGGCGAGACCGGGGAACAGCACCTCATGGGATATCCTGGGATTCTCGAACGGGAAGGAATATACTATCAGGCTCTTCGCCTTCAACATCCATGGCGAGTCGGACTCCGCCGAGATCACATTCAGACCCGGGAGGCCCCCCGACCCCCCGTCCAATGTCAGGATCCAGTTCGGGGACGGAAAGGCGGAGATCACCTGGAGCGCTCCCGGGAACAACGGGGGCTATCCGGTAACAAGATACCTCGTCATCAGGCAGGTGGAGGATGCCCCCGCCGAAACCGTCGCCGCAAAGGACCCCGATGACCTCTCCTACATCGATCACGGTCTCGAGGACGGGGCTCATTACCGCTACCATATCAGGGCGGAGAACGAGCTGGGACTCTCCGAAAAGAGCACGGTGGTCACTGCATTCACTCCCATCACCTACACCGTCCCTCAAGCACCGACCATCCACCGGACCTTCACGGGACAGCTCTTTATAAGGATCGAATGGAAACCGCCCAGGGAACAGGAGGGGGCACCGGTCCTCGAATACGTCGTTTACCGAACCCACCTCGACAACGGGAGGTTCGAGAACATAACGAGGGTCGATGGGACCACGACCTACCAAAACGACACCGAGATCGAGTTCGACATCAACTATACCTACCGTGTCTCTGCCGTGAACCGCATCGGAGAATCCCGAAAGAGCAATTCGGTCACGCTTCGGGTCCGGAATGCGTCCGAGCCCCCCCCTCCCAACGGCACGGTCCGGGAGAAAAAGGACAGCAGGGCATTGATCCTCGGGATCATAGCGGGGATCGTGATCGTCGGGGTCGCTGCTTCCATCTACTTCATGATGACATACAGAGGCCGCATCGAACCGCCGCCCGATGTCGAGGCTGAAGTGACTCCCGAGGAGCTCATTCGAGGGACAGGATCCTTCGGAACTCCTCGTTCAAAGCGGGAACTACCTGGAAGAGATCTCCCACCAGACCGATATCTGCCACCTTGAATATCGGGGCGCTCGGGTCCTTGTTGATTGCGACTATCACTTCCGACCCCTTGATGCCGACCTGATGCTGGATCTTTCCGGAGATCCCGCAGGCGATGTAGAGCTTCGGCGAGATGGTCTTGCCGGTCTGGCCGATCTGGTCCGACCTGGGCCTCCATCCCGAATCAACGGCCACCCTGGATGCGCCCACAGCCCCGTTAAGGGTCCTTGCAAGCTCCTCGAGCACCCTGAAGTTCTCGGCCGATCTCATTCCTCCCCCGCCAGCGACAACTATGTCGGCCTCCTCTATCCCCCTGGAGCCCTCCTTCGACGTGCTGACGACCTCGAGTATCCTGACGGCCAGTTCGTCGGGTCGTATGTAAACGGGGACCTTCTCGACTGTGGGGGTTTTCTTTTTTCCCCCCACGGCCTTGAAGACATTGGATCTTACCGTCGCCATCTGGGGCCTCACGTCGGGGGCGACTATGTCCGCCATTATGTTCCCGCCAAAGGCCGGTCTGGACTGGACCAGGTTCCCGTCGGAAATGGAGAGACCGGTGCAGTCGGCGGTCAATCCGACGGCAAGGGTCGCCGCCACCCTGGGGGCGAGGTCCCTTCCTATATGCGTCGCAGGGAAAAGGACGATGCCCGGTGTATGTTTAAGGACCAGACCCGAAACGATGGGTGCGAAGGTCTCGGTCAGATACTGCCTGAGGGTCCTGTCCTGGGCGATATAGACCACGTCAACTCCGTGGTCCCCGAGCTGCCCAATGAACTTCTCCACGCCGTCCCCGATGAGGATCGCACCCACCTTTTGACCAAGCTCGTCGGCAAGTTCCCTGGCCTTGGTCGCAAGCTCCAGGGCCGAGGGCGACAATCTGCCGCTCCTCACCTCGCAATATATCCATACTCCCTCGTAACGGGAGGCGTCAACCTCCCTCCCTTTGGGCCTCTCGAACTCGATGGCTTCGAACCTGCAGAACTTGACGCAGGCTCCGCAAAGGGTGCATTCGGGGCCGATGGAGGCCTTCCCCTCGACCATCGTGATCGCATTGAAGGGACATCCCCTCACGCATGCCTGGCACCCGATGCATTTCTTCTTGATGATCTCGATGCCCATCACCTGCCACCTCCCACGACCTTCCTGTCTACAAGTACCGCGGCAAGCTGCCTGGTCATCTCCTTGACATCGCCCTTGAGCATCTGGACCTCCCCTCTGGCAGGAGGTGAATATGTCCTCCTGACCTGGGTGGGGGACCCCGTGAGCCCGATATCATCCTCGCCTGCCTTCACCCTCTTGTGGTCCCAGACCTCGTAAGGCTTCTCCCTTGCCTTCATCAACCCGGGAAGAGGCGCAACCTTCGGAACGAATGAAGGGGGAGGCAGGCAGGTCACCAGGACGGGGGTCCTCGATTCGAGGATCCTCGATCCGTCCTCTGTCTGCTGCTCGGCCTGCACCCTGCCGTCATAGGTCAGGGTCACCTTTTCCGCATAGGTGATCTGGGGGATGTCGAGCAGCTGGGCCATCTCGGGTCCGACCTGGGCCGTGTCGCCGTCTATGGCCTGCAGGCCGCAGAACACGATATCCACGTCACCGATCTCCTTGACCGCGTGGGAGAGGGCGACCGAGGTCGCCCAGGTATCGGATCCCGCAAAGGCCCTGTCGGAAAGGAGCACCGCCCCGTCAGCCCCGAGAGCGAGGGATTTCAGAAGGACCCTCCTTGCCTGGGGGGGCCCCATCGAAAGAACTGTCACATGGACGTTCTCGTTCGCCTCCTTCAGGCGAAGCGCCTCTTCCAGGGCGAACTGGTCGTAGGGATTGAGGATCGATTCAACGCCCTCCCTGACAAGGGTGTTGGTCTTGGGGTCGATCCTGACCTCGGTCGTATCCGGAACCTGTTTCACACACACCACGAGCTTCATCATCGCACCCCCTATTTCGCCCGGAAGACCTCCGCGAGCTTGATCGCCACAAGGTCCATGTCCTGGACCAGACCTCTCTGGGCAGCTATGATCTTCAGGAGCCCTGTCTCCTCCACCATCGAGGTGGAATCCCCGGATCCTGATCCCATCACGAGCTCTATCCCCTCGAGTATTACCTTGTGCGCGGACCTTCTCGCCCTTATCCTGGACATTGCCTTAATCGTCTCCCTGTCATAATGGAAAGCGTCGCTAAGTTCTTCCGATGCCGCCGTCTCGCACATCACCATGGAGACCTCGGCCTCGGCGGTCAGCTCACCCAGCTTGAACATGACATGCTGGTTCCTCGTGAGCTTCTGCTGCCTGCACCTCTCGTAGACGACGTTCAAGGCGTTCAATGTCAGTGAAATGTGATCGGCACCGACATTTGAGACCCTCTCGTGAAGACGGGCCATCTTCCTCGACATATCGTGAAAGTAAGTGGATCTTGACTTCAGATGGTCCTGCCAGCGGTTGCGTGCTATGGTCATCTCCATGATCTCGTTGGTCCCCTCGTAGATCTGGGTGATCTTGACATCGCGCTTGATCTTCTCAACGACGTACTCCCTGACGTACCCGTAACCGCCGAGAGCCTGAATGGCATCCTCGGCGGCGGCGTTCCCGGAATTCGTGGAGAAGTATTTTGCAATGGCACCCTCGGTCTGAAGGTCCTCGTCCCCCTTGTCTAGCCGATGGGCGACGTGCTCGATGTAGGCCCTTGCGGCTGCCAGGTTGACCGCATGGGGGACCAGGAGCTTGTGGGTGTACCCCTGTTTTTCGGACAGGGGGCCGCCGGCCTGGACCCTAGTCTGGGAATACCTTACCGCCCTTTCGAGGGCTTCCTGACCCGCCCCCAGGCCGAAGGCGGCCACCATGAGCCTCGTGTATCCGAAAACCTCCTGGGCCTGCGAGAGGCCCAGACCTTCCACTCCACCGACGAGGTTCTCGGCAGGGACGTAGATATCGTCCATTGTGTAGGCAACGGTGTTCGCAAGGCGTATCCCGTGCTTGTCCTCGGGAACCCCGTATTTCATCCCTTTGGTATCCGCTGGAACGATGAACCAGCTGACCCCGTTCTCGACCTTCGCTAGAACGACGTGGATGTCAGCGATCCCGCCGTTGGATATCCACTGCTTGGAGCCGCTTATGCGGTATCCGGTGATCTTTCTGTTCTCGATGACCCGTGTTGCCGTGGTTGTGAGGGCTCCCAGGTCCGAACCCGCCTCCGCCTCGGTGGCCCCGTAGGAGACAAGCAGCCCCTCCTCTGCAACCCTCCTGACCCAGTACTCCTTCTGCTCCCTGGTCCCTCCGACCCTTATCGGATCGAGGCCCAGGAAGGTCGCGAATATCCCGGTCGCGATCCCGAGGTCTATCCTTGCGAGGTACTCGCAGACGCGGTAAGCGTCGTAAGTCGAAGCACCCAGACCCGAATATTCCTCCGGGATCATCAGAAGATGGATCCCCAGGGTGTCGCGGGCGTACATCCTCTGGAGCCCCTCCTTGGGGAACTCCCCTTCATGATCGAGTTCTATGAGATATTCTTCTGGGAGCTTCTGTTTCGCATACTCCCTGAGGCTCTCGATTATGAGGTCCCTCGTCTCCTGGTCGAAACCTGACATTGATACCACCGGATCCGGGCCGAACGATCGTCCAACGCTCGATCACCGGCCTCGAGGGACGGCGTTAATAATCACTTATATATATGGATTTGCAGAGACAACTTACACCATCGACGAAGTACATGTAAATAAGCATGATAGGATTCTGCTGAGGTTACGGACCGACCGGTTCAGGCCGTGGTACTCTCCAACCGCTCATCCTTCGCCTTCTTGAGGTCGATCCAGAGGATGAAACCGTACCTCGCCATTATCACGTTGTACCCCATCAGAAGGATGAGGACAGCTCCGAGGATGAAGGTGGAGCTCATACCCTGCAGGTAAAAGAACACGGCGGTCACGGTTATGAATAACGGGAACAGAACGTTCATCAGCAGGAACTGCTTGAGGAAGATGTCCATCTGGTTCTCGAGGGTGTTCTTACACATCGTTACCAATATGAACTACAATTGGTACCGGTTATTAAATGTCGGTCGTTATTCGATTATTATATAAAAAATGGAAAAACAGCGGTCAGGGGGCCCCCAAAACGGATTAATATCCGTTAATTCATCGAATCCCATGGAATTGGTGCCGCCCCTGGTCGTTTTGATCGCAGGTCTGGCACCGGCGGTGCTCGTCCTGTTCCTTCTCATGCTCGGCATATCATCCGACAGGAACAGGGCATCGCTTGTTCTCGGATCGAGGATGTTCGCAAGGAACCTCAACGAGGGTCTGTCGAGGATGCTTCCGGTTGCCCTCCTTGCAGCCATCATCGCGGCATCCCTCTCCGTTGGGGACGGACTCCTGCTCATGGTGGAGGAGAACACGGATGCTAACCTGTCGGGAGTCGATCTCGCGGTGGATGTCCCCGCCTACGTCGACCAGGACCTGATCGAAGAGACTCTGAAGGAGGGGGGCAGCCATGTACTCCGATACGAGATGATGGTATTTCTGGATGGGATCGCCGAAAGGTCCTCGGGTGACCTGAGGGAAGGGATCGGGATCATCGGGGCGATGGACCCAAAAGACACGATGCTCGGGATCTATGCGGAAGATGGCGGGGAACTTCTCCCTCTTTCAGGGAGGACCGATTCCTATATCAATTCCGAACTGGCGGAGAGGTTGGGGATCAAGGCGGGTGACGAGATCCTTGTGACCCCTTATGACCTGGGGTCCGAACAGGAAAATCTCCTGGGATATTCCTCCTCGGCCTATCCGAAGATCTCGGTCAGGGTAGCCGATATCATCGCGAACAGGGGGGTCGGCAGATACAGGGAGGACGCGCTTTCGAAGACGGAGCCCATGGTCGTGGTCCAGTACCAGTACCTGACCGAGAGGCTGGGGAGGGTCGGGAAGGTCAACAAGATACTGATCGACACCGACGATGATGCGGAAAGCGCCGGAAAGATCATCGAAAGGGAACTGGATGACGCGCTCGGGATCGTGGATGCGGGGTTCAGGCTGGAGCTGAAGGATGATAGGATGGTCCTCACCCACAGGGATTTCTTCTTCCACCCGGGGGAGGTCGGACTGGAGCCGGATGCAGGTTCCCTGTCCTACTTCGTTGACGGCCTTTCCACCGAAAGCGCGGGACTTTCCTATTCGGTAGTGACGGGCATAACCGGAGCGGACTACAGGACCGGGAGGGACCTGTCGATATACATCCCGTTCGAAAAGGGAAAGATCTATGTCACCAACTGGACGATGGAGAGATTGAACCTCACGGAGGGGGAATCGCTTCGTCTGTCCTACAGAAAGGTGACGGAGCTCGGGACGCTGGTCGAGGAGGAGAGGTTCTTCATGGTGGCCGGTGTCACCTCCATCGACAGCTACGTCGCATGGGAAGGATGGATGCCGGACCTGCCCGGGATAACCGAGGCTCCGTCCTGCGGGGATTGGGACCCGTCATTCGAGATCGATATAGATTCGCTTACCGACGATGATTACGAGTACTGGAACCTTTACAGAACGACCCCGAAGGCGTTCGTAAGCGTCGAGGACGCGAGGGAAATGTGGGGAATACCCCGGGGGAACACGACGATGGTCATACTGGACTGGGGATCCTTCTCGGATAGCGACCTCGGGAACAGGTCCAGGGAGCTCTCCGAGCACATAACCCTTGGAAGTCTGGGAGGTTCGGTCAGGAACGTCAGGAAAGATGCCCTGGATTCATCGAGGGCCATGCTGATCTTCCCCGGGATGTTCCTCACCTTCGGCTCCATCATAATGATAGGGGCAATGCTTGTCCTCTATGCGCTCTTCAAGGACCTTGCCGCAAAGAGGGCCCACGAATGGGGGATCCTGAGAGCCATAGGGATCTCAAGAAAGGACCTCCTGATAACGGGCATGTTCGAGGCCGTTTTCCCCGTTCTCCTGGGGGGCGCGGGAGGTATTCCTCTCGGATACCTCATCGGATACCTGCTGAACCTCGGTCTCGGAAGCGCGTGGTCGGATTCTGTCGAGGGAGCCGGGGTTCCTTTCCACATAAGCCTTGGGACCATCTCCATCGCCCTTGGAGCTTCCCTGTTCCTTGCCATCGTCCTTTCGTTCATCTCCGTCCTCAGGGAAGCGGTAGGCGCCCCGATCGCCAATCTTCGCGACGAGGACCCCAAAGTGTCGACCCCGGGCAGATCCGTCAAACTGAGGACCCTTTCGGCGGCAGCGTTGTTGACGGCGGGAGGACTGGTCGTCCTTTACCTCGGGTCCGGAAGTACCGGGATGTCCTCCGCCGGCTCGTTCGTTCTCGGCTCGATAATGACCTCTGCGGGCATCGGACTTGTCCTCTACGTTCTCCTCGCCCGGGTGTCGGACAGGTCCGACCTGTACCTCATGGTCTCCTCCAACCTCTCGAGAAGGCCGGGGAAGAACCCGCTTTCCATAGCGATCCTGGCGCTCATGCTGACCCTGGCACTTTCCCTGACCTTCATGGGCTCCCTTATGGAGGAAGACGTTTCCGGCTCCTATGACGAGTACGGAGGCGGCTTCACATGGGTCGTGGAGACGGCGGTCCCGTTCAAAGGGGACATCGATCTCCCCGGCATGGAGGTGTCCGTCCTGCTGTCCATTGGGGAGGAGGGGGGCACCTGTTCGAACATCAACGCCCCTTACCCTCCCCGCCTCCTCGGAGTGGAGGAAGATTTCGACCGGGTCTCGAACTTCGGTCTGATCTCCCGCGACGGGAGGTTCGGGTCCGATAAGGAGACATGGAGCGGGCTTGCCGAAAGGATCGACGGAAAGGTCCCGATCCTCGTGGACCAGAACACCCTCCAGTGGATCTACTATGAAACCCTTGGCTCGGAGTTCGAGCTGGATGCCGAGGACGGAGGGAAACTGACCCTGCTGGTCGTCGGCGTCCTCGAACCCTCCGTTCTGACGGGCACTTTCGTTATGTCCAAGACCATCCTCAAGGAGGAGTTCCCCTCCCTTGCAAGACCGACCTACTTCCTTGTATCCGGCGACGGCGGGGACCAGGAAAGGAAGGAGGTTGCCTCCGCTTTCTCGGAAGCGTTCCCCAGGGTGGAATGGGTCGGGGACCTTGCGAGGGAGAACCTCGATTACGAGCTTTCCTACCTCTACCTGTTCCGGGATTTCTTGGTGTTCGGGCTCGTGGTGGCTATGACATCCGCCGCCATCTTCACACACGCAAGGGCGCTCTCCCTAAAAAGGGAGGTCGCCGCCCTGAGGGCTATAGGGGTGACAAAGGGAAGGTCCGTGCAGTATTTCCTGACCGAGAATATGGTCGTGTTCTCTCTGGCCACCATGGGGTCCGTCATAGGTTCCCTGGTGTCGATAATGCTCTTCGGACCCGTCCTGGGAGGGGGCACACCCTCGCTCTCTACCCTGTTTCCCGCCCTCATCGTGATCGGAACCTTCATGGCCGTGTCCGTGGTGTTCAGCCTCATCTCTGCCACCAGAGCTGTTGGATCGCTCACGGGCCTTGCACCGAGGAATTGAGCAACAATATCCATAACGTATAAATCGGGATCATACCACTTAATGACCATGGCATCTACCGGGAGGACCTTCGTTCTCACCATCATGGCCGCGGCAGTGATGCTGCTGCTCACGATCTCAGGCTCCTCCGCGCCGCAAAGGGTCTATGACCAGGAATGGACCTCCTTCAGGGGAAACCCTCATAACCAGGCTTCTTCACCGAGGGAGCTTTTGATCCTCGAGCCAGAATGGGAGTTCCATGCGGACGGGGCCATAACGACCTCCGTCGTGGCAGCGGAGGGACT
Organism: Thermoplasmatota archaeon; assembly: GCA_049472235.1. Classification (GTDB taxonomy): domain Archaea; phylum Thermoplasmatota; class Penumbrarchaeia; order Penumbrarchaeales; family Penumbrarchaeaceae; genus JAFGLL01. The sequence continues at coordinate 1,317 of JBLIRI010000063.1, read as the reverse complement.
GGGAATATTTGCCACATCGGAAGGGACCGTATACTGCGTGGTCGTCCAGAATGGGTCGATGCGTTGGAACGCAAGCGTTGGGTCTCCAGTGTATTCGACCCCAAGCATCGATATTGACAATGAAGCGGTCTATATCTGCGACAGGTCGGGAAAGGTCACAAGCCTCGATATGAAGACAGGTGATGTTAGATGGCAGTGGGACACCGGTTCCGGGCAGGACATCGAATCCTCCCCCCTCGTTGCCGACAAGATCTATTTCGGTTCGTACGATTCATACCTTTACGCCCTCAACAAGAACGGAACCCTGGCCTGGAGGTTCGAAGGATGTATGGGTTGGATCCATACCTCGCCTGCATTCCTGGAGGGAATGGTGTACTTCGGCTCCTGCGACGGCCAGATGAGGGCCCTGGACGCCGGAACAGGGGAAGAGATATGGAACTTCTCCGCGGCATACATCCCTTCATCACCGTCGATCTTCGACGGTAAGGTGTTCTTCGGAGCCTACGATTCCAACATGTACTGCCTGGATGCTCTCACCGGAGCCCTGGTCTGGAACACGACGATGGGGAACAATGTATACTCGTCCCCCGCCGTCGACGGTGAGTACGTTGTCGTTGGCTGCAACGACGGTCTCCTCTACTGTCTCGATATCGATGACGGAGAGATCATCTGGTCGCTGGACCTGGGACCCGGCCCCCTGGAGAGCTCACCGCTGATATCCGGGACCAAGGCCGCGGTCAACTACGACCAGGGGCTCGTTGTGGTGCATCTCACCAATGGAACGGTATCTCAGCGGTTCCTCCTGGGGGACGGAGCGAACACATCCCCATCCGTCTACGATGACCTGCTGTTCTGGGGTGATGCCCATGGATATGTGTACTGTCTCAAGGGGAAGGGGTCCGGGACAAAAGACAATGACGACGACGGCTCGTTTGACCTCAACGACGAGCTCGACCTCGGGAGGGATACCATCTTCTTCCTGATCGCCCTGGTCATGGTGATCTCGACCGTTGTGTTCATATTCTTCAGAAAATACAAGAGGATGAGGAAGCAGGAATGAAAGGGAACATTTGGGAATGTCCCCATAACCCTTATGTACAATGTCCTTGAATTGACTGGCCATAGGGTACGACGGGCATTCTCCTCCCGGGGGACGGGTTATGAGGAGGTCGAAGAAAGGGCATCATGGAATGTTGAGGCCAGCTGAAGGGCTCATCATATCATTGTTGTTGATGATGCTTTCATTGGGCACGTCCCTCACCGGCGGGGTATGGACCGAGTGGAGGGGAGACCCCCTGCACCTTGCCCAGGAGAACG
>JBLIRI010000062.1:0-13138 GCA_049472235.1 Thermoplasmatota archaeon | reverse complement strand
GCCATTCGTGACATTGGTGTCGACGAACGAATGGACCGAGGAATTACAGTCGAATACGGTTTCAAAACTGCTTGTATTATCTCCTCTTAGGACCTTGTAACCCATCAGTTCTGTCGCTATATGCTCAGGAGCGGTTCTCCATTGGATCGAGACATGCCCATTCCCGGGGATAATGTCGATGTTATCGGGGGGATATGGAATCCCCTGCTTTATGCAAAGAACCTTACCTCCTTCCGTTGTGATGATCAGTTCCTGTTCCTTTGTGATAGCAGGTGTTCCATTGACCGATGATCCGACATTCACTTCCCAGGCCGGTGCAAGGTATTGATCATAGCATATCGCTCTACCATCCTCCGTCCCAAGAGCCAGATAATCGTCATTGGATAGGATAACAGATCCATTGATATGGCTGTTGACCTGTATTTTGAAACTGCCTTCACCCTTTTTATCGATCTCGTATACCCTGCCGTTGTAGGTTGTCACGAGGATGTTTCCGTTCCTCATCAATGTCGGAGAAGAGATTATCATCCCATCCAACCATTTTTTCCAGACTAGTTCTCCTTCCTTGTTGACCATATACGAATGTTCATCGACCGATCCGAAACAGATATTCTCATCATCCGTGATCATAGGATCGGATAGGATCTTCCCATAGGTCTCATAATGCCATTTTTCGACGCCTTCGTTCGACAGACAGATCATTCTACCAGCGTTGTTGCCGAAGTAGATATCGCCCTGCAAGCCCACTGACGCAGATGATCCTATCGGGGCACCGGAATTGAACTCCCATAACTTCGTCCCATCGAAGTTCAAACTGTAGAAGATCCCGTTGCCAGATCCGAAAAGGATCTTTCCCGATGGTGTCACGACCGGTGATGTGACGATCCGGTCATCCGTCTCGAAGTCCCATTTTCGCTCACCATTCAGATCGAAGCACCTGCATTGACCATCCAAGGAAGTGAAGATTATTCTATCATTGACTATGGTTGGGGACGAAACTATACCATCCTGGGTTTTAAAGGTCCATCTAGTAATTCCATTAGGATCGAGCGATATCAACGTACCGCCCAGTGTCCCAAAATAGATATTCGAGTCGCTGTCTAATACGGGGGAGCATCCTATCCCTTCAGAGAATTCTCTTGCCCATCTGATTCTCCCCCTGTTCAAGGAGAGGTTGAAGGGACTTGAGCCAGTGTTTCTGAGATCTCCGTTCTCTTTTCCCCAATCCGGGATGATGTATGGTCCTTCACCCCTGTTTCTTCCAACTTCCATTCCGATGATCTGAGGATCTTCAACAGATGAGGTGAGAGACAGCACTGAGGAGATGATTAACAGGATTAGGAAGAAGCAACTGCTGGCTCCACACCAATATGCCATTTAGCCTCCCTCTCCGAAAGGACAAGAGAAAATATGGTTCGGATGATATTTCAAGATTTCCTGAGAACATTATGATCGATGGCCTGTATGTTTGGAAATCGGGAACTTAATGATATCAACTGTCTCCTTTATAACCCCACCTCACCCTCGCCCAGATCCTCTCATGCAGATAGAACAGAACGATCTGAATGCTCTGGAAGATCACCACGATATAGGTCATGCTCAGCAGGTCTCCCGTGATCAGGTATGTCACGATCGAGAGCGATATTATGCAGATGATCCGGTAGGACACAGATTTCGCGATCGATCTCCACTTCAGCTCCATCATGCCAATGCCTCCCTGCCCTCTTCCTTGAACGACCTGAACTTCAATATCTTGACCCTGACCTCGTCATCCCTCTTCAGTCCCCGTAAATGGAGCTCCGACCGCGACATCAGGACCGTCAGGGTGTCCCCGTTGTCAAGCAGAACGCTGGATTCAACAAGGGGCCCAAGGTGGACCATGTCAACGAGCTTCCCCCTCGCCCCTCCGTTGTAATCCTCCTCTCCGATCCTTCTCAGGGAGATATCCTCAGGTCTTATCATCACTCTTTGCCCCCCGTCCCCCGGAAGTTCGATGATATTTGCGTTCCCCACGAACCTCGAGACGAAATCGGTCCTGGGTCTCTCGTAGAGGTCCATGGCAGTTCCGCTCTGCTCGATGACCCCGTCGTTCATGACGGCCACCTGGTCGCCGATCTCGAAGGCCTCGTCCTGGTCGTGGGTGACGAAGATCGTGGTGGTCCCCAGTTCCCTCTGTATCTTCCGGAGGTCTCTTCTGATCCTCTTTCTTATCTTCGCATCCAGCGCCCCGAAGGGCTCGTCCAGGAGAAGGACTTCGGGATACGGGGCAAGGGCCCTGGCGATGGCCACCCTCTGTTTCTGCCCCCCGGAAAGCTCATGCGGCCTCTTCTTCTCCATTCCCGACAGTCCCACGAGGGAGACCAGCTCCCCGCTCCTTTTTTGGATGTCAGATCTCTTCTCCTTGTTCATCCTCATCCCGAAGCCGACATTGCCAATGACATCGAGGTTGGGAAAGAGCGAGTAGTTCTGGAATACGAACCCCATCCTTCTCCGATGCGGGGGCAGATGGTCTATGCTCCTGCCCCCTAGAAGGACCGTCCCCCTGTCCTGGGGGAGCAGGCCCGAGATCACCCTGAGCATGGTCGACTTCCCGCATCCGGAAGGACCGAGCACCGCAGTGATGGTTCCCTCCTTCACGAGAAGATCAAGGTCCTTCAGCACCGCCTCCTTCCCGAAGGACATGGATATCTTTCTCAGTTCGAGGTCCCCTCTCATCCTCACACCTCCATTCTTTTCACCACCGCGTTGAGTATCAGCATCAGTGCGAAGGGGAGGACCATCAGTACGACCGCGATCGAGGTGGCCCCCTGTATGTCGAACTTCGAATCGGAGAGATAGTAGATGTAAAGCGGTCCGGTCTGGATCATCCCGCCTGCGATGAAGAGCGTGGCACCGAACTCGCCCAGCGACCTTGTGAAGGTCAGGGCAGACCCAGCGACCATCCCGCTTCTTATCGAAGGGAGCGTAACGAAGAGGAAGGTCTTGATCCTGTTCGCCCCGAGGGTCAGGGCGGCCTCCTCCACGCTGCGGTCTATCTTTTCAAGGACCGGACAGATCGATCTGACCATGAAGGGGGACGTGACGAAGATATGCGCCAGAAGGACCCCGGGCATCTTCGTGACGACCTTGATCCCGTTGTCCTCAAGGATGGGTCCGAGCAGCCCCATAGGGCCGTATAGCATCATGAGGGATAGACCCACCACCGCTGTGGGTATCGCTATCGGGAGGTCGATGAGGGACCTCAGCACCGCCCTTCCGGGGAACTCGTACTTGGTTATGGCGAAGGCCAGGACGGTTCCCACGAGAAGGTTGATGACCGTCGTCAACCCCGCAACCAGCAATGATGTCCTGAACGCTTCCATGGCCTCATCCGAAACGACGGCATCGATGAACGGACCGATCCCGTCCTGGAACGAGAACCTGAAGATCGAGGTCAGCGGCAGGACCACCAGGAACCCGAACAGTACGACCCCCAGCGAGATCGTGGACCATTTGGTCATCTGCGAGATGGATCTTCTCCTGTCCAAGGGGCATCACTCCCTTGCATCGGAATAGATGCCCTCGATCAGTTCCTCGTGCGCCTTCTCCCAGCCCCCGAGGTATTCCACGAGGAAGGGGTCCGCTATGGCCGGGTATGGGTCATCGATGGTCGGGTCCGCGGACCTGAAATAATGATCCACGAAAGCCTCCTGCGACCCGGCTGTGAAGAGATAGTCCACGAACTCTTCCATCATTCTCCGCTCCTCTTCATCGACGTTGCGGTCCACGATCACGACCTTGTGCTCCGAGAGAATGGTAGAGCTCGGGTAGACGATCTCGTATCCCTCCTCCTGCTCGAGACAAAGCAGCGCCTCGTTCTCGTAGGTGATGAGGGCGTCTCCGTAACCGAGGGTGAACTGCGACAGCGCATTCCTCGCTGAGGACTGCCAGCTGATAACGTTATCGACGATGTCCTCAACTAGCTTTTTCGCGTTCGCATTCGCCTCCTCGCTTGAAAGGTTGGCAGACCGTCTCAGCTCCGATCCGTAGATCGCGAATATCGACCAGCATGCTCCTCCCGATGTCAGGGGGTCCGCATGGACGATCTCGATATCGTTCCTGGCAAGGTCCTGGAAGTCATGGATGCCCTTGGGGTTCCCCTTTCTGACGAGTATGACCCAGGGAGAGGTGCTCACCGTTCCGTTGTAGGGATAAGTGCTCCAGTCGGTGGTCACGGCTCCTCCCTTCCTCAGCTGGATGGCATCCCACTCGGTGGAGAGGATCATGACCTCGGCCTCCGCCCCCGCAAGGACCTGGTTCGTGATCCTGCCCGAGCCTGCATAGGTGGTCACGAACTTCACGTTCTCACCGGTCTTCTCCTTCCAGTATTCCTGAAATGCCGGATCTACGGTCTCGTCCATCACCTCTCCTTTCACGCTGAAGCCGTAAAGCACTATCGTTCCATGGTCGTCGCCGCCGGTGTCAAGACACCCTGCGAACGACCCCGCGGTCAGAAGCAGAACGAAGACGGTCAAATGCAGGCGGATGATTTTCATAATGATATGTAATGTAGTTTAATTATATTATATTGGTTTCAATCCATTATGTATTGGCGTCAATATGTATTGAAGCAGGTAGTGTCTGTATTGTCCATTGAAGGATAATGACAGCTATTATTGTATTTATTTCCTAAAAATATACTAATATGTACAATATTGGACTTGATGGTATCTGGAGCTTTGATGACCGGTACCGACATTTTCCTGATGTACGATCACCTTGTACATTATATTGGTTTAAGACCAATATATTCTGACCCAAAATGACACAAGGACAACGATCCGACGGCCGTCCCTTAATCATCGTCTCAGGATCTTCTCCGTGTCTACCCTAGCCCCTATCTCATCGACGAGGAGCTGGATCTTGTGGTCGTCGTCCTTTCCCAGAAGACGTTCCATGTCATCCACCGTCTTTGCGGTTCTGAAGGTGTCCCCGGGAACGAGAAGGAGAGGTATCCTCTTCTCATCCGCCATGGATATGATGTTCGATGGGGGCACGATGTTGTTGGTAAGGACGATACCGGCAGTATCCGATTCCAGGGCTCCGAGTATGATATCGCTTCGGTCCCCGGAGGTGATTATGAGCTTCCCCTCCTTCCTGAACAGGGGGCTCTCTATGGCCCTCCCCCCCGACATCGCCCCGATGAAGATGTTCTTCACGAGGTTCTTCATCCCCTTGTCCCCGGCAACCACCTTGGCGAAGAGAACATTGGAGATATGCTCCATGTCGAAGTAGTTCAGGTCCCGGAGGTAGGGAATTACCCCTAGTATCCTGGCCCCGGCGGCTTCGATCGCATCTCCGTGGGCCGCCATGAAGTCCTCCGGATCATCGACCTTGTTGATAACCATTCCCAGGAGGTCGATCTCCTTCTTATCGAGGTATCCGGTAAGGAAATGGACCTGGTCGATCACCTTGTCGTGCTCACCGCTGAGAACGAAGAGCAGGCTTGCATCCAGGGTCCTGGCGACGCTCAGGGGGTCAAGGAAAAGGGAGCTTCCGTAAGAGAGGTCCCGGCCCCCTTCGATGAAGAGCACGTCCCTGTCGTTGCTGATATTCGCCATCACTTCCTTCAGCTTGATATCGATGCTCTCCCTGTCGTACATGAAACGCAGTTTCGAGTGATCGAAGCCGAGGCTCAGGTCCTCCGGACTTTCCTTGAGGCCGAAGAGGGAGCTGACCAGCACGGAATCATAGTCCAGGAGCCTCTTCTTCCGGTAGAGTATCCTTTCCCCGAAGGGTTTCATGTAACCGATCCTCAATCCAAGCGCCTTCGTGAGCCCCACTATCAGGCTCGTCTTCCCGGCCCCTCTCTCCATCGAAGCCACTACTATCCTTTTCATGTTCCGACCTCCCGATCCTTTGCGATCATGATCCTGATGTCAACGACCTTCACGCCTTTTCCTCTTTCATAAACGAAAAGGGGATTGATCTCCATGTCCGTTATCCTCCTGACCCTGTTCAGCACTTCACCGACCCTCAACATCACCTCGATGAGACCGTCGATGTCCTTGCTCTCCTCCCCCCGCACCCCGAGGAGCAGAGGATAGGAGCGCACTTCCTTGAGCAGGGATATTGCCTCCAACCTGCTTATTGGTAGCGCCCTGAAGGAGACATCCTTCATCACCTCGACGTATATTCCTCCCAGGCCGAACATGATGATGGGTCCGAAGGAGCGGTCCCTCCTGGCACCTATTATGGTCTCGAGCCCCTTGTTGATCATCTCGGAGACCTCGATCCCGTCGATCTTTGCATGGGGGTCGTATCTCTTCACGTTGCGGATGATGAGCTGGTAGGCGTCCATGACCTCGTCCCTGTCGCCAAGGTCGAGGGCCACCCCTCCCGCATCGCTCTTGTGAAGGATGTCCCGGGAGACGATCTTCATGACCACCGGGTATCCGATCGTCTCCGCAGCGTCGACCGCTTCCTCGATGCTCCTTGCTATCATGCTCCTTGGTGTCGGTATCCCTGCCGCATCCAGGACAGATCCGGTCTCCCGGGCCAGGAGGAAATCCCTTCCCTCCGACAGCGCCCCATCAATTATCATCTCGATCCTTTCCGTATCGATGTCGAACCTGGCCGGTTCCGCCGGGCTCCTGGCAAGGTTTTCCCTGTAGCGGTAGAGGGCCCCGAAACAGGAGACCATCTCGTAAACTCCCTGATAGGCAGGGATCCCTCTGCTCCTGAGCTCCTTTATGCATTCAGCCACCTCCTCGCCCCCGACGAGGGAGAACGCGATCGGTTTCTTTCGTCTGTTGAACTCGTTGTGGACCAGCGTGATCATCTTGGAATAGGATCCCATGTCGAAATCCGCCGTCTGGCAGTAAAGTGCCATAACAGCATGGACCCTGTTGCTCTCAAGAGAGGCGAGCATCGCGTCCCTGTAATCTGCCGCGGATGCCTGCCCGGTGATATCGATCGGGTTCTTCGTCGACCCGAAGCTCGGCATCGAGGAGGAGAAGATCTCCCTCATCAGGTCCGGCTCGTCAAGGAGCTCTATGCCGTACTTCTCGCAGGCATCGGTCGCCATCACGCCGATCCCTCCTCCGTTGGTGATGATGACGCTCTCCTTCCCGTTGGGCAGGGGCGCATCCGATATGAACTTCAACCAGTCGAACCCCTCCTCGAGGTTCTCGGCCCTGAGAACCCCGCACTGCCTCATGACGGCGTCGAATACCTCGTCGGAGCCCGCCAGGGACCCCGTATGTGATGCCGCTGCCATCGCCCCCCTCCTCGAGCGCCCGGACTTGATGACGATGACGGGCTTCTTTCTCGAGATCCTTGACAGGGACCCGAGCATCCTCTCGCCGCTGGTGATACCTTCGATATAGGCCATAACGGCCCGGGTGTTCTCATCGTCCCCCAGCCTGTCCAGGAGGTCCGCCTCGTCTATGTCCCCCTTGTTCCCCACGGAGATCACAGCGGATAGGCCGATCCCCTCCGTCGCGGTCTTTCCGATCATGGCGATCCCCAGGGCGCCGCTCTGGGTTATGATCGCCACGCTCCCCTTCTTGACCCCCTTGGGTCCGAAGGTGGCGTTGAGATCGACCCTGGACGAGTACAGGCCGAAGATGTTGGGGCCCAGGACCCTCATGCCGAATTCTCTTGCGGCCTTGATGACCTTCCTTTCCAGATCGATGTTCCCGACCTCGGAGAAGCCCGAAGTGATCAGGATGACGAACTTGACCCCCATCTCTCCGCATTTTTTCACCTCCTCGAGGACGAAGGAGGCGGGGATCGCTATTACCGCCATGTCCACGGGGCCATCGATCTCGGAGATGTCCGTATAGGCCCTGATGCCGAGGATCTCCGGGTCCCTCGGGTTGATGGGATAGAGCTTCCCCTTGTATCCTCCGGATATTATATTGTCCATCAGCTTGTATCCTATCTTGCCCGCTGTGTTGCTGGCGCCGATGACCGCAACGGACCCCGGTTCGAAGAAGAGGTCCATACCCGTTTCGCTTTCCTTCATCCTGACCCTCCTAGAACGTGAGATTGAGCTCGTAGACCCCCTCCGATGTTCGCTTCTGCATGTGGAACCCCATCTTCTCGAAGAGGCGAAGCATGGGTTTGTTCTCCATCAGCACCTCGGCGGTGAACCCCAGGAGACCCTGCCTCTTGGCCAGTATGGTAAGGTATTCGAGCAGCGTGGTGCCGATACCCTGGTCCTGGTACTCGTCAAGAACGACCACTGCCACCTCTGCCGAGTGTGACCTCTCGTCTATCCCGTACTGTCCGATCCCGTAGACGATCTCCTTTTCGTTGTTGCCGTTGGTCGCCAGGATCACCCGCTCCCTGGTGTGGTCTATTATAACGAACTCCTGGAGCCTCTCGTGGGGTATGTGCTTGCGGACCGAGATGAATCTCCTGTATATGCTCGCGTCGGATAGCGAATAGAAGAAGTCCTTCAGGAGGGGCTCGTCGCTGATCCTGACCGGTCTCAGGACGAGGGGTATCCCCTTTCTCGTGGTCCTGAAGCCCTCGAGCTCCTCGGGGTACTCTCCCTTCTTTCCCGGGATGAAGGCCTGGTCCTTGTAGATCAGACCCTTTGCCTTTGCCTCCTTTATGAGCCAGGGTCTGAACTTCGGGTGGGCTATGGCTATAAGGTCCATCGCCCTCTCCCTTATGTTCTTGCCCTGTATGTATGCGATCCCGTACTCGGTGACGACGTAATGTATGTCCCCCCTGTTCAGGGTCACGCCGGCGCCGGGATCGAGGAACGGAACGATCCTTGATATCGTGTCCTCCTTTGCCGTGGATCTCAGGATGAGGATGGTCTTTCCCTTCTCTGCAAGGACGGCCCCCCTCATGAAGTCCGCCTGGCCCCCGATCCCGCTGAAGAAGGTGGAGCCGATGGATTCCGCGCTTGCCTGCCCCGTCAGGTCGATCTGCAGAGCACTGTTTATTGCGGAGATGTTATTGAGCTGGGCTATGGTCATCGGGTTGTTGGTGTAGTCGATGGGCCTGAACTCGATCTGGGGATTGTCGTCGATGAAATCGTAGGTCTCCTTCTTTCCCATGCAGAAGGTCGCTACCGATTTCCCCCTGTTGATGGGTTTCCTGGAATTGTCTATGACCCCGGCCTTGATCAGCTCCACAATGCCGTCCCCCAGAAGTTCGGTGTGGACCCCTAGATGCTTCTTGTCCATGAGGTTCTTAAGTACCGCGTTTGGTATGCTCCCATAGCCTACCTGGATGGTGTCGCCGTCCTGGACTATCTTGGCAACATGCTTTCCGATCTTCAGGGCGATGCTGTCATCGACCACGGGCTCATATTCAAGCAGGGGCTCGTCGTGGTGAATGATGTAGTCCACGTCCTTGATCTGTATGAATGTGTCCCCGTGGACCCTGGGCATGTACTCGTTGACCTGTGCAATGACGAGGCGGGCCTTCTCCACGGCGGCCTTGATGATGTCCACGGAGATCCCGAGGCTCATATTGCCGTGATCGTCGGGTGGAGATACCTGTATCAAGGCAACATCCACCTCGACCTGGCCTTTTCTGATGACCTTGGGGACGTTGGAAAGGAATATGGGTGTGTAGTCGGCGAGCCCGGTGTTGACGGCCTCGCGGGTGTTGTTGCCGACAAAGAACGAGTTATGCCTGAAGTTGGTCTGGAACTTCTCGTCGGTGTACGGGGCCACCCCGAGGGTCCAGATGTGGAACACTTCTGTATCGAAGAAGGCCTTCGGGTGCTTGCTGACGTAGTTGACAAGTGCATTGACGAGATACTGGGGCTCCGAGCAGGCGGTGCTGATGAAGATCCGGTCCCCTCTGTGGATATTTGAAAAGACCCGCTCCTCGGAGACGAACTTCTCCGGGAACATCTCCCTGAACCTTTCCTTCCATTCAGACATCCTATCACTTTCTTTCCGGGGCGGACACCCCTTCTTCGACACCAAGTAAATTACAGGATTATATTAATGTTTCCATTATAGTATTACATATGGTCTAGATACATAATAATCTAGAGACATATTGTCCCATATAAACAATTATTTTGTAACATATCAGAAATCAAGGAATATTCACGAAAGATCCAATAAAGATCAATCTGTAACAGTGAAATGAAAATAATCGTTACAAATATCTAATTTTTTACGGAAATGGACCAGAATTATTTCAAAACACTGGAACAAGGTTCTATCTGTGTCGAAGACCATTATCCCGTGGAGGTAGGTAAATGACAGGGAACGTCGTGTCCGATACGAGCTACGAGAAATTGATCATCTACCCCGGGGATATCGATCCCAAGAAGATGCGCAGGCTCATGAGGACGATAGCCAGATTAAGGGTGCCAATCTGCTACGAGCAGTACTGATCTCAGTATCTCAGGTCCATCTCCATCAGCCGGGAATGGCCGTTGTTCCTCCAGGGGAGCCTGTCGAGGTCCACGTTGCCTCCCGAAAGGATGATCCCGATACGTTTCCCGGAGGCATCCAATTTCTTTTCGAGGATGGCCCCGAGGGGGACCGCCGCGGAAGGCTCGACCAGGAGCTTCATCCTCTCCCATATGGCCCTCATTGCCTTGACTATGCCCTCTTCAGAGACGGTGACGATGTCGTCGACGTTGTCCATGATGATCCTGAAGGTGAGTTCGCTCAGTGAGGTTCTGAGGCCGTCGGCTATGGTGTCGGGATTCTTCGAGGGCATGAGCATCCCGGTCCTGAAGGACCGGTAGGCATCGTCCGCGTTCAGCGGTTCGGCGGCGATCACCTCGGTCTCGGGCGAGACCCCTTTGACGGCGAGCGAGGTCCCGCTGATGAGGCCGCCTCCCCCCACGGGCGCCATCACGATGTCGAGGGGGTCTATCTCATCGAGAAGTTCAAGGGCCGCCGTCCCCTGTCCGGAGATGATCCGGGGGTCGTTGTAGGGGTGGATGAAATACGCTCCTGTCTCCTTGACGACCTCTTCCAGGGTTGTCTCCCTCGATTCGAGGGTCGGCTGGCAGAAGGTTATCTTCGCCCCGTACCCTTTCACTGCATCAACCTTCACCCTGGGAGAGTTCATGGGCATGACGATGTAAGCGGGGATCCCCCTGTTCCTTGCAGCGAGGGCAAGGGCCTGGGCGTGGTTTCCGGAGGAGTGGGTAGCGACCCCGTTCTCGGCCTCCTCCTCGGTCAGCGACAGAACTGCGTTGGTTGCCCCCCTGAATTTAAACGCCCCAACCCTCTGGAGGTTCTCGCACTTGAAGAAGAGCTCCGCGCCCGGCGATGGAATCGATGGAGCTGCTTGTCATGACCGGAGTCCTTATGACATGCCCTTCGATCCTGTATGCCGCCACCTGAATGTCCTTGAGGGTCGGTATCCACGTCGAGCTTGGGGTAAGCATCCTTTTCCTCCGGGGGTCTGCTCATTACTTCCGTGGTTTAAAATAAGGTTTACGGGAGTTCCCGGGGAAAGGGGAGCGCTATTTCACGTTGATGAAATAATTGTAGCCTATGTCCGCGATGTAGTTGGCAAGTCCGCTCTCCTTGATCGTCAGATATACCACCCCGTGCGGGCACAGTTCATGGCAGCAGTAGCACCTGATGCATTTGGAGTACCTTATCCTGGCCTTGCCGTTAACGATCCTGATCGCTTTTCCGGCGCAGTTATCCCTGCAGACCCCACACCCCACGCATTTTCGGTGTGATATCCTGGGCTTCCTGGTCCCGATCGAGATCATGAACCTTCTGAGGAACCTGGGAGGTCTCGTGAAGACCCCCCCGCCCCTCGCGGGTTTGAAAGGTTTTTCCAGCTTGAGGTCCGCGGCATCACCAGTGACCTCGATCTTACTATCGAACTCGATGAGCCCCAGGTCCCTGGCAGCTTTCATTATCGGAAGCTTGGCGGGGTTCAGGCCCACGACCCTCGTGACATGAAGGTCTATGGCCGCATGGTCGGTCCCTGAAATGATCACTCCGACCTCTCTAGCCCTTCCCTGCGAGGGGCCTCTATCGTCCATTCCCACGATCCCGTCAACGAGGAAGAGATCGACGCGGGAGAGGTCGGTGAGGTCCATGAGCATCTTCGAGAAATCCACGGTATGCGGGAACCTCGTGTGGTACTGGACCTTCTCCATTCCCGGAACGACCCCGAACATTATCTTTGAAGCGCAGGTGAGACCGCAGAATACATGGGTCTTGATCTTGGGGAGGGCTATCACCAGATCGCAGTTGCGAAGGTAGTTGCATACGTTGAAGCTCTTTACGAACCTTCCTTCCGGAATCTTCTCGATATGCGACCCTGTGTCGTAGCTCAGTTCGATCCCAGTTTCCTCCGCCACCCCTGTCATTCCGGAGGCGTCGTAGTAACGTTTCAGCATGGCCTTGTTGAAAAGACCCCCGGGGGAGTCTGCGATGAAAGGAATCGCCCCCCTGGACAACAGCTCCTGAGCGACCGCCTTGACGAAAACAGGATGGGTCGTGATGGCCCTTTCGGGATCCATCCCGATCACCAGATTGATCTTTAAAAGGATCCTCTTTCCCTTGATATTCGAGAACTGGGGGTATCTGTCCAGATGCTCCCTGACCCGGGACCGGACTAGGTCGATGTCATATCTATCGCATCTGGTGACGTGAATCGAAGAACTCATGAACCGGGCCCCGGAGACATCTTCGGAAGATTGGAACTCATCATAAAACTTTTGATATCTCTTGGAACGTTCGGGGACAGTAAGATTTATAGGGAATTCCTGTCTACAGCCCCCTGCGAGTCTCGCTCGCCAAAATGCAATGGGCCCGTGGGTTAGCTTGGTATACTTGTGCGTTCGGGACGCATAGACTCCGGTTCAAATCCGGGCGGGCCCACCATGCACTATTGCTTATACCAACTTCCAACGTGCAATAGTGCCCTGCCCTGGGATTTGAACCTTGGTCTTGGAAATTTGGAGGTTACACGGCTCCAAATTTGCAAGTGTGCTAAGTTCCGAAGGAAGTTAGCTGCATCAAATCCGGGCGGGCCCATTATTCATTTTCTATCATTATTTGAATTATTTATATATTATTTTACATTATATGAAAATGGATAATGGGAATCAATAACTATTTGATCTCTCTCCCGCCCGATGTAATTTTTTTTTCATTGTTGGCCAGGCGAAAAACGATTTAATTTGGTCTGC
>JBLIRI010000061.1:0-13243 GCA_049472235.1 Thermoplasmatota archaeon | reverse complement strand
AGATCCAAAATTCAAGCAGGACCAAATACGCTCCGTCGACGCAATACGGCAAAAGCTCCTCTACGGTAAGTGGCGCTCGTTCGGTGAGGAACTCCGGCAGCAGCAATTATTCCTCCTCTTCCAGGTCCTCGTCCATCTCTTCCTCCATCTCGTCGAGCTCATCCGCCTCTTGGGGACCTTCATCGATCTCCTCGTCCTCTCCGAACTCCTCGTCCTCATCGTAGTAGTCATCAAGGTCCTCGTCGTCGTACGGGAGCTCGTCATCCATCTGTTCCGCTATATCGTCAGGATAGTCCTCGTCGAAGTATTCATCCTCGTCCTCTTCGAACTCCTCGTCATCATCCTCCTCATCATCATAATCCCCGAACGAGGAGTAGGGTTTCTCGAGGTCATCCTCCTCGTCCTTCTTTGAGCCCAACCTCATGTAGATGAGCACGATGATGACTATTATGATGGCGCCGATCGCAACAGCGTAGATAACGTATCTGTCGTTATCCTCGCCGTCCTCCGATCCGGGAATAGCGGTGGTCGTGAACGTCCAGGTATTGTTGTTGTAGCCCAGGGGGAAGGAAGTTCCAGCTTCGGACCTGGACCCTATCCCGACCGTTACCTGGTAGGTAGTCTTCGGCACGAGGCCGTCATGCTCGATCCTGAGGGTCTTGTTCCCGTCAGACCATGAATATACAGGGTTCTTGAGTGCCGGCGAGACCTGGAGAGAATCTATCACGGTCTGTGTCCTTACAGGCTGGTTGAACTTGATGATCACCGGAGAGGCAGGATCGACCGCGGATCCGTAGGGATTGGTCGCAACCAGCAGAAGGTCCTCCGGCTCCTGCACGAAGGAATAGTATTCGAGGGCGACCTCTCCCATGTTCTGGTCAGGGTCCTCCGATGTTAGCTCGAAGAAGTTCGTCGTAAGCCCGATGTATCCGGACCTGTTGTTTGATGGATCCCCGGCCACCAACTCCGGAGGAGTGATCCTGAACCTTCCGCGGAATGGCAGGTCTCCGATCATGAAGACAACCGCACCGTCCGAGTTCGTGAGCTTCTCTTCCACAATGGCCCCATCCTCGTGTTCGAGTTCGACCATGGCCATGTAGACCACGCCGGACCTCGGTCCCTCTCCGTAGATCACCTTGAGCCGGATCGTCCCGTTCATGACACGCCTGTAATAATCCATGGTCAAATTGATCTGGACCGACGTGATGTAAGGATCGACCGTTACCAGAGCGCTTGTGGCAGGCAGGTATCCCGTTATGACACCTTCCTCTCCGAGGATCTCCTGGGGCGGCAGGACCCGGACGCTGTAGCTTTCGTAAGCGTCCCTCCTGATGAATATCCCCACCCCGGTCTCATTGGTCTTGGTCACGCCTTTCACCGATCCGTTGAACGAGATCAGTTCAAGGGAGCAGTTGGCTGCGGGTAGGCCCGCTCTGGGTCCATCATCAGAATAATATGCCGCCACTCTGAACTCGACCATCGGAAGTTCCGTGCTGGCCTGCAGGATCCTGCTGAAGGGGGAGTGGTTGTCGCTTTCATCGAAGGCCTGGACCTGGAAACGGTAGGTGGTGCTGAATTCCAGTTCCGTGGCAGTATAGGTCCGGGCCTCCGGACCGATGGTCGCGATGATCTCGAAGTCCACCTGACCCGATCCCGACATGAAAACCTTGAATCCTGCAAGATCGGTTTCCCCTGCATGGGTCCAGCTCAGGGTGATAGAATCCATTGTCGAGTTCACGTAGGACAGGAGCAGAGGCTGGGCCGGAGGCGTGAGGTCCCTGGTGGTTCCCTGGACCAGTTCCGTTGTTTCGGATTCCCAGGTACCGTCGAACGCCGATATCCAGTAGAACATCCTCTTGGAAGGTCCCAGGTTGCCGGATATCCAGGAGGACCTGTTCGACGGGATCCGGTCCTCGAGCCCCTGGGAGCCGGTATCGGGATCAAGTGAATAGACGAAATATTCCACCGTATCGTCGGAATTGGGATCCCAGTTGAGGAAGAGGGCTTCCTTCGTATCGACCTGCCTCACCGTGAAGTTCACGGGGGTTTGCGGAAGGTCGATGTCCGGGGATATGAAGTATTCCGTGTGGGGATATGATACGTTGATGGTGAACACCTCATCCCAGTCCAGCGAGGATGTTCCTTCGGCATGAACCGTCACGTTCGTGTATCCCGTTAAAGGCTCGGGGGAAGTATCGATGTACCTCCTGTCTAGGTAGGTCATGTCTTTTATCGAGCCGCTGGCGTCAGTCCTGGGGTCGGTCGAGGCGGGATCGAAGTACGGGGTCTGATAGACCTTGTTCCCCCATGTTTCCACTTCCATGTCGACCCCCGGGAAAGGACCAAGGTCCTTCGTCAACGCTGTAAGTTTGACCGTGTTCATGATATCAAGCTGACTGCTGCCGGACACCTCCATAACGGGATCCACCTTTGAATCTATGGAAATGATATTGGAGGATTCCATCAGCACGATCCCCGAGACATCGGAGTCCGTTATGTTCATGGTACACTGCCTGAAGGTCAAACCCGTGACCGTGGTATCGATCACCGAGTCGGAGATCCAACCATCATCGCAGTTCTCGATCAAGATCCCGGGTCCGGGAGAGGTCACCTCGAGACCTGTCATGTGGATCACGCCCTTTGACAGGAGTGAGGAATACCAGGCCGTTGTGGAGGAGTTCATGCTCAGACCCGAGAGCTCGAGCCTCCCGTTATCATTATCCGTGAAGATGCCCATGCCCTCGGTAAGGTTGAGAACGATCTCAAGGTCGCTGACCGTCAGATCGCTTTCCACGGAGATCATCATCAGACCAGTGGAAAGCTCACCCGTGACATGGACCAATGATTGCGATACCGAACCGTTGCGGCTTCCGATGAACATCAAACCCGTCGAGGACTGTCCCATTACGTTGATCAGGGTATTCCTGACAACGAAATCGCTTCCTTCAATGGTAATGCCTTTATCATCCGTTCCCGAAACCTGGACCACCTCGTCTGCAAGAAGGAACCTTGCTCCGTTCTCGAATATGTAACCATTGGAAACGTTTCCGGTGCAGGTAACGGAGTTATTCATGAACCTGATGTCGGCCGAATCCATGACGTGGATCGCGTTCGAAGATTCACCCGAGGAGTCGAAGAGGTTCTCGGCTATCGTGCAGTTGTTGGTCCCACCAAGGAGATACAGGAACGTATCGGAGATCCCCGAAGAAGAGAAAAGGTTGCCCTCCATAGAAAAGTTCATTGTATCTTGGACCTGGGAGCCGGTGGCATCGTTAGACAGCAGGTTCACCAGGTTGTTGATCTCTCTGATGTTTCGGGATTGGTGGACGGACAGGAATGTGGAGGGCTCGAACAGGTGAACAGCATTCGAATCCTGTAAAACCAGATCCGTCGACGCTTCGACCTGGATGCCGATGGCCCCGTTACTTTCGATCTGGAAGCTTGCGTTGTCGATCTGTGTGAAGGAGCTGGATTGGACCGAAATCCCGATCTGGCCTCCGGGGATAACGAAGGTGTTCATCGATATGGTGGTATTCGTGCACGAATCCACCACCACTCCGGACGCTCCTTTGTACACTTCAATGAATGTGCCGGACCTGACCAGGGTATCCCTGCAATCCTCGAGCACAATCCCGGTGGAATTCACCATAGTGTTCAACAGGTCAAGCAGGATATCACTGCAATTCTCAAGGTAGGCCCCGGTATTGTCGATTCCAGCGGAAGAGAAAGAGACCCTCTGGAGCCTGATGTTGGAAACGTTCAATATCCTCAATCCTGTCGATCGGTTTCCCAGGCTGAACTCGGAGTTCTGAAGGCTCAATGAGGTTGAATCGGTGACATTGACGACCTCCCCGGTGGAATGGCTCGAGCCGAGGCCTGAAATATCGATGTTCGTGCAGTTTTTGAAAAGAAGGCCTCCGTTGAAGGAATTGTTAACGGTCACGTTGATGAAAGTGATGTTCCTGGAAGAGATGATGACTGCTCCGGTGTTTCCGGAAACCTCGAGGACCAGTTCCGATCCTGTGAAGTTGTCCCCTTTCAGTGCAAGAGCTCCATCCTTCAGCGTCAGCTCGGAAAGGGAGACGAGGTTTGCATTCACCGATACCGCAGGTTGGTTGTTCATGGAAGTGATGAAGGTCCGGACCGAATCATTCCCCATCATCCTTATTCCACTAACAGCCACATTCACGCTCTCCGTATATTCGCCCGGAGCTATCACGATCCTGTCACCGGGGGACGCATCATCAACTGCGTCCTGGATCGTTGTGTAGGTCGAACTTGCTCCAACGTATAGCACGGCTCCCTCGACCGGTTCGGGCGATATCATAAGAACTGGCAGGAGACCGGATATGACCAGAAGCGACATCACCAGGATCGGTCTTGACCTCCTGATCTTTTGAAATTTGGTTCCCATCATCGTGTTCCCCCCCAGGGGTGATCAGCCTCGAAGATACGTTTACATTTATTAAAACATCTCCTGGCTTCTGACACGGGATCGCCAGGACCATCCATTGACAATTCTATATACAACCACCCTCATTTCACCACCATGCATCCCTCCGAAGACATCAGGGGCACCCGGTCCAATAGACTGTCGGGAAAGAGGATAGTCCTCGGGATCACCGGCTCCATTGCTGCCGTCGAATGCGTCAAGCTGGCCAGGGAGCTCCTGAGGCACGGGGCCGATGTCCACGCGGTAATGACCGGGAAAGCCTGCGAGATAGTGGGACCGTACGCGATGGAATTTGCCACAGGGAACCCCGTGGTGACCCATCTGACGGGAGGGGTGGAGCATGTTTCCCTTTGCGGGGACGTCGAGGGGAGGGCGGACCTCATACTGCTTGCGCCCTGCACGGCCAACACCCTCGGGAAGATGGTCCACGGGATCGATGACAGCCCGGTGACGACCTTCCTGACCACCGGGATCGGAACGGGGATACCGGTGATTATGGTGCCTGCCATGCACAACACCATGTACGAACATCCCAAGGTTGTCGAGAACCTCGAGATGGCCAGAAAGATGGGGGTTGTTGTGATAGATCCGAAGTTCGAGGAGAAGAAGGCGAAGATGGCATCCATCGATGTCATCGTCGAGAATATAATCAGGCTGTTATCCGGCGGACGAATGAAGAACGAGAAGGTCCTGATAGTTACCGGTGCCACCAGGGAGCCAGTTGACGACATGAGGATCTTTACAAACCTCGCTACCGGGGCTTCGGGAGTAGCCCTGGCAGTTGAGTCTTTCAGGTCGGGGGCGGATGTATACGTCCTGGCAGGAGAGAACGTTTCAGGTCTGCCAGGGTATTTCAATTACGAGCGGTTCTCGACGACGGAAGACCTTCTCGGGAAGCTCGAGATCCTTTCCAACGACTGGGAGGCCCCGACCATGGCGTTCTTCGCTGCCGGGATATCGGACTATTCACCGAAACGAACGGAGGGAAAGATTCCATCCGGGAAAGGGTCGCTGACCATCGAGCTTGAACCGACACCCAAGGTCATCGAGCGGTTCAGGAGGCTCTATCCCGAGACGTTCCTGGTCGGCTACAAGGCGGAGAGCGTCAAGGACCAGGGAACGCTCCTTCAGAGAGCGTTCGAAAAACTGAACAAGGTGAAGATGCAGGCGATCGTTGCCAACGACCTCTCCGATGTGACGGCGGATTCGAACACGGTCTATCTATTGACACCGGAAAAGGAGGCCTTCAGGGCCAGCGGCAGCAAATCGGACATCGCTAGTTTCTTATTGGAGAAAACCATGGACCTCAGGGATTCGAGGTAAGGAGAATGGTCCTCCGAGGAATGGGATTCTGCCCCGGGCACATAACCGGTTTCTTTTCGATACATGACCAGGGCAGAGAGATCCTTGCAAAGGGCTCAAGGGGTGCGGGTGTTAACCTTTCCCTGGGAGCGATCTCCGCCGTGACCTTGAAGACCCCGGACCAGACAGGTGGAGAGGGGCCGATGGTCCTCAAGCTGGCTGTTAACGGTGTGAATGATTTCAAGGTAGATCCCAGGCTTTACGGCAGTGTGGTTGAATCCCTGCTTCCGGATAGAGGCGCAGGATGGGAAGCCAATGTCAGGGTCAATCTTCAGCTTCCTGTGGGTCAGGGTTTCGGGATGTCCGGGGCAGGTGCGTTGTCGACAGCCGTTGCGGTCTGGGAAGCTTTCTATTCTAAGGTGCCCGGATGGGACAGGAAGCTTCGCTTCAAGGCCCAGCAGGAGAAGTTCTTCTCCATGAGGACCGACGAATTCAAGGTAACCCCGATGAAGAGGAGGCTGGTCGACAGGACCTCCCTTTGGGATGCCGGTCAGAAGGAGGTCCACCCCGTGAGATCCTCCGGAAAGGCGTCCGGAATGCTCGAGGAAGGGGGGGAGGTCCGACCGCCTGCGAGGTGGCTGGACGACAGCCAGGCCGAGGAGGATATGGGTATTTTCAACTATTCGGACATGGTCATGGCCGCACACAAGTCCGATATCCTCACAAGGGGAGGATTGGGAGATGTGGTCGCACAGGCTCGAGGCGGACTTGAAATGAGGCTGGCCCCTGGTGTGCCTCCCTTCGGAGAGGTCCATACGATCCCCGTGAACATCGATAGCCCCCCGAGCGTTGCCGTGATGACGGTCGGGGACCCTATCGACACATCCTCCGTTCTTACTAACGATCACAAGAGGAAGCTGATTAACGAGGCGGGAGAGACCGCCCTTGGAAATCTTTTGAAAGATCCGACCCCCGAGAACATGATGGAGGAGAGCTCCCAGTTCTCGAGACTGGCAAGGCTCCAGAGCCTGAAGGTCAAGGGTGCTCTGATGGCTGTCGAGAGGCATGCGCACGCTGCCCAGATAATGGTGGGGAACTCGGTCTTTGCTTTTGTGGGGGGGACCTTCGGGGCGGTGCAGATGAAGGCTGTGATCGATGCATGGAAGAAGACGGGCGAGGTCACAATATGCTCCATCGATCTGATCGGAGCGAGGCCCGTGAACTGAAGGTCCCATGGCAATGATTGTAACCCAGTAAGGGCATTCCCTTCCATGGAGATGGATTGGACCTTCGACATGCCGACGCTTCTGGCTCTGGCAACATTGATCTTCGTCGTCCTGGTTTTCATCTGGGAGCAGGGGCAGGTCAGGAAGCAGATGATGATACAGAACTTCTCGGAGTATACCAGAAGGTACCAGGAGGTGATCCTGAACCTTCCGCTTGAGATATCGTCGCCCAAGTATGATATCGGCTCCCTGAAGGGGGACGAGAGGGAGAAGGTCATGAAGTGGATGAGGGTCTACTTCGACATCTGCGCCGAGGAGTACCTTCTCTTCAAGAGGGGATTGATCGACAGGGAGGTCTGGGAGGACTGGCTGGGAGGAATGAAGGAGACCTACAAACGTCCTGCTTTCAAAGCGGCGTGGAAGGAGTTCTCGAAGAACCCCGATATCTACAACAAGTTCAAGCCCTTCGTCGAAAAGGAGATCATAGGGAAATAACGATCTGAAAGCAGAAGGGATATTCCGAAGTCTCTGGACCAGCTTACTCGGTCACTTATAAATATATGTTGTTCAATGACCGTGAGCCCGGGAGTTCTTTCTGAAAGATCCACAGGGGTAGCTCAGTCAGGTTACAACCCTTTCCAAAGCAAAGCGTTGACGGAAAGGGGCGGTTGAAGCAACCACCCATCGGCGTAGATCCGGGATATCTCCCGGCCGCCGTAAACCAGAAATAGTACCCCTGCTTTGAAGCGAAATCGCCCATATTCGCAGGGGTAGCTCAGCCTGGTTAACGGCGCTGGATTCAGGGTCCAGTCCTTAGTGGTCCGAGGGTTCGAATCCCTTCCCCTGCACCATTTTCCATCCCCTTGAGCCGCTATGCGGTCAAGGGGTTAATTGTTCGGAAGGATTCGAACCCGGTAGGTCTTGAGACTTCGTTGCACAATTTCACTGAGAAGTCTCAAGATGAGCAAAATCCATGATTTTGCGGAAGTTCGAATCCCTTCCCCTGCACCATTTTTCTCTCGTCAATTTCGAATAGGTCACGAAAAATGGTGCGCGACTTAATTTTCATACGATGAATAAGATCGTAAAGCAATGACTTCTTATTCATCTCATGTTGAAAAAAGGCTTCTCGTCAATTAGATGGCTTTTTTCAACATCCTTTCCCCTGCACCATTTTCCTACTTTTTCCCAGATCCTTTCCACCGTGCCAGGGGTAAAATCACGTCCCATTTCTTTCCTAATACGTGTTGATTACAGAAAATGCAAAGCATTTTCCTATGTTCAGAAAATCTGCGATTTTCTCAACAAAACGGAAAGACCCCCCCTGGTTTGCATAAAAACTCTTGAGCATCTTAATAAAGTATCGAAAAATCATGCCATCTACGGGGGGTGTGGGCAATGGTTATCATGGACCATCTCAATTTTTGAGAATATTACTACCTTCTCCAGGATGAAAGGTGAATAGGGTACAATTAATTATCATCATTATTCAATGGAAACCAGAATACTTCCGTTGTAATCCGTTTCCTCTCAGTATTTGAAACTGACAAACAGAATAAAAGATAATCTTTATTTTCCTTATCTTCAGATGTTATCTCGATTGATTTGACATACCTTTCTCCGACCATCTCATCTTTCTGAGATGATGAACTTGAATAACCGCCACCAATATTTTTAATCATCACATAATTAATTTTGAGATCCCTGATGTCCGAAGATGAAGTCACATTGAATGTAGCATTGAATGTCTCTGGATCATTCTCATCGAAACCATACAAGATATCCTTTATCTCAATGATTGAACCATCTATGCCAATATCAATTTCCTCCGATATCGAAAAACTCAAGGCTTTCTTCAGAACACTAGGATTGTAGTAAGTAGAATTGAAATCATCCCACTTTCTTTCTCCCTTTTCATAGAATAATACCCAGAAATCCATAAAGCGATAGTTATGGATGATCAAGAGATAGTAAACACCTGTTTGCTCATTATGATACAATCCTGAACCACCACCTCCTTCTGTCCAATACCTTAAATTCATACTGTTCAATTTATCTTCTTTATCTTCCACTTTTATTGAGATATTAATATATTTTTCCCTGCTTCGACCACTTCCATGTTCTTCTATTGCATAAGAAATATTTGTTAGACCGTACTCTGTATTTTCTAAAAAAAGTGTATTTTGCTCAATAATTTCAATATTTCCATTATCGTTTTCATCTATATCTTTTCCAATACATCCACTGATTAAAATCATGATTGGAATAAGCATACCTAAGATTCTTATACGTTCCATTTTTCCCCTCTCATTTGCCTTCGTCCATAGGCTGAAATACTTATTCTATTCGTCTCCAAGATGTTATTGTTGATCATCTAAATAAGCTGAATTTTCATCCAAAGAGGGATCAGACAACTTCTCTCATTAACTCTTAGTTTAGGGGGATACTATCTTGCAATACTTCTTATTGAGGCTTATCAATTCAGAGTCATAGGTAACTAATGTTAATTTCTTCCGCTTAGCAATGGTGATCATCAATGTATCGATCGGTGTTGTAAATATGTCAGAAGTGATCTCATAAGCCTCCAGGGCATCATATTCATCTGGAGTGTGTATGGAAATGGAATCACGCATTGTCGAGAGTACCGTTATTATTTTCTTCTTTTTCCATCTGTATTTTCTGGAGAGGACCGATGCTACTTCCATCAGATTATACAGAGTAGTGGATATCTGACTCTTGTTGCGGTCAAGAAATTTCTTTGCTTCTTTTTCTTCTGAGGTTTTTAAAAGGACTTGAAGGAATACATTAGAATCCACAAGATACATATTATGCACCTGATCTGATTTCTCTAATATCAGCTACCGGATCCGCACCTTTTTCCTTTTTAGCCAATTTGGATAGTAAAGTTCCAAGGGGGGAATTTTCCTTTTTCCCATCTATTATCTGGGCATAATGTCTGATCTCATCGAGGGTAATTGACAATACAGCACCTCCTAATTTCATTGGTGTGAGGGTATATATTCTTTCTTGTTTGATATATGTTAGATCTGCTTGGGTGGTCTTATAGAGAAAAAGCTATTCACAGGAATATCCTAATGCCCCCCCCGTCTATAATAGAAAGATCTACCTTCCCCGATTCTTATCAGGAAAGGACTGTTTCAAACCGACCTCCGAATAATTTCACAGATCTATGAATTGTTTGACCACCTTCACCATTTTCCATTCTTCATGATCATGTTTCGATCAGAAGCCATTTTTTTTCAGCGGAACCTTTTAAATAATAATTGACTTACCAGCGGCCATGGAGTTCGTCCTCTACCAGCAGCCGTCATGTCCGTTCTGCAAGCACTTCGAGCGGATGTTCAGGAAACATATCCCCGACGGAAAGGTCGTCATCATTCCGGACCACGGGTCTTCCCTCTGGATGGAACACCGGATCGATTTCGTTCCAACGGTGATAGCCTACAAGGACGGGGCGGAGGTCGACAGGCTCGGTGCGGTCAAGCTCGTCGGCATCCGAAAGGAAATGTGGCTTCAATGGCTGGAGAAAATAAGATCGGACCATAGCTAGCAGCCAAATGTCCCTTTGACCGCTCATCCCTTCAATACCTGTTTCTTGGCCTTCCTGTATTCCTCCTCCGTAAGCTTCCCATCATCATACAGTTCAGCCAGCCTGTTGAGCTCCTCGGAAAGGGAGCGTTGTCCTTTGCGGTCATCGTCCTTCTCAACGGAGGCAGGGCCGCTTCCCTCGGCCGTCATCCTGACCGAATCTATGAACCGGTTCACCTGGGACCTGATATATTCGTCCTGGACGGGTCCGGCCCCCGAGTTCTCGGCATTCACTTCGATCTTCATCCGCCCCTCCTCCGCACTGGAGAGTACGATCCTCATCCTCAAAGGATTGTAGTAATCGAACCTGTCCTTCTCCTTGACGGAAAGCCAACCCTTGCCCCTCTCCATCACTAGCCACCCAAGTTCATCCACCACATCCTCAACGATATCCATCAGTGGTATCTTTCCTATCCTTATCAATTCGGCTCCCCGGTATTCGGACATTTAGGCCCTCTCAATTGAAGTAAAATGGAATTGTCTGATATTTATCGATTTTGAATCTCGACGAATTCAGGAAAATGGAGAGGCAGGAGATGAACCGTGGAGTTCTACAGCAACATTTTGTAGGGATGGAAGAAAGATATTCCTCCTGCCTCGGGTGGATGTTACCGGGTGTTCACCTCCGTCAGGCCGATATAACCGTTGCGGTGGAAGATACTAAAGGAAAAAGTTGGCAAGGGAGGGAGCAAGAAGGAAGGAAATTGGGCGTGGAGGCAAAAATAATTTGCTTTCCCTTGCCGGGTGGTGATTTTTTTCTGAAATAATATCGGTCGCCGTCGGTTTTAATAAATTTCGGTTCAAAGTTGGAGAGAGCTTCATGGCCAGTATTTTGTACACTTGTTGGAACATGTTGATATATTCCCATCTCCATGCTTCACCGATCACGATGGAACACGTCATCAGCGGAAGTACGGTCATTATCAGAATGGGGCCGGGAGAGGATTACATCGAACAGCTCACGGCCCTGTGTTCCGAGATCCCGGTGGAAACCGCGGTCGTCCTCTCTTCCATAGGCCAGATGAAAGACTTCTCATTGGGATATTTTGTCGGTCCCGGAGACTATTCACCGGACCGGTTCCAAGGCCCCCACGAACTGCTGTCGGTCTCCGGCATCATTTCGAGGTCCGGGGAAGGATACACCGCTCACCTCCATGCGGTCCTCGGGGGGCCGGAAAAGAACGTTGTCGGAGGGCATCTTCTCTCGGGAAAGGTCGAGATCACCAACGAGACCGTCCTTCTGATGGTCGACGCGAAGGTCTCAAGAAGGCTTGACCCTCTCACCGGATTGCTCACCCTTGCCCCCTGACCTCTTCTTCCTCTTGTCATCCCATCTCTGCATCAGGATCCCCAAGGAGATGAGAACGAGACCGATCACGGTGCTCAGAAGTATCCTCTCGCCGACGACCCATGCGATGAGGAAAAGGGAGAAAAAAGGGCTCAGATAGATCAGGTTCGAGATCTTCGAGGTATCGCTGGATAACTTCAATGCTGCGAGCCATATCGCGAATGTCACCCCCATCTCGAAAACGCCGATATAGGCCGCCCCCGCCAACCCTTCCCAGCCGCCGAAGTCGAATCCGAAAACAAGGACAACGAATATCGTGACGGCGATGGTCCCGAAGAGGAAGTTCAGGAAAAGCCTGATCAGGCCGTCCCCCTTTCCCTTGAGATTGATTATCCAGTATACGGACCAAACGACCGCCGTCGAGAGCCCCAGGGCGATCCCAAGCAGATCCGCGGTCCCGTCGGTGAAGAATCCCCCCCTGGTTGTGATGACCAGAACGCCGATGAAGGAGACTAGGATGGCGGCTATGGATATCTTTCCGATCCTCTGTTTCAGGACCACGATGGACAGGATCGTCAGCATGATGGGCCATGTATAGTTCAGCGCCTGGGCTTCCTGTGCTTTCAGGATATCATACGTCCAGAAAAGGAGAAGATAGTATACGAAGGGGTTCAGAGCCCCGGGAAGCATGCTTTTGAGCTTCTCACGTCCGGTCATTGCCCGAAGCAGTTTCAGCCTGCCGGTGAACAGAATAAGGAGGAAGAGAGAAAAGGTCGACACCATGGAGGCGATAACGACCATCGCTGGCGGGTCCATGCTGCGAAGCGTGATCTTGAAAGCGGAGGCCACGGTAGACCAGATCACAACGGCCAATAGCCCTAAAAAGTAAGCTTTCTTCTGGTTCTCCACGCGGAGTACTGTATCTCAACATATATCAATGGATAATACGGAAGATGCGTTTTTATACTCCTCTTTTCGTTTTCGTCCCATGGCGGCCGTAAAGGCTGAACGTGTCAGCAAATCCTTCAAGGGGTTCAAGGCCCTCGACGATGCCTCCCTGGAAGTAAAGGACGGGGAGTTCTTCGGCCTTCTCGGTCCCAACGGTGCGGGTAAGACGACGTTCCTGAGGATCCTGACGGGCCAGCTCGAGCAGGATTCGGGCGAGGTCCTGGTTCTCGGAAGGACCGCGAGAGATCCTGTAAAGGTCAAGGAGAGCTGCGGTATCGTCCCCGAATCCGAATCCCCCCCTTCCTTCCTCACCGCCCGGGAGTTCCTGGAACTGGTATGCAGGATCAGGGGCATCGATGACATAAAAACAAGGGTGGACAGGTGGCTCGGCTTCTTCGATCTCGGTGAAAAGAGGGA
>JBLIRI010000060.1:0-13297 GCA_049472235.1 Thermoplasmatota archaeon | reverse complement strand
GAACGGCCGCCAGGTGCGGTTCGAGTTCCGCGGGATCCTCGAGAATTCGGCCCGTGAGCTCGACATTCACACGCCGGTCGACCTCGCCCAACAACTGCGTCTCAAGGCGGTCGACCAGGATGTACTTTCACCTCTTGTAAACCATAAATGGGACATGATCAACCCGGGAGCCTGGGGGTTATACACGATCTCCATCAACAACAAGGGCAATCTCAATGATTCCTATGAAATAATGCTGCTGAGACCCCCGATCGAGGCAGGCTGGAACTGGTACTTCTTTGAAACCGGGACGTTGAAAGTGGAGGTAAACCTCACGGCTCAGCTGATGGCTGACCAGTTCGGAGGAAAGTCAGGGCAGACCTTCACGGTCTATGTGGAGTGCCCATACGAAGCGACCAGAGATACGAAGATCCCCATCATCCTCAAAGGGGTTTCCAACAGGTCGAACGAAACCGTGACAAGGACCGATGAGCTGATCATGATCGTCGGGGAGCGCAATGGTCTCTCGATGTTCATCTATGAGGACCCGATCCAGATATTTGGACCGAACAATACGGTTGCCTTTCACCTTGGTATTACCAATACGGGCAACAAGGATGTGGTGAACGTTCTTTTATCAGTGGAAGGCAAGATATCCGGATGGGATGTGAAGTTCCCCGAGGAACCGGTTCCGGTCTACAAGGACCAGACCAAGCTTGTACCCATAAGGATCAGGGCGCCTAACTGGGCCCGTTTCCAGATGGGTGAGGGTTATATGTTCAACTTCATTGGTGTGATAGAGGGGGCCCCGAATTATCGGGTGAACGTCACATTGCGGGTACCGAAGATCTCCGGTTGGCAGGCCTATATTCCCCCAATTATCGATCCTGACATCGATCCGGGGGGCACACTGAACGCATCATTGAGAATATACAGCCGATCCAATTTCGACGACATAATACATTTCAAACGCATCGATACCGACGATCAGCTCGAGGTGGATATCACTGACAGGGAGGGGCTCCCTGTCGATGCTCTATCAATGGAGGCCTTCGGTGATGCCGAACTTGTCGTCAGGATAAATGCAAGCGAGGATGCGGTCGCGGGGAACCATACGGTAGTATTCCGCCTCACGCCCGTCGAGAACGAGGTCATCGAGGTCTCTGCGACCGTCAACGCCACCCAGTACGGGGGCCTTCATTCAACATTCCTCGACGGCAGCCTCGAGATAAGGGATATCGCCCCCATTCGGGAGAAAAGGAGGTTCACCATCGAGGTCAAAAACAACGGCAACGGCCCGGACAACGTCTCCCTCTCGCTGGGCAGGTTCTTCTACCGCGACCCCCTGGTGAAGGTGAGCCTGAGCGATGGGTGGCATGCGAACTTCATCGGCGTCTCCCCGTCCCGGGAGCCGGACCTTGAAAATGTCATGGTGGAAGATCCCTTTCAGCAGATCACAACAGAAATCGAAGAAGGAAAATACTACAGGCTCCGAATGATGGCGGAAGCCCGCTACCCCTTCCACGAGATCCATTTCATCATCGGGAGGGGGGACACAGCCTATGTCGATGTGGAGGTCTGGGGGGACAGCGGGGATGGGTCCTACATAGTGGACGACATCGATCTCGAGTTCCTCGTGACCTCCGTTTTCTGGCCCGAAAACATCTTCCTCGCATTGGAGATCGAGCTTCTGTATCCCGACCTCGCCTTCGACCCTCTTGTCTACTCTCTCTACGACGAACTTGGAGGTCCCGTTGAAAAGGTCCGCCCCGACCAGGAGCTCTTCCTGGTCATCAAGGTCATGAACATGGGGGAGGCCAGGTCCGACATAACAACGATAGATGTATTCGTATCAGGGGAGTTCTGGTGCTTGAAGGACCTCGGACCTCTGGAACCGCTGGAGTCAAGGGAGGTAGTGATCCCTCTGAGGTCCGGGACGACCAGTTTGGTCATAGTCCTTCGCCTGGACCCGGATAACACCGTCCACGAGTTCATGGACCAGTACACCGAATCCAGCCTGGCCCAGAACAACAGGATGTCCCTGGGATTCGAGGTCGGAGAGGAGGAGAGGGATCGTTCTCCATTGCCGTACATCGCGGGGGCGGTCATCGGATCGATCGTTCTTCTCCTCATCATAATGGGTGTTCTGCTCTTGCTCAGGAAATTTACGCCTCGCAACGAATCTGTACAGTAAGTAGTTTATAGTAGGGGCTGCGGTGAATTCAACAGGCAGGCGGCCTCTTGGGGGAGAGACATGAGAACCGCACGCAGGTCACGGCACACGATATTACTTGCAACCGGAATGCTGTTCCTTTTCATTTCATCCGTCTCCTTTGCCGTCCTCATCGCAAGGACGGAGGAGGAATTGGGGGATGATGAGCTCCTTTTCCTGGTATGGATCAACGATAAGAATGAGCTCTATCAGAGGCTGGGGGGCTCCGTGAACTCCTTCCATGTCGACGGCGCTCCGGCAGTCCCGGACCCTTCGAGGAACGGTTATTCCGGGGGGGGCGACCTTCTCTGGAAGGTTGAAGTTCCGGGGGGAGAGGGCGATTATCTATCGACACCGCTCCTCGAGGACCTGAACTATGACAACAGGATGGAGGTCGTCGTCATGTCCGTGGGCGACGTTGTGATGGCCTACGACTGCGCAGGAGATCCCTTCTGGGAGGCCCCCAACACGGACATAGTTATAGACTATCTCGGACAGACGGCAGGAACCTCGGGTCTGGATTTCGACCCTCCGCACCTTTGCGCGTCCCCGAAATCCTTCGACCTCAATGACGGTCAGGGTCCCGGGATCTTGGTGGGGGGCAAGGACGGGCTCTACTGCCTGGACCCGAACGGGGACATGAGATGGTCGAGCAAGTCCACCACGGGCAATTATTTCTCTCCCCCGGCGATCACCGATGTTCAGGGGAAGTTCCCCGTGAACATGAGCGAGTGGGAGATAGTGGTCAACTCCGACGACCTCGGCAGGAGGGGATGGATAGAGGTCCTCCACATGAACGGGACCTCTATCTCAAGGTCGGAAGCGCCATCAGGGGGAGAAGGATGCCTGATAGGCGGTGCAACCGTCGCCGAGGACCTGGACGGAAGCTTCTGGGATGGCCCATGGAAGGCGTCACCAGATCCCTACGAGGAGACCGCCATGGAGTTCATGTTCGGGAACCACGACCAGGGGCTTCGGATCTGGTCCTGGGACGCATCCCCGGATGAGGGACCTCCCCGTCTGCAGGAAACAACATCCGGATGGCTCGGCGGCCACCAGACCTATGCGACCACCGCTGTCGCAAACGTCACGGGCGGTCCGGAGGCGGAGATCTTCATAGGCTGCTCCGAGGGATACCCGAGAACATGGACCGGATGGGGGGGCAAGTTGTACGTTTACACGCAGCAGGGAAAGAAGCTATGGGACTATTCCACGGGAAGTTCAGGGGCATCCATCTTCAGCTCCCCCGCCATTGCTGATCTGCATCAGGCCAAGTTCAACCCCGACGAATGCCACCTTGATTACGAGGTCGTTTTCGGCTCCGACAACGGCAACCTCTATGTCATGAACACCGAATATCATACCCTGATGTGGTACTTCGACACGGGAGGTAGGTTATTCTCATCCCCGGCGATCTGCGATATCAACGGGGACAAGGAGCTCGAGATAATAGTAGGGTCCGACAGCGGAAAGGTCTTCTGCCTCGATGGAGACCCCCTGGACGGGATCGACGAGGGAATATCCTATCCCGGCGATGGCATCCGCCACGATGTGCTCTGGTATTACGATGCCTTCAACAGCATCGGACATTCCTCCCCCGTGGTCGCCGATATCGACCTTGACGGCAAGCTGGAGGTGCTGATCGGTGACATGGAAGGGACCCTCCACTGCATCTCCGCAGGGGGGAGCAGCAGGGTCGGACAGGTAGACTGGCCATCCTTCCACCTGAACAACAACAACACCGGCTTCTACAATCCGGACACCAGATACGTGATCGACATTCACCCGAGGGTATCTGGAGATGGGAACACGACCCTCACGAGCGTCAACCTCAAACCCGGGGGCACCCATACCTTCGACCTCACACTTACCAACCGGGGGAAGGTCATCTCACCGCTGAAGGAAACGGTCTACGTCTCGGTCCTGAACTCGTCCATACCCGAGGGATGGATGACCTATCTGGACACACCTTCTTTCGGAGGCGATGATAATCCCCCGTTCCTGAAGCTATCACCATCGACAAGCCAGAACCTCTCTCTAACGGTCCGGGCCCCGACGGATGCCACCGAATCCATCATCGCCCGCTTCATAGTCAGGGCCAACCACACCCTTGACCAGTGGGCAAAGGACGATATCCTTCTCCAGGTGAACCTGGAGTTCAGGCCGGAGGTGGAGGTAAGTATCATTCATCCGGTCGATGACGATCCGCTCTCACCCCGCATGGGGTTGAAGTGGGAGAGCATAGGCCAGGGGGCGACATACGATGTCGAGATAGAGGTTAGGAACCTTGGAACCGTCAATGACACGATGTCCGTCGTACTTTCCGAGCCTCCGCTTGACGCGGGCTGGAACTGGTATTTCATCGAGAACGGCAAACTGGACC
This sequence comes from Thermoplasmatota archaeon, assembly GCA_049472235.1. Lineage (GTDB taxonomy): Archaea > Thermoplasmatota > Penumbrarchaeia > Penumbrarchaeales > Penumbrarchaeaceae > JAFGLL01. The sequence goes on along the minus strand of JBLIRI010000060.1, from coordinate 8,723 downwards.
TGCTGACATCCCTGCCGGCCCCTCACCTTGCGGAGATCTTCGGGGGAGAACCCTCGTCGAGGTTCACCGTGAGGGTGACGGCCCCCTTCGAGGCCCTGGCCGACCAGGACATACCCCTGCTCGTTGAGGCAACCTCGCTTGCGTCGATCGAGAACTTCGAGGTCAAGGTAACTTCCAGCGATACCCTCTACATGATCGTCACGGAGGAGAACGGGCTTTGGCTCGACCTCGTTCAGCGTCGGCTCCTGTCCCCTCCGGATTCCGTTGCGACCCTGGACCTCCGGATAACGAACCTCGGGAACAACGATGCCATCCACGTCTCCCTGGAGAACACAACAATGCCCCCGAACTGGAGGGTCAAGCTTCCGCAGGGGGCCGTTCTCGTCTTCAAGGGACAGACCAGGACCGTCCCCATCGAGGTTGCGTTCCCTGCAGGACTCCAGGCCGGATTCGAGATGGTCCTGACCCTCAGGGGATGGATCGTGGACAGTACCCATATCAGTTCAAGGGTATCGACCATCCTCGAGGTGGAACAGGTCCATGACCATCAGATAATGTCCTACGGAGAAGAGGTCCGGGAAATACTTCCCGGTGCAAGCTCCAATTTCACGGTCATCATTGCAAATCACGGGAACGGCTTTGAGAGGTTCGTCTTCCACCCCCCGGACACACCCGGATGGACCTGTCTTGTCATTGACGAGCAGGGCAGGGTCCTGAACGAGGTTATGCTCGACCCCTTCTCACAGGTCGAGCTCGTGGTCATCTACGGCGCACCCTCCGATGCCAGGGCCGGACTCTGGAAGATGGCACTTCGTATATTGACCTGGAAGGGAGAGGAGTACCTGAGGTCGGACCTGATGGTGCTTCAGGTCCATTCCTTCACGGTACTTGGATTATCCGGGGAGGACGAGGTCCGAATGGAGGCCCAGATGGACCTGCCCGACAGGTTCTCCTTTGTAGTCAAGAACACCGGTAACGGACCGGACCAGGTGGTCGTGAAGATTGGCGGCATGGGTCCGGGCGGCTCGCTCATTGGGCTGCCCGAGGGGACGATCGCAGGTCTCATCTCGGTCTCATTGACCCGGACCCAGGGGGGCGTCCCGGAGTACTGGGACTCCGCTTACAAGCTCGACCTCACAGGCAGACCGACCGGAAAACTTTTCATTCCATATGATCGGGCCACCTCCGGCCCGGCATCGGGATACAGTAGCTCGGGAACGACCGATCTCACCCTGGAGCTCTCCCCCGGAATGTCGGCCTATCTAGAGTTCTGGGTGAAAAGGGTGTCCTCACCCGACAGGACCATGGTCAGGGAAACCCCTCTTCTCGCAGGCGCCTTCTGCGAAGGTGTGAGGGCCACACTCCCGATAAGGGTCAGTTACCTTTACCCCGAGCTGTACTTCGTGGGCGGGATGGAGGTGGCCGGGTCGAGCATTGAAGGCTCCGCCAGGGCAGAGAGGGGGGACCGTCTTACCTTCATCGTGAAGGTCGGGAACAATGGAGAAACGGCTGCCAGGGATGTGGTCGTCCAGCTCTTCGTGGACGGCCGTCAGATATCGAACATGACCCTCCCCCATGTTCCGCCCACCTCCGATGAGTACAAGGTCGCGATGCTCTCATGGGAAGCCGAGGAGGGAAAGCACAAGGTCACCATGACCATCGATCCAGGCGACGACATAGTGGAGCTGAACGAGATAGATTCGGGGTCCGTTTCCCGGGAGAACGAGGTCTCCACGACAATAGAGGTAGGAGGAAGAGGTGCACCTCTGGGCACCATCGCGGTTGTGATCGGACTCATGGTCATACTCCTGGTCATTCTGGTTGCGGCCGTGTCCTGGCTTGTGAAACGGTTCAGGAGCGGCTGATCCCATCGAGGTGTTCCCACCACGGCCCCCGAGGACTTTCGTGAATACGTTTTTATGGGAGGAGATAACTCCAGCTCCAGGTGATATCTTGGCCGACGAAAAGAAGAAAAGGGACTACTTCCCGGACTTCGAATACCGCTTCTTCCCCATAGTTTTCAAGGAGACCGAGATGGAGGGCATCCAGGGTCCAGTATATCGGCCTTCCGGCCAGGTCCTTGACCTGGGTGATACGAAGCTCGTCGGCATGGAGGCCCCGGAGGAGGTCTTCCATGACGGGGAGGCCAAGGTCTACGAGCTTTCCGATCAGGAGCTGGACCTCGAAAAGCAGTTCAAGAAGGGCCCCGACGTTCTCGGGTACATACCCTGTCCTGCCTGCGAAACGCCGATCCCCATAACCTCGGAGGAGAGGCCCCTCAAGATCAAATGTCCGAGGTGCGGAAAGAAGGGCAAGCTGGAGTGAAGGGACCCGGGAGGGACCATGGGACGGATAAAGGTCGGGAACAGCGGCTGGTCCTATCAGGACTGGGTCGGACCATTCTATCCGGAAGGGACCCAACAGAAGAACTTCCTGAACTACTATCTGTCAAGGTTCGATACCGTCGAGGTCAATTCGACATTCTATTCGACACCCTCGAGGTCCACTGTCCAGGGCTGGGTGGGCCAGGCAAACATCCTCGATGGAAGAGAGTTCACCATCAAGGTCCCGGGCCGCATCTCTCATGAGCTTTGCATGGAGGACGATCCAGCGGAATTCAACCGGGCAATGGACGATCTGGACCGCGACGTCCTGTCGGTCCTGAGCGACGGGGGAGTCCTTGGAGCCGTTCTGTTCCAGGCCTCTCCGTATTTCGCCGTCCGCAGCGACATCAAGTACAAGATGAAGGCGGAGCCGAGGGTGCCGCTGCCCCATTACATCCTGGGCATGAAGCGTCTCCGGGAGGTCTGCGAGAAGCTTTCCTCCCTGCCGGGCGACCCCGCTATCGAGCTGAGGAACTCCTCCTGGCTGAACGAGGACCTCAGGCTCACCCTGGAGGCAAGGGATATTCTCAGGGAGTTCGGCGTCGCCCTGGTCGTGGTGGACGGGCCCTCATTCCCCTGGTTCTCCGAGGAGACGGCAAGGCATTCCTACGTCAGGTTCCACGGCCGGAACAAGGAGGCATGGTTCCGGATCACGGAGGAAGACCCCAACGCCAGGTACTTCTACAACTACACCGCCGATGAGCTCAAGGAGAGGGTGGACCCCATCAAGATCCTGGCCTCCAAGGTGGACAAGGATACCAGGGTCTACTTCAACAATCACCCCAGGGGAATGGCCCCGAACAATGCCGCAAAGATCATGGAGCTCCTCGGGGTTTCCGCGCCCACGGGAGCCCTGGACCGATTCTGGTGACCTCCGGGGCAAATCTTATTCTATCGCCCGACAATGCTCCATCGGTGACCGCGATGGGAAAGGATATTACAGCCAGACACTGGGAGCGGCTCGAAGGTTCCACTGTCCAGTGCAGATTGTGTCCCCACTCCTGCAGGATAGCGGAGGGAAAGAGGGGGATATGCGGGATAAGGGTGAACAAGGGAGGGGAGCTGATCGCGGCCGCGTACGGCATCTATCCCGCGGTGCACCTCGATCCGATAGAGAAGAAACCCCTGAACCATTTCCTGCCAGGTTCGAGGATACTGTCCGTGGGTTCCATCGGATGCAACCTCTCATGCCGGCACTGCCAGAACTGGAGCCTGTCCAGGGAAAGGCCCGATGGAATGGAGGATTATCTAATCCCTCCGGACCTTCTCGTCGAGAAGGCCCTGGACCGGGGCAGCATCGGAGTTGCCTTCACCTACAATGAGCCCGCCATCAACTTCGAGTACATCATGGACGTGTCCCCCGCCCTTCGTGAAAAGGGGGGAAAGATAGTTCACGTCACCAACGGGCATCTGGCCCCGGAGCCATGGAAGGAACTCATGGAGCACACAGACGGGGCGAACATAGACGTCAAGGGGTTCACTGAGGAATTCTATCACAGTATAGTCGGTGGAAAGCTGCAGCCGGTCCTTGACAATGTCAGGACCTCCGTGGAAATGGGGGTCCATGTGGAAATAGCATACCTCGTCATCCCGGGGCACAACGATGACGATCCTCAGATCGGGGGATTCGTCGACTGGGTCCTCTCCGACCTCCATGAACAGGTCCCGGTCCATTTCAACCGTTTCCACCCGGACAATAAGATGCTGGATGTGCCCGCGACCCCGGCAAGAATGCTCGAAAAGATAAGGAAGAAGGCCCTTGACAAGGGGATCAAGCATGTTTTCATCGGGAACCTTGGTGGAGGGGACTTCAACGATTCCTACTGCCCCGGGTGCGGAAGAAGGGTGATAAACAGGAGCTTCTTCGCTGTAAGCCACAAGGCTCTTAAGGAAGGTCGATGTGCCCACTGCGGAGCGACGATCTCCGGAGTGTGGAGCTGATGACGACCGTTCTCGTAAGGTTCGCCGAACTGGGTCTGAAATCGGAGAGGGTCCGATCAAGGTTCCTTCAGCAGCTCGCCGACGACATCGAGGAAAGCCTGATCGAAGAGGGGGTCGAGCATGTGATGGACGTCAGGAGAAGCCGGATCTTCATCCAGACCGGGGCGGTGAAGGAGGCCTCCGACGTTCTGAGACAGGTACCGGGGGTGTTCTCCTTCTCCCTCGTCGAGGAAGCCTTCTCGGAGAAGGGTGCGCTGATGGAAGCCCTGTCCAGGTACGGGGCGGTCCGCATAAGGAAAGGGATGACCTACGGCCTCAAGGTAAGGAGGACCGGGTCCCATCCCTACTCGAGCCAGGAGATAGCCGTCGAAGGCGGCGGGGCCGTAATATCACACCTCAAGGAAGGGGACGCCAGCGTGGACCTCAAGTCCCCCGACGTCTGGATAGAGGTGGAGATCAGGGAAAGATCGGCATACATCTTCGACAACAGGACGAAGGGGATGGGGGGCATGCCCGCATCCTCCCAGGGGAAGGTGCTTCTCTACCTTCCGGAGCACAGCACCGGGATCGAGAGAAGGTCCCTCCTCTCCTATACCTTCATGAGGAGAAGGGGCTGCAAGGTGATCCCTGCCGCACTCCCGGACCATTCTGGCCCCTGGACCTCCTTTCTCGAAAGGAACCGGATCGGGGGCGAAAGGACCCCCTTCATCCTGCATGGCGAGGGTATCGAAGCCTCCCTCATGGACGCGGTGAGCAAGCTCAGGGTATGGGGCATCGTCCTTCCGTTCGGCCCCGGTGTCCCCGAAGGCTCCCCGGTCATGCACGCTGACGGAACGGCGGTATCTCAGTTCTATCCGACCATTTCCATGAGCGACGCCGAGGTCGAGGAGTGGTTGGAGAGGCTCCTTGGCGGCAAATTGAACTAGGTGCCCCCCTTCTCGTTTGCTTATAAACCTTAATAAAGTATATATAAAGAGATTTGATACGTTATCATCCCCGTCCGGGCCCTCGAGGACCGGGTGGAAACATTGAAAGGGTGATAAAATGGACATTCATATTCAGAACGTCGTATCTTCCTCCTCTGCAGGGGTACCGCTAGACCTACAGAAGATCTCCATGGCTCTCGACGACGCCGAGTACGTTCCGGAGAAGTTCCCCGGCCTCATCTACAAGGTGAAGGATCCCAAGACCGCACTTCTCCTCTTCTCGAGCGGCAAGCTCGTTTGCACCGGCGCGAAGAGCGTGGCCATGGCGGAAGAGGTCGTTGGCCGCGTCCTCTCCATGATAAAGGACATGGGGATCAACGTGGACACGAGCCCCAAGGTCGAGGTCCAGAACATCGTGGCCTCGTCCGACCTGGGCCAGGAGATCAACCTCAACGCCATTGCCATATCCCTGGGGCTGGAACGGGTGGAGTACGAGCCGGAGCAGTTCCCCGGTCTCGTTTACAGGGTCGACCACCCCCGTGTGGTCGCTCTTCTCTTCGGTTCCGGAAAGATCGTCTGCACCGGGGCCAGGGAGATCAAGGACATCGACATAGCCCTTGGAGAGATCGTGAAGGAGCTCGAGGACGCCGGACTCTGATCCCTGACGGCCAGGTGAGGTCATATGGGTTTCCGCATATTCGACAGGCTTTTTGGCAGGAAGAGGCCGGAGCAGAGGCATGTTGACGATTGGCGGGACGATCAGTACTACGAGGGGCCCCCGGAGACCGAGAACGACTCCCTCCTCGTCGATCATCATTTCATCTATCCCCCCGAGGACGATTACGACAAGAGGATCGGAGGGATGGTCTACCAGGTGGAGATCGAGAACAATACCGAGTATCCCATGGGGAACGTCCGCCTCCAGTTCCCGGAAAAGAACAAGCTGGGTATCTTCGGGGAGCCGAGACCGGGTTCCAAACTGCTTGACCCGGGTGAAAAACTCGCCGTGAAGGTCCCGTTCAAACCGCTATACCAGGGGGGAACCGAGGATATCGAGTTCGAGATCCTCTTCTTCGACTTCAGGTACAAGCTGGAGGAGAGGGTCGTGATGAAGACCGAGCCCCTCAAGGTGGTGGTCCCCAAGTTCCAGCCCATGGCGATGGACGAGGACAGGTTCAGGATACTTACCTCCGATCTCTTCCGGTGGACCGTGGAGACGCAGATCCTCCCGATACCGCCCAATGAACTGTACAGCATCTTCCAGGACAGGTTGAAGAAGATAGGGTTCAAGAAGGCGAACGAGATGATAAACGAGAACCTGTTCAGGGGCATATCCCAGATGGTCGCAACCGACCCCAAGGGTCGGAAATGGGCCGCACAGGTCCAGGTCATCGGAAAGGGCAAGGAATCCAAGGTCCTGCTCTACGCCTTCGGAGAGCGCCCCCTGTACGCCTACAACCTTGCCGTGAAGACGCTGCTCAAGATCGACCGCAGGGAAGACATCATGAAGGGTTTAATTTGATGCGCCCGATTATGGAAACCTTAAGAAAATTCAAATATGATTTGGTCAGTTCATGTGATTGGAGTAGATACACTAGGTCATCTATCATTTCCGAGGAGAAGTGTTAGCAATGTCACCCTCGATCTTCAAAAGGAGCGGTTCTTCAGCTGTCAAATTGGTCACTGCGACGAAGTCGGAGATAGGCCAGTACGTACAGATGCTTGGCGGTCAGGGCTATGCCCAGGTAGGGACGCCGATCGAATACAGGCAGCCCATGTCCCAGCAGCAGCTCCGCGATTCCGCCAAGGGATACGCATCGCAGAACGGCTGCGTCCTGGTGGTCGAGGTGAACGATCCAAATCCCGTTGCGAATCCGTACAATCCCTACAAGTTCTACCTCTTCTCGCACAGAGCACAAAACCAGGCCCCGGAACCTGTCCAGCCCCCTTCGAAGGGAGGCTCATACGGGGCACAGCAGCAGCAGAACATCGGCCAGTTCACATGTCCCTACTGCCAGACCGTTTTCCAGGCATACATCAGGCCGGGACAGAACGTTCTTACGTGTACCAGATGCAGGGGCCAGAGCATGGTGGACATCCCCGCATCGAACTTCGGGCAGCAGCAGGCACCGGCTGTCAACAACGTCCAGGGAAGGATGTCCCAGATAAAGCTCAGATCATCCTACAACACCCTCGACGAGATGGTCATCGACTGCCTTGAGGTTCTGGGCAAGGTCCTGATGATCGAGGGTAACCCGATCCATTTCGATGATACGGGAGAGTTCCTCTACCCGTTCATCAAGATGCAGACCACGGCATACCAGCACATCGGGTTCAGGAAGATGGATGTGATCCTCATGAAGGAGGCCACCCACGACTTCAAGATCATCGGCTCCGAGCAGCACTCCCAGTCTCAGGCCAATGTAAATCCCCACAAGGACGAGCTTTTCTCCGTGAAGGTTCTCGGGGGCGTGAACTTCCTGGTCCTGGAGGAGTTCAAGAGTCTGGAGCCCGATCAGAAACAGGCCATAGCCAACGCCTTCTATCAGTTCCTAACCAGATACGTCGGCGTGCAGTGATTGGGACACCCTTAAATCGGTGTTCGTGTTTATTGCTGTCATGGACATCCTCAGGGGCAGACCTGTCGCCGACAGGATCGATTCCGAATTGAGGCTGCTGTCGGGGGAAGTGGGCTCCCCGAAGCTCGTGGTTTATCTCGTGGGTGGGGACGAGTCCTCGGTGATATATTCGAGGTCCAAGGTGAAGAAGGGAGAGAAGATCGGTGCCGAGGTCGAGCTAAGAACGTTCGGAGCGGACGCACCCCAGGTCGAGATAGAGAGGTCCCTGGAAAAGGACGCCGACGACCCCGGGGTGAACGGCATCATGATCGAGCGTCCGCTTCCCCCTGGCCTTGAGATACAGGACCTGATGAGGAAGGTCCCTACCATCAAGGACGTCGAGGGCCTCCATCCGGAGAACTACGGCCTTTTGGGGATGGGAAGGCCCCGCTACATCGCCCCCACTCCGCTTGGGGCCCTATTCCTTCTGCTCCATTACGGCATGGCCCCTGACGGAAAAGAGGTCGTCGTGGCGGGAAGGAGCCCCAATGTCGGCAGACCTCTTGCCACCCTGCTCTCCCAGAAGAAGCCATGGGGGAACGCGACGGTGACGCTTGTCCACAGCAGGACCAGGAGCATAGCCGACCACACCCGGAGAGCCGATCTGATAATAACGGCCGTTGGCAGGGCAGGTTTCATCAGGGGGGACATGATCAAGGAAGGGGCGGTCCTGATCGACCTTGGGATAAATCCGGTCGGGGACGGGATCGTCGGGGATGTGGACATCGCGTCGGTGGATGGGAAGGCCCTCGCCGCCACCCCCACCCCGGGCGGGACCGGACCGGTGACCGTTTCGTCTATGTTTTTGAACCTCCATCGCGCGAGGATGCTCCAGAAGGGGAGGGTGTTCAGGA
>JBLIRI010000006.1:0-39757 GCA_049472235.1 Thermoplasmatota archaeon | reverse complement strand
AGAAGGTGCTGCCATACGTAGGCCCCGTCAGCCCTGATCCAATCATCCGTGTAGATGGTCTCACCGACCCTGACGACCGCAACCTCCACTGACCTAAGGTTCTTCTCGATATCATCTGCAGATCCCTTGATCCTGTAAAGGTCCCTTATCTCCTGGCCGTCGAAAAGGTTCTTCACGATGAGGATCGGCGGATCGTTGATGGACCTGATCCTTACGTTGAATGTTCCCGTTATGATATTGGTACCATCCGATACCTCGACCGTGACGGGGACCACGCCGTTGTAGTCCATTTCGAGATCGATCACGAGCCTTCCCTCCTCATTGATCGAAACCATGACAGAATCAGAGGAAGGTCTGAAGTTGACAGTGAGGTCCTCTATCTCGTTATCGATATCCCGTAGGTACTCCTCCACGAAATCCACATTCCCAATGTACGAACTATCCTCATCCATGACGACGTCGGGTATGAGGAGCATCGAGGGAGGGTCATTGACGGCCTGGATCTCTATCTTCAGCAGGACGGAGGTCTGGTTCCAGAGATCGTTGGGATCGTCCGATGCGTAGACCTTGAGATAGTACGGTCCCTCTTCCGTGTAGAAATCGGGATCGGATCCCAATAAGACGATGTAGTTGTCGGGATCGTCCGTGTATTCCGGTGGAAGCACCGTAAGATAGATCTTATTGTCAGCGCCGCGGTAGATCTTGTGGCGGTCCTCGTTGGACCAGTCCAGATTTACCGGGGTCATTTCCGGGTCGAGAAGTTCGAAGTCGATATGTATCTCCTGGTTCTCGATGTCCGCGAAATACGGCTCCCCGCCTCCTCCAACGGTCAGAACCTCCTTTCCATTGGCGATACCCCTTCCGGAGGGTGCGTCATATTCCATGAGGATCGGGTCCACCCCCTCCAATGTGATTATGTCCTCCATCCCCATTGCAATGTAGGGGAGATCGTTGACGGGCCTTACATCGATGATGAACTCGTTGGACCATACATCCTTGCCGAATTCGTCGGTGGCGGAGATCTGACAGGCAACCTCGCCGTTCCAGTTCTCATCCTTGGAGGAATCGATCCCAAGCCAGGTGTTTCCCATCTCGTCCTCGTGAAGATAAAGGTCCACATGGTCGGTCTGATCGTTCTTCTGAAGAATATAGATAAGACTCTGGGAATCCTGGTCAAGGTCATAGAACTGGTCATTGACCTTGAGAAGGTCCGACCGAACGACCCCCTCGTCGACCTCGATCGTTGAGATCTCCATCGCCCTGGGTCTGTAGTTCGGCTTTGATCCCCTGAGTTCCAGGTTGTCGAACTTCAGTGTCCCCTGGGTCTGTGAGGTTACATTGATCTCCACAAGGCTCCATCCCTCCTCCGTTGTCGGAACCAGGGACTGCAGCTCCTGGACTACGTTTCCGGTATTTGGAGAGTAGTAAACCTTTGCAGTGTAATCGTACTCGACTTTGACATCGCTGACGGTTATCTTCCCCGCGGCATCGGCCCCGAGCCTGACCGGAACGTGTGTCCAGGCATTCCCGTAGTCATCATATTCGTCAGGGAAATGGGTTTGAAGGTACTGGTTTATCGATCCCTGGAAGCCGGTGAGGTTCGTGGTACCGACATAGTTTCCTGTGTAGGACCAGTCATTGGTCTTATCGTCGCCAACGTCGAGCCAGGGATTGGTCGAATCAAGTGTGTATGAATAGCTGATCATCGGTTTGTACGGATTGTAGGAAGATGAAGCCCCCGGGGAATATATACTACCCCTGTAATAGAATCGATAGTAGTTCGCATTTCCCGAGTAATATGTATATCCCGATGCCTGGGGAAATCCGTTCTGGTATGGGGTCTTGTACATAGCTATCATGATCCCATTGTTGGTCAATGACTCATCGTTCCACTCCTCCAGCAGGCTTCTTAGGTCATAGCTCACGTCGGTGTTGTAATAGTAGCTGCTGGAATACCCGTGATAGGCATCCACGGTATATTCTGCATCCGGTGTGCTTCTCCAGGAAGGATTGATCCTCTTGAACTCGGAATATTCCTCATCGAAATCATAGTACACGGTATTGCTCCTCTGATAAGAGGAGGGCATCGAGGTGGTGAGAGCGAAGATCCCGTAAGTCATCTCACCATGATGATACGATCCGCTGTATCCGGGGAAGGTTCCTGAGTTCCTATAATTCCGGATCGGCCAGTTGAGATCGTAAGATTGGAGGTTGGCTCCCTTGGGGACCTTCAGAGCATCGCTCTCGGTATCCCAGCTGAGATACCCGTGGGACATCGGATAGCTGCTGGCATACCGGTAATTGGTCACGCCCACATAATCGTTGGATTGGACGTAGGTTCCAGCGTTGGATGAGGGATAATAATAAGAATATCCGTAGGGATAGTATTGATAATGATACCAGTATGTCCTCCCCCAGTTATTACTAGAAGGTATCCTGACGTTCTTTGAAACAGCTTCGTCAAGGTGAGTGATATTGACGAAAGTGGAGGTCACAACGGCATCCGACGGCAGCTTGATGTAATAGAGGTCGCCCTCCACTGACGGATAGGCGTCGCCTTTCTTGATCGGGCTCTTATCAGCCGTCTCGAAATAGGTCTGGTTTCCCCACTGACCGGTTCCGGCGCCGCCGAACCTGTACTCCAGCTGATTGTTGTTCCCGAGATCGACCGAGACCTCGGAGGGGTATTCGCCGGATACGGGGTCCATACCTGCTTTGATATCGAAGGCCAGATAATCGTATGTGGCATTGTTGTAGACGAAGATGTTCGCTTCATTGTTGAAATGGTCCTCTCCGATCCGGACCTCTTTCATTGTCATGTTCACGTAGTTGGCCTCGTCGCCGAAGCTGAATTCGTTCGTGTCTATTGTCTTGTCTTCTCCAAACACGATACCAGTAAAAGCAGCGGTGGTCAGAATGGCCAAAATTCCAAGAATCAGGATCCTGTTCATCTGTCTTTCCTCCTTTAAAGCACAACCTAGGTAGCAAAAGGGAAATCTGAAACCTATGTCTTAAACCCCGACACCACTTAAATATTTTTTCCTTTTTGCTTTTCATCATATATATAACATGCGGTTTTTTCCGGGGGGTCCAGTATATAAGACCCGGATCGACTTCGCTATCCATTGTTTTTTAAAGTGAAAGCAGGAGCGTCAGGCCGATATAGAATAATGCGGTGAGCCCGATCCCGACCAGGAGGAGCACCCACCAACTCGGGAACCTGCTCCGGGTCCTCCTGTCCCCGAGAACGATGGGTATGGGGCCTATGAATATCAGTCCCCCCCATCGTGTCTCTCTTTCAAGTTCCCTGGTCCTCCCCGCCTCCTGGGAAACAGCCCTATTTCCCTTTTTTCGGTCAACTTTCTCATTGGAACTGACCCAGAGATATATGAACAGCACCATCAGGGCAGCAAGGAATGATATGAATGACATCCCGCCAAGGACCCCCTTGAACCTGATCACCGGAACTATGAAAAACAGGAAGAGCTCCACATCTCCGACAATGATACCAATAACGAGCAATACCAGAGATAGAAGGAACAACGACAGGGATGCTGCCCCGATAAGGCCGGTCTTCTTTGACATGCTCGTCAACCCTTCAAGGATCGGGCGGGGGCTATTTTGCGGTTTCGGAGGTGTTCACAGCAAAGTATTTCAGAACGACCCATTTACACCCCCGCATGGAGCACACCATCGTCGCCCTCCTGGGACCTGGCGAATGGACGAGGTCCGTCGGGAAAGAGACCTCCTCCACTTCGTTCGGTATAGGGGCTCTCAGAAAGGATGAGAGGATGATCACGACGGTCTATCCATCCAAGTATCCGGAGAAGATATGGTCGCTCCTGTTCCCCCTCTCGCTCTCCGACAGGATATATCTGAACATCGATCGGATCGACAGGGAGCTCGGCGAGACCATCATCGCTCTTGATCTCATGAGGAAGAAGACCGGGAGCATTCATGTGGACCCGCTTGTCGACCGGTCATCCCTCGGGTCTATCGTGAGGGGGACCGTGATCGAGGGATACGACGGGTTCGATCCGTCTCCTTCCACTTTCAGGGAGGACCTATTCGAATTGCCCCCGCCCGCGTTCAGGGAGGGATGCGACGTCGTGGTCGACCAGGCCTTCAACGTCAAGGGTGTCGGATGTGTCGTTCTCGGATTCGTGACGAGGGGGGCCGTCACCAGGCACCAGAACCTATCGGTATATCCTGCCAGGAAAAGGACCATCGTCCGGTCCATTCAGGTCCATGACAGGGACCATGATAATGCCCCTGCCGGTGCAAGGGTGGGTCTTGCCCTGAAGAACATCGAACCGGACGACCTGCCAAGAGGGAGTCTGCTCACCTCGGCCGAGGAGGGCCTGCTGTCCTCGGACCGCCTTTCGGGGAGGTTCCGTATCTCGAAGTACTGGAAAGAGGAGATACCGGAAGGGGCCCGCTTCCACCTCTGGAACTCCCTGCAGTTCGTTCCGGTACAGCTTCGGAACATCGACCAGGGCGGACCCGGAGAGAGGGAGATCTCATGCGACCTTTATCTTGACGGGCAGATCTGGGCAAGGAAGGGCGACATGCTCGGATTGTCATTTCTGGATTCGAAGAGCTTCCGGCTGTTCGCCGCGGGAGAAAGTATTTAGGCGCTCCCTTCAATTCCCGGGTGCGTCCCGGGAGGTTCGGATTTGGAGATAGGTCTTGTAGGCAAACCGAACGTGGGCAAGTCCACGTTCTTCGAGGCATCTACGCTTGCGGGGGCGGAGATAGCCAACTATCCCTTCACGACGATCAAGGCGAACATCGGGATGGGGTATGTGAGGTGTCCGGACCCTGGTCCCGCCCTCGGTGTGAAGAGCAGTCCTAGGAACTCCATCGTCCAGGGGGACACGCGCCTCGTTCCCGTGGGGCTGCTTGATGTTGCTGGTCTCGTTCCGGACGCCCACAGCGGAAAGGGGCTCGGGAACCAGTTCCTGGACGATCTGAGGCAGGCAAGCGGACTTGTTCATATCCTCGATGTGTCCGGCTCCACCGATGCCGAGGGGAACCCGGTGGAGAAGGGGGCCCACGATCCCGTCTCGGACGTTGCTTTCCTCGAGAAGGAGATCGACCACTGGTTCCACAACATAATGATGAGGGACTGGATCAAGATCTCGAGGATGTCCGAATCCAGCCATCTTCCCATAGACCGCATGCTGGCCGAGCGACTCGCCGGACTCGGCATCAACGTTCACCACGTTGATGATGCCATTCATCACATAGGGCTGGGGAGCAGGCCGACCGCCTGGACGGACGACCAGATGATGGAGCTCGCGACGAGCCTCAGAAGGTTCTCGAAGCCCATGATGATCGCCGCCAACAAGGCGGACAGGGCAGAGGATGATCAGATAGAAAGGCTGGCCTCCTCGACCGGCGGTTATCTGGTCGTTCCTGTCTGCGCCGAGGCGGAGATGGCTCTGAGAAAGGCCGACAAGGCCGGATTGATACAGTACGTTCCCGGCGATCCCGATTTCAGGATAATGCAGGAGGATAAGCTCAACGACGCCCAGAAGAAGGCCCTGAACGGGATCCAGCATCTTCTGGACAGGTTCGGCTCCACCAACGTCCAGAAGGTGCTCGAGACAACGGCCTACGAGCTTCTTGACCTGATCGTCGTCTTCCCCGTGGAGGACGAGCACAAATATACGGACAAGAAGGGATACGTCCTTCCGGATGCCCTCCTGATCCGCAGGGGGTCCACGGCGAAGGACCTCGCCTACAAGGTCCATACCGATCTCGGCGATCATTTCATAAAGGCGGTCGACTGCAGGACGCAGAGGACGATCGGTTCCGACCATGAGCTGAAGCACGGGGATGTGATCAAGATACAGTCCAACGCCTAGGGCTGGGAAATCAAGATGTATCGAATGCTTGTGATATCCGGACATTACAAACGGGAGGGGGATTCCGTTGTCATCGAGCTCTTTGGAAGGCTCAAGGACGAACGGTCCGCGACCGTCCTTGTGAGGGGGTTCGATCCTTACTTCTTCATAGTGGAACCGGGGGATAGGGTAAGAAAAGAGCTCGAAGGCGATCCCATGGTCAGGTCGCTGGAGGAGAGGGACCTCTGGCATGACGGCGGGACCAGACAATGCCTGAAGGTCACCATCGCCTTTCCCTTCGACGTCCCGAAATACAGGAAAAGATGGCAGGATGCCGGATATACCATCCTTGCCGCCGACATCCCGTTCATCTTCAGATACTTCTACGACACGGACCTCGGGGTGTACGTTGAGTTCGAAGGGGAGGAGAAGCAGGACAACGAATACACGACGGACCTGTGCATTGAAGCAAGGGATGTGAGGCTTTCGAAGCCTTTCAAGGTCAGGCTGAAGGCCCTTTCCTTCGATATCGAGAACTCGATCAAGACCGGAGAGCTCTACATGATAGGGTATTCCGTCGGGTGGCTTCCGATGGGGAAGGAAGAGGAGCTCGAGAACCACAGCATAGTACCGCCGCTTGACATGGACGATGCAATGGAAAGGGAGGACCATGTCATCGAGGGGCTGGAGAAGGCGGTCCGGAAGCACGATCCCGACATCATCACCGGCTACAACGTCGACGGATACGATATCCCCCATATACTCCGCAGGGCAAAGGGCCTGAACCTCGAGGGGCTGTCGCTCGGAAGGGACCTCTCCAACGTCGACAATATGGGATTCAGGTCCTGGAGGACGAAGGGGAGGATCGTCGTCGATGCCTGGTGGCAGGCCAAGAGGACCTTCCGTCCCAAGAAGGAGACCCTTGAAGCCGTCGCGAACCTACTCCTGGGGGAAGGCAAGGACGATATCGACACCTCAATCATCGAGCAGGAATGGGAGAGAAGAAGGGAGGATGTGGTCAGATACTGCATGAGGGATGCCGAGCTGGCGCTCCGCATCCTGGACAGGACCCAGTCGATACAAAAGGGGGTCGCACTTGCATCCGTCGCGAAACTGGCCCTCATCGATATACTCAACGGCACCACTTCGAACCTCATAGATTCAATACTCATCAGGGAGGCCGACAGGAGGGGAATAGGCATCCCGCTCACCAGGCACGAGACAAAGACCTCGAAGATCGAGGGTGCTTACGTCCACTCCATCGAGCCCGGATTGTACAACTGGGTGGCTGTCCTCGATTTCAGGTCGATGTACCCATCCATCATGATCCAGAACAATATCTGCTTCACCACTCTTACAGATGAGGAGGAGGGGACCATTCATTCCCCCATCCCGGGGGTCAGATACCTCCGCCCCGAGCAGAAGAAGGGGCTGGTCCCCGACATTCTCAGGAGATTGATGGTGGAGAGGCAGGAGGCAAAATCGTCGAAGAGAACTGCGCAGACCTCCGGGGACAGGGAGTACTTCGACGGCCTCCAGGAGGCCATCAAGGTGCTGATGAACTCGTTCTACGGGGTCTTCGCATCCTTCTTCTACAGGTTCACCGACCGCTCCATAGGCTCCTCCATCACCGCGTATGCAAGGGAGAACATCGTCTCGATAATAACGACGCTTCAGAAAGAAGGCCACGAGGTGATCTACTCCGACACGGACTCGATATTCATCCGTTCCCCGCACTCCGACCTCGAAGGTACCGTTGAGTTCGGCAGGTCGCTCGCCGCAAGGTTCTCCGAGGAGGACAGGGTGCTCGAGTTCGAGAAGGTCTTCCGGTCCTTCTTCACCCACGGCGCAAAGAAGCGCTATGTCGGGATGATAGCCTGGCCCGAGGAGGAGATGATCGTCCGGGGCTACGAGATGCGTAGGACCGACTCCTTCGACCTGCAGAGCAATGCGCTCGAGGATGTCTTCGAGCTCGTCCTGGCCGGAGACACTGAAGGCGCCGTCGATTATTCAAGAAAGACCATAGCCAGCGTGAAAAAAGGGGACGTTCCCATCGAGCAGCTCGTCATATCCAGGTCGATACAGGAAGTGGAGGAGGACAAGATCAACACGCGTTACAAGAACCCGGATTCCATGGCAAACGTCCAGGCCCTCAGAAAGGCAAGAAAGCTGGGGTTGGAGATAGTTCCAGGAATGAAGGTATCATGGATAGTGATCGATGCCAAGGCGAAGCCGCAGCTCGTGGAGCCCTACATAGACGGGAGGGATTTCGACCACAGCCCCGATCACAACTACTATGCGGAAAGGCTGGCCTCCACCCTTGCCAGGGTGACCGAGGTCTTCGGGGTCTCCGAGAAGGAGCTCCTTTCCGGCGTCCAGCAGAGTTCCCTCTTCGATTCCTTCGAGGAGCGTGAGGATGAGGAAGAGGACCTCGCCGAACCAGAAGAGGATATGGACATGGCCCCGGAGGAGGAGAGTCAGCCCAAACAAGATAAAAAGGCGGAAAAGGTATCCGGGTCCGCGACATTGGACCAGTGGATGTAGGTGATGTCTTGAGAAAGGTCTTCCTCGTTTCGTTCGACAGATCATCGGACAGGACCATAGACCACCTCATCCCGCTTCTTTCCGGTTCCCCCTACCAGATATTCTACAGGACCACGGAGATGGATGGATATTCGATGGTGGGGCCGGAACGACCGGCCGGCATGGAGGAGGACCTCGACATGGAGGGACTCATCGGCGAGGACAGGGCGATCTATTCAACGCTCTCCGGGGTCAGCGGGACCTCCAACAAGTTCGCTTCCCCCCTGCTCCTCAAACCGGAGGAGGCCGATCTCATATACGAGATGGAGGAGAATGTAGAGCGGGGGGACCTCGTCCTCTCATTGCTTGACATCGGCTCCAAGGATGTTTTCATCCCCGCATCCCATTTCTCATCCAGGGTGATAGCGAGAGAGGCCTTCTCCCTCTGCCTCATCTCTTCGAGGAACAGGTTCAAGGATTTCAAGCAGCTCGAGGTCCTGAACAGGGAATTCCTGGACCTCTCCATGGGATTCCACGGTATAGTCGGGATCTCCCCCAGGGTGACCAGGATCGGCAACTACATCGATATCGCGCATATGATCAGGCATCTCTCCGAGATGACGTTCAGGTCAGGGGTCATCAACCTGGACCAGGCGGACCTTCTGTCAACATCCAAAGGTGGCTCCATTCTTGTGATGACGTGGGGGGCGGCGCGACCGGGGGGCAACCCTGCTGCAACGTCAACAAAGGACGCCCTTCTGAACCCCCTCTGCGACATAGACCTGTCGACCGTCAGGAAGGCCCTGGTCAACGTGCTGGGTTCCAACGAGCTCACATTGGAGGATTCCCTCGTCGCATCCGAGGTACTGAGAAAACGGATCCGGATCAATGCGAGGATAATCTGGGGGGTCAATATAATCCAGGACCACGGGGAGGATATGGAGGTCTTTCTGATACTTGCCACGAACCCGATGGAGCTTCTGACCCACTGGTACTCGAAACAGACGTGAAGGCCGCCGTCATTTTTTCATGGTTCCGGTCCGGCCGCACTTTCCGCACTCGAACCTGTAGGGTCTTTCGCTGGAGGTTATGGTTATCCGCGATCCGCATCTGCAGACGATGAAGTTCTCTTCCTCCTCGTCCTCCTCCTCCTCGTACTCTTCCTCGTCCAGCTCCCATTCCTCGTCCTCCTCTTCTTCCTCCTCCTCCCCTTCTTCCTCCTCCCACTCCTCCTCGTCCTCCTCCTCCTCCTCGTCTTCCTCCTCGTCCTCTTCCTCCCCACGGACCTGTTCGGCGAACATATCATCGTCTAGATAGGTGCCCTTCTTCTTTACCGCCCTGGGCTCCAATATCTCTGGCTCCTCCTCCTCTTCATTCTCCTCACCCTCATCCCGAGGCGCGAACTCCCCGGGACCCGGGACCCTTCCGGTGGGAGCCTTATGCGTGGTCTCCTTCTCAGGACCCTCCTTTTCTTCCCCTTGCTTCAGCAGGGCCATGTCGTCAAGGCACCTGTTGAACCTCTCACGGGCCTTGTCGTAAACGGGGTCGGCATCCAGTGCCTTGTAGAAGCAAGCAAGGGCGGCCCTGAGCTTCCCGCCGTCCATGAGGACCACCCCTTTGGAGTACCAGATCCGGGAGGCCTCCGGATTCAGCTCCAATCCCTGGTCGAAGGCCTGGAGGGCGTCCTCGAGCCTTCCTAGCTTCGAAAGGACCACGCCCCTGGAATTCCAGTACTGGTCGTTGTGATGGTCGATCTTGATCATGTCGTTGATGACTTCCAGTGCAAATTCGAAATCACCCTCGGAAATGGCTGTATCCAGCTCCCTTTTCAACCGGTCGATCTTCGTATATGCCAACAGGCACCCCCCAGCACCGAGCAGCGATTAAATGTGGTACGGTTATATAACCTTTGCAATTACATGTTTCAAGGAAGGGAAGCAGGATGAAGCAGGTAATGTACCCTGGCGAGGCCGACGGCGATCCCGGGGGATGCCAGGGTGTTCCTGAGACCGTCCCAGTCAACGTTTCGGCCGCTCCAGGGATCATCTCCAAGATACGATCCTGCAACATCTTTCCCTTTCAGGGTCCTTCCAAGGTATCTCAGCTCGTCCAGAGCCCTCAAGGACCAGATGCACGCGGTCAGACCGCCGAGGGAAGCATCCTGATCGTCAGGGAGCCTCCCGGAATAGTCGGTGATGAGTTGTTTCGTACTTTCTGCGAACCCGTCGAGGGAAGCACCCAGGTCCTCTCCGGTGGCTCCGGACAGCCAATTTACGAAACCATCCCTTATCGGTCCAATGATCCTGCCATCGATCCGGCCGGTTTCCAGAAGGGACCCGGCCAGGACCTCCGATGGATCGCCGATGCCGTCCGGCCAGATCAGGAAATCATCGATACCGGGTGGCACAGGTCCTCCGGTTATCGAGACTTCCTTGAGTAGGTCCCACAGGTACCTCTTCCTCTCTAGGTCGAAGAGGGTCGGTTTGACCATGGAAACGATCGTCCTGTAGACGCTTTCGGCGTGGTCCCTGTCCTCCGCCCTCCGGATCACGAACTTGCCGTTCCCGTGGAGATGGACCCTCGTGTCCTCTCTTAGAACGCCCATGCCGTAACCGAGCCTTTCGGACCATTTCGCATCCTTCATCCCCGAGTTCAGGAACAGATCCCCAAGTGCATGGACGTCCATCAGGGCGGACATCCCGGACATGGGATAGCGCAGGACCCCCTCCACGGTGTAGCGGGTATATTCCGAGCAGGGCGAGACCTCCTTCATCCGGGCCTCGGTCCTGCTGCCTGTCCCGGGATATTCCTCGTACCATCGGAACATCCGGTCCGCGAGAAATTCGGGATACTGCATTTCCATACGCCCGCCATAGATGATGACAAACAAATAGAGCTTTTCCCTTATTCGCCGATATCGCGGACCTATCCCGTCCGGTCCTGGTCCTCTCCCCCGCCGAAGGTCAGCTGTATGGTCTGATATATGCTCCTGAAGCCCTCCATATCCGCGGCGCTCACGATGGAGTGCGGGACCAGGAGTTCCAGGTCCTCCATGGAGCGCAAAAGACCGATGCTGAACTCGTTCCCCAGCGAAGGGCTTTCCGAGGCCTCCCTGACCATCTCGTCATAGAGATGGTCGGGATATTCCTGCCATTTCTCGAGCAGGTCCCGAAGATCGGGCCCTACCATGTCGCCTTTCGAGATGAGCTCTATGGTGGGGACGCTGAATCGGAGCTTGCACAGATTTGCCAGCATGACCTGGCTGATGTACCCGGAAGGCGTTCTTGCATTGAAGGGGTCGATGAGGAAGAGGAGAACGGAGCTTTCCGGGATGATCCCGTTCACGATCTCCTTTGCGGATTCCCTGAACGCGAAGAGCTCGAGCTGGCCCGGAGTGTCCACGAGGACGAACTGTGTATCACCTATCTCTATCTCGTCGATGATCTTGGTTCTGTGCAGGGCGACCATATCGGCCGCGACGACCTGCGCTCCATTCGGCCCCAGCCCGTATTCCTCCATGACATCGGCAAGGGTCAGCCAGTCCCTCACGTCCACGGTCGGTTCGTAGGGCAGCAGGTCCGCACCGGGATCCAGGTTCACTGTCTTGACCGAGAAGCCGTTCTCCACAAGCCAGTTCGCGGCGCTTGCGGTGAATGTCGATTTCCCGCATCCTGCGGTTCCGAGGACGTACACGATGATCGTTGGCTGCATTCCGCTATCCTCCCGATGCTACCCTGATGACCTTCAGGACCATGCCATCCTCAACCTCCATGTCCAGGGGGACAGGGGAATCCTCCAGGAACACGAGGGCTCCGTCCAGAGGAACTCCTGCACCGTCGAGGAGGTCCATCACCCTGTTCCCGGGTGCGATATCCGCGGATATCTTCTCCTGCTCCCTCTGAAGTATCAGGATCGCCTTTGCCGGTTCAGGTCGGGCCATTGCCGGGCAATGTTGCTGCCCTTATTAAATCGATTCCCCCAAGGACCCCTGTCATCTCACCTGCTTTTCACGATCGGCAGGAGCGGGGGCTCCCCGTCGTCCCTTCTGGAGACAAGGGTCATGACGAGGGTGGTCATGAGTATCCCGGCCGCGGCCCCCATCGGGAAACCTGTCAGCAGCCTGGTGGGATTCGTGCTCTCGTATGATAGTCCGAAGGGTAAAAGGTCCATTGTTGACAGGAGCTGGATGCCTCCGTCCAGGCCGGTCGGGACTATCAGAAGGACCAGAAGGAGCGCCACTATGATCCCTCTCCTTCTCTGGACGAAGCGGTTGGTTGCGAACTTCCTGGGCATTACGCTCAGGAAGGTCCTGGCGGGACTGTCGTCAACCACGGCCCGGGCCAGCAGGGCGGCGCCGAACAGGACGCCCATGAAGATCCCCACATCCCTGGCGCAGACCGGCATCTGGTTCCCGTTGATGATGATGGTCCTGTGCTCGATCTGGTGGCAGTTGAAATCACCGAATGAATATATCACGTAATGGAAGGGGCTCAGGTCCTTCCATGTATCCTGGTAGTCCATGGCGTTAGCCCTGCCGTCAAGTCCCATGACCGTACCCGGTTCCAGGGTTGCCGGCGCCAGGAAGAACGAGACCACGAGGACGAGGTCCACAGCGAATATGATGAGAGGAGCCCTGTGAACGAACCTGCTCGGACCGTGCATCAGCTGACAGGAAGGTCTACGAATATTTAATTGAAAGGGTACATCATGCGACCTTCGACCTACAGGCCCAGATGTTTGGCAATCACCATGCGCTGTACCTCGGAGGTCCCCTCGCCGATGGTGTAAAGCTTGACGTCCCTGAAGAACCTCTCCACGGGGTATTCCTTCGTGAAACCGTATCCACCGTGTATCTGGATGGCTTCCACCGCTGCCTTTACAGCGACCTCCGAAGCGAAAAGCTTGGCCATGGAGGCCTCCTTCCCGAACGGCTCCCCCTTGTCCTCAAGATATGCGGCCCTGTGGACCAGGAGGCGGGCTGCTTCTATCTCCGTGGCCATGTCCGTCAGCTTCCACTGGATGGCCTGGAACTTGGATATGGGCTTCCCGAACTGGACGCGCTGCTGGGCGTAATCGAGGCACTCCTCCAGGACTCCCTGTGCCAGGCCCACGGCCAGCGCTCCTATCGCGGTCCTTCCCCTGTCGAGGACCTGCATCGCTCCGATGAAACCCATTCCGGGCTCGTCGAGCATGTTTTCCACCGGGACCCTGCAGTCCTCGAGGACTATCTGGGAGGTCAGGGAGCCTCTCATTCCTATCTTGTCCTCCTCCCCGCCGTAGATCAATCCGGGCGTCCCCTTGGGGACTATGAAAGCGCTGATCCCCCTGGCCCCCTTCTCCTTATCAGTCTTTGCCATGACGGTTATGACCTCTGCCACGCTTCCGCTCGTGATGAACTGCTTTGTCCCGTTGAGCACCCATTCGCCGCCGTCCTTGATGGCAGTGGTCTGAAGGGAGGCGGCGTCCGATCCCGCATTGGGTTCGGTCAGGGCCCATGCGGCAAGACCTTCACCGTTCAGAAGTCTGGGGAGGAACTTCCTCCTCTGCTCCTCGCTTCCTCTCTCGAAGATATGCCCCACACCCAGTGAATTATGGGCCTCCATTGTGAGACCGGTGGAGGAGCAGACCTTTCCGATCTCCTCTAGTGCTATCATGTAGCTGACAGTATCTATCTTTGAACCTCCGTACTCCGGGGGGACGGTCATCCCCATGAGTCCCAGACCCCCCATCTTCCGGAGGATCTCCCACGGGAACTTCTCCTCCTTGTCTATCTCCGCAGCAACAGGCTTGATCTCCTTCGCGGCGAACTCGCGCACCATGTTCTTTAACATCTTGTGTTCCGAAGAGAGCGAAAAATCCATGGAAAGCCTCCTTCTCGACCCGGGAAAAAAAGGGTCCCTGGGTGTTACCGCAACATACGGTATGATAGTAATAACTTTCCATGGCCCCGTTGAGGCAATGTCCTGCTGCCTGGTCCATCCGCCCCACCTGCATTCTCGAAACTTTATTTATCGAGGTGGACGTTAGGGAAGCGGGGTTCTCCAATGCTGGAAACTGGACAGGGTGAGCTTCTCCAATCCTGCAATGCCGAAGATATCAGGGAATGGAACCGGAACCACAAGTCAAGAGGTCTGGTCGACAAATTGACCACCCCGCGGGAGGCGGTGGATAAGTTCGTAGAGGACGGGATGTACATCGGGATCGGAGGGTTCGGGCACATACGGATATCCATGCCGATGATATACGAGATCGTCAGGAAGAGGATCAAGCACCTCCGGGTCTCCGGCCACACCGCGGTCCACGACCTTGACGTGTTGATCGCCGGCGGCTGTGTGGACGCCGTTGACGTTGCCTATTCCTTCGCCTACGAGACACGGGGTCTATCCAAGAACGGACGAAGGGCCGTTGAAACCGGGAAGGTGAAATGCGTCGAATGGACCAACGGCGCCCTATCCTGGAGGATCAAGGCTGCAGCCATGGGGCTGCCCTTCCTTCCTGCAAGGAACATGCTGGGATCGGATACCTTCAGGTTCAGTGCGGCAAAGACCATGGAATGTCCTTTCACCGGTCAGAAACTGGTGGCCCTTCCCGCGTTGATGCCGGATGTCACCATCATCCATGTGCATTATGCAGACAAGTTCGGCAACTGCCTCATCCGGGGGACCAGCGTCAAGGATGATGATCTCGCCAAGGCGTCCAAGAGGGTGATCGTCACCGCCGAGAGGATCGTTCCCGACTCGTTCTTCAGGGATGCGCCCGAGAGGACCACCATCCCCTACTTCTGTGTCGATGGCGTGATAGAGGCCCCGTACGGGAGCCACCCCGGGAACATGCCATTCGAATACTACTTTGACGAACCCCATATCCGGGAATACCTCAAGGCAGGAAGGGACGAGAACGACCTGAGGTCATATCTCGACAAGTGGGTCTATTCGGTCGGCGATTTCGAGGAATACCTTGACCTCGTGGGTATGAAGAAGCTCAATGAGCTGAGACGCCTGGAGGAGTTGAGATGAGCAACTATACACCTGTTGAGCTGATGGCATCCGTTGCGTCGCACCAGATGGAGGACGGGAAGATCGTAGGCGTGGGGACCGGACTTCCTATGATAGCCGCCCTCCTAGCCCAGAAGACACATGCGCCGAACCTCATAATCTTCTTCGAGGCAGGCAGCATGGCCCCGATGGTCCCGACGCTCCCGATCTCCGTTGGGGACTCGAGATGCGTCCACAGGGCGGTGGCCGCCACGGGTCTGGCGGGGATCATGGAGACCGGGCAGAGGGGGATGATCGACTATGCCTTCCTTGGAGGCGCGGAGGTCGACATGTACGGCAATATCAATTCCACCGTTATCGGAGACCATGATTCCCCCAAGACCAGACTCCCCGGGAGCGGGGGGGCGAACGATTTCGGATCCCTTTCCTGGAGAACGATCATCATCGCAAGGCACGAAAAGGACAAGCTCCCCGAAAGGGTCGGCTTCATAACTACCCCCGGATACATAGACGGTCCGGGGGCCAGGGAAGAAGCGGGATTGCCGAAAGGGACGGGACCATACAGGGTCATTACGAACCTGGCCCTCATGGGATTCGACGATGAGACGTGCAGGATGAAGCTCATAAGCGTCCACCCAGGGGTCACCGTGGAGCAGGTGAAGGAGAACACCGGTTTCGACCTCATAATACCCGAGGAGGTCCCGACATCCCCATCTCCGACCGATGAAGAGCTGACCAGGCTCAGGGAGATCGACCCGGCAGGCATCATCATCGGCAGGTGAGCCACTACCTTAGGAAGGGGGGATCTTTAATGATGCCACCACACAGATATCCGCAATAACCGATGAAAGGATTTTTTTATCAAGACCCTGTTGTATTGTTGCATTCCCAAAGGGTTATCACCGGTCAGTCCTGGCACTCTTTTGCTTCGGGTCAGGCATCGGGAGGAACTGGTCCTTGGGAAAGGTCAAAGGAGAGATGTGTTCAAAGGTGGAAAGATGAGGAAAGAGGTGATCCATTGAGTAGAAAGGTTTGCGTAATAGGAGTGGGGTTCTCGGATTTCAATTCGATGACTCCGGACATCCAATGGAAGGAGTTGATGTACGGAGCATGCCAGAAGGCCTACCGGGATGCCGGCATAGATGTAAGGAAGGACGTTGACAGCTTCATAACCTGCGGGGAGGATTACTGGGAAGGCTTCTCGATCTTCGACGAGTTCGTCCCCGATCAGATCGGGGCAGTTCTGAGACCCTGCATGACGGTGACAGGGGACGGAATGTACGGGCTCGGGAATGCCTACATGCAGATCAAAACGGGGCTGTTCGACACCGTACTGGTCGAGGCACACAGCAAGATCTCGGACCTGCTCACACCGGGAGAGATCATGCTCCACGCCCTCGACCCGATCTTCGAGAGACCGGTGACCGGTCCGGTCCTCAGACCGAGATACGGCGGTTCTCCCACCTACACCAAGGAGGAACCAAAACCTGCCATCGGGGTCACCGACGAGAAGCAGAGGGTCCACCCGTATTTCCTTGCGGGGATGGAGATGCAGGACTATCTCCTGATGAGCGGGACGACCGAGGAGCACTGCGCCGAGGTGGTTGCGAAGAACAAGCAGGCGGCCTTCCACAATCCCATGGCGGATTACGAGGCCAACATAAAGGGGAGCGACGTGATGGGGTCCCCCTATCTGTTCAAACCCCTGAAATCGCTTGATATCAGCCCCAACGTCGACGGGGCCATCGC
The DNA here is from genome assembly GCA_049472235.1 of Thermoplasmatota archaeon. Taxonomy (GTDB): domain Archaea; phylum Thermoplasmatota; class Penumbrarchaeia; order Penumbrarchaeales; family Penumbrarchaeaceae; genus JAFGLL01. Next base: position 22,641 of record JBLIRI010000006.1, on the reverse strand, counting down.
CTTCGTCCTCTCTACCGAGGAGAAGGCCAGGGAGTGGGGGATCGAACCGGTGTACATGTCCGGGTTCGGATGGTGCAACGAGACCCCATGGCTCGGCACAAGGAAGTTCGACGCCGGCTATGCCGTGAAAGCCTCGAAGATGGCATACAAGATGGCGAGGATCGACCGGCCGCGGGAGCAGATCCATCTCGCCGAGGTGGACGACAGGTTCTCCTTCAAGGAGCTCCAGCACCTCGAGGCTGTCAACCTGGCCAAACCCGGAGAGGCTTCGATGCTCCTCGAGGACGGGGAGCTTGACCGCGACGGCGCCATACCCACCAACGTATCAGGGGGCTCTCTGGGAATAGGAAACTGCTACGAGGCTACCGGTCTCCAGAAGGCGCTGGAGATCATCATCCAGCTCAGAGGGGAGGCGGGAAGAAGGCAGGTCCGGGATGCAGAAGTGGGACTTGCCCAGGCATGGAGAGGGATACCCTCTAACAGCGGTGTAGTGGCCANATTCGAAAGAGGAGGTGCTTGAGATGAGGGATGTTGCAGTGATAGGGGCGGGAATGACCGTGTTCCGCCGGAGGCTCAAGGAGACAGGCAAGGAGCTCTCTTTCCTTGCCACGAAGATGGCCATGGAAGAGGCTGGAATAGAGAAGCAAGACCTCGACATGGTCGTCATGGGAAGCGCTCCGGACGCATTCGACGGCATACACATGAAGGGGGAGAACCTTTCCGACGGCGCCGCCGCCACCGGCAAGCCCTATGTCAGGGTGTTCAACGGCGGGGGCACCGGTATCTTTGCACCTATCGCAGGATGGTGGCACGTCGCTTCGGGCGTTGCCGACATCGCCCTGGTGGTCTGCGAGGAGAAGATGGGAAGCTGCTACCCGCACCCCCAGACGGCCTTCAGGCACATCTGGGACCCGATCCTGGACAGGCCGCTGAATCCCAACCTCGTCTGGCTATTCGCCATGGAGATGAACCGGTACATGACCGTTCACAACATCAAGAAGGAGGACATCGCAAGGGTGGCGGTCAAGAACAAGAGGAACGCCGTCGGCCATCCCTGCGCCCAGCTCCCCGATGAGAAGATCACCATCGAGGACGTCCTGAACTCCGAGGTCATGGCGTGGCCGGTCCAGAGGCTCGATATAAGCCCTCCCAGCGACGGAGCCTCGGCACTTATATTCTGCTCTGCCGACAAGGTCAGGCAGTACACCGACGACCCGGTCTTCGTCTCGGGGGTCGGATGGAACATCGACTCGACGATGTGGACCAACAGGGACCTCTACTTCCCCCAGTATGTGGCAAACGCCGCAAAGATGGCCTACAAGATGAGCGGGATCACGAATCCAAGAAAAGACATCGACTTCGCGGAGCCCTACGATCCCTTCGACTACAAGGAGCTCCACCACATGGAGGGACTTCTCCTGTGCAAGAAAGGAGAGGCCCCCATCCTGACGAGGGAAGGGGTCACCGAGAGGGACGGCGACATGCCCATGTGCCCCTCCGGAGGTCTCATGGGGGTTGGCAATCCGATCGCGGCCACCATGGGGCAGAAGGCCTGCGAGCTCTACTGGCAGCTTGCAGGAAAGGCAGGAAAGAGGCAGATCCCCGGAGATCCGAGGATCGGCGTGGGACAGGCCTGGGGCGATATCATGCAGATGGCCACCGTGATGGTCATGAGGAGGGGTTGAAATGACGGGAAAAGATGACATGGTACCGGCAAACCCGAGAGGAACCCATGTCGGGAACAGGGACATCAGGGAGAACAGGATCACCTACTCCTGGTGGGAGCCCGAGGTCCAGTACAACTGGGCGCTGGGACCAGCCATGAGCAGGTTCCTTGAGGAGCTGAAGAAGGGAAAGATAGTGGGAAGGAAGTGCCGCAAATGCAGGAGGATACTCGTTCCGCCGAGGATGTTCTGCGAGCGCTGCTACAACCCCACCGATGAATGGGTCGACATACAGGATACCGGATCCATAGAGACCTTCTCCATCTCCTACATCGATTCCGATGCAAGACCCATCGAAGAGCCGATATTCATCGGAGTGGTCTCCCTCGACGGGGCCTCCCCCAAGCACGGCATCATGCACTACTTCGGAGAGGTCGGCAAGGACGAGATCCATATCGGGATGAAGGTCAAGGCAGTCTGGAAGCCCGAGTCCGAGAGGACGGGGGCCATTACGGACATCATGTATTTCAAACCCCTGAAGAAAGGAGGTGGAAAGAAATGACCTTCCTCGAGAAACAGACGGATCCCAGCAAGCCGATGCACTGGCGCGGGAACATGCAGGCTGACTACCTGTATCCCAACGGACATGCAGGGGACAAGTTCTTCAAGAACCTGAAGGAAAAGGGGACCTTCATGGCCACGAAATGCCCGAAATGCTCGAAGGTGCTTTTCCCCGCGAGGCTCTACTGCGAGGACTGCTTCGTGGAGATCCCCGACGAGAACTGGATCGAGGTGCCCCCCACAGGCATCATCCGGCTGTACACCTTCGCAAAGCTGGACGCCCACTGGGAGCCGCTGGAGACACCCAGGTGCATGGCGCTCATCGATGTCGACGGTACCGACGGTGCGATACTCGGGGTCGTCAATGTGCCCGAGACCGATGACGACCTTTCCGGCGCTACGGTGAAGGCAAAACTGGTGCCGAAAGCAAAGAGAGAAGGCACCATGAAGGACATCATCTACTTCGAAATATACTGAGAAATGCCTTTTTTTCCGGCATTTCTCATTTTTTTTTTATTTTTTTTTGCCATAGCTACAGTTATTGTCAAAATTCATGGAAGAAAATATTATTACATGTTCAGCCTAGGGTGGACCATCGATATGGAGTGGGCTGAAATGAAGGACCGAAGATACACCCTTTCGGATTTCCTGAGGTATGCGGCGGAAAGGCATCCCGAGAGAATGGCAATTTTCTACGAGGACCGGGCGATAACCTACAGGAGGCTCGACCAGATGTCATCGGAGTTCGCTTCCGGACTTCTCAAGATGGGCATATGCAAAGGGGACAGGGTCGGTCTTTACATGCCGAACTTTCCCGAATGGATAGTGGCCTTCTTCGGCATCGCCAGGATGGGGGGCATCGTGGTCCCGATGAACACCCGCTACAGGGCCAAGGAGGTAGAATATATCATGAACAACTCCGAGGCTACGGCCCTGGTGATGACATCCGAGTTCATGAAGATCGATTACATCGAGGTCCTTGACGGTCTGAGGGGAAAGGTCCCGAACCTGAGAAAGATCATCGTTCTCGGGGACCGGATCTCGGAAGGCATGGACACCTTCGAAAGCGTGATGGAGCTGGGTTCCCATCATTCGGACCATTCCGAACTCCTCGGGATCGAGTCCTCGATCATGGAGGAGGACGTGGTCTTCATCCTTTACACGTCCGGAACCACCGGTGAGCCGAAGGGAGCGATGCTCACCAACCTGAACATCACCAAGAACGCCGAGCAGACCGCGGAGGCAATAGACCAGAACGTGAAGGACGTCACATTGATCGTGGTTCCCTTCTTCCACTGCTTCGGTTGCGTGATAGGGATAACCGCCTGCGTATCCGGGTCGAGCGGAATGGTCCCGATGCCGTCGTACGATGCCGAACAGGCCCTGATGTACATGGAGATGTTCAACATCTCGATAGTCCACGGTGTCCCGACGATGTTCATCGGATACCTCGAAGCCCTCAAGAAGAGGAACTATGACCTGGGCAGCGTCCGGACCGGTGTCATGGCAGGAGCTCCGTGTCCCGTGGAGATAATGAAGGGGGCCAGTGACAAGATGGGTGCGAACATAGTTATCGCCTACGGTCTCACGGAGGCTTCCCCCGTCATCACCATGACCAGCCTTACCGATGATCTTAGGGACAGAGTCGAGACGGTCGGCCGGGCACTGCCGGAGCAGGATGTCCGGATAGTCGACGATGAGAACATGGTCCTTCCGCCGGGTGCCACCGGCGAGCTCGTTGTCCGCGGTTACAATGTCATGAAGGGATATTTCAAGAAACCCGAGGAAACAGCGGAGGCCATAGATGAAGAAGGCTTCCTGCACTCCGGCGACCTTGCCGACATGGATGAGAGAGGCTATTACAGGATCGTCGGAAGGAAAAAGGACATGATCATCCGGGGCGGGTTCAACGTCTATCCCAGGGAGATCGAGGAGTTCCTCTTCAAGCTGAACGCAGTCGAGAACGTATCGGTCGTGGGGGTCCCTGACCCGAAGTTCGGAGAGGTCGGCATGGCCGTCATCAAGGTCACTGAAGGGGAAAGGGTGACGGAGGAAGAGATAATCAACTACTGCAAGGTGAACCTAGCGAACTTCAAGGTGCCCAGGTACGTGTGGTTCGTCGATGATCTCCCCATGACCCAGTCGGGAAAGGTCCAGAAGTTCAGACTGAGGGAGATGGCGGTCGAGGAATTCGGATTGAAGGGAAGTTGAAAAAATACCATATCCTTCCAGGATACAAAAAATTTGCTGTCTCCACCACCATAACCTTAAAATGGGGCCTGCTCATACTGAAGAACCCCTACCTTTAGCATTACAAAGGTAGGCCTCTTGTTCCCGAACCCTCTCGGACAACTTTCACCGGGCTCAGGCCCGCATCCCGAAAAGAGGTTTTGACACTCGATGAAATGGAGGAGTAGAATGATACAGATAAGATTTCACGGAAGGGGCGGACAGGGAGCCGTAGTGGCTTCCCAGGTCCTCGCCGATGCGGCATTCAGGGAAGGAAAGGACGTACAGGCCTTTCCCTACTTCGGGGTCGAGCGGAGGGGGGCGCCCGTGACCGCCTTCACGAAGATAGATGACAGGCACATCAGGGACAAGTCGATGATATACTTCCCTGATTTCGTGGTGGTGCTCGAGGCGTCGCTGCTGCAGGCGGTGAACGTGACCGAGGGGCTCAATGAAGGAGGCCTTGTTCTTGTCAACACAGAGGAGGACCCCAACATCATCGCCAGGGACCTCGGTATCGACAGGGCCGCATGCGTCAACGCGACCAAGATCGCACTTGACAACAAGCTAGGGAGCAAGGTCCAGCCCATCGTGAACACTGCCATAGTTGGCGCCTTCGCAAAGGCATCCGGCCTTGTCTCCATCGACTCGGTGGAGGCAGCCATCCTGACCCTTCCGAGATTCGCCCAGAGGAATGCCAAGGCGGCCAAGGAAGCGTATGAAGCGGTCAGGGTCTCGGGAGGTGGATAGAATGCCCATGAACATCGACGAGATCCCTCCGACACCCATGAACACCCAGAACAGCCGGGTGGTCAAGACAGGGGGATGGAGAGCCTTCAGACCTGTTTGCGACAACTCGAAATGCATCAAGTGCTGGACATGCTGGAAGTTCTGCCCGGACGTCTCGATCTCCATCGGGGAGGATGGTCCGGTCTACGATTACGATCACTGCAAGGGATGCGGAATATGCGCCAACGAATGCCCGGTAAAATGCATAGAGATGGTCCCGGAGAACAAATGAGGTGGTGAGAAAATGGTAAAGGAACTTATGGCCGGGAACAAGGCGACGGCATACGGATCGATGCTTGCAAGGGCACAGGTCGTTGCAGCCTATCCGATAACGCCCCAGACGACCATAGTGGAGAGGATCGCCGACCTCGTTTCCGAGGGGAAGATGGATGCGAAGTTCGTCATGGTGGAATCGGAGCATTCCGCCATGGCGGCCAGTGTTGCAGCTTCGAACACGGGGGCGAGGGCCTTCACCGCGACATCCGCCCACGGACTTGCGCTTATGCATGAGGTCCTGATGTGGGCCGCGGGTGCGAGGACCCCGGTCGTCCTGGTCAACGTGAACAGGGCAATGGGGCCGCCGTGGTCCGTCTACGCTGACCACCAGGACGCCATGGCCCAGAGGGACACCGGTGTTATGCAGTTCTGGTGCGAGAACAACCAGGAGATACTTGACACCGTTATCATGGCCTACAAGGTGGCCGAGAACAAGGACATACTCCTACCGGCGCTCATCAACCAGGATGCCTTCTATCTCTCGCACACGAACGAGCCCGTTGACATACCAGACCAGGAACTGGTCGACAGCTACCTTCCACCCTTCGACACACCGGTGAAGCTTGATGTGAACAAGCCCATGGGGTTCGGATCTTTCATCATGCCCCCGCAGTACATGGAGTTCCGGGGACACATGGCGAGGAGCATGGACATGGCAAGGGACGTCATCAGGAAGGCCGACAAGGAGTGGGCCGAGCTCACCGGTCGCTCTTACGGTGGCATGATGGACATGTACCGGTGCGAGGACGCGGAATACATACTCTTCGGTGCCGGAACCATGATGTCCACGGCAAAGGATGTCGTCGACGATATGAGAAGCGAGGGGCACCGGGTCGGCGTGGCGAGACTCAGGGTCTTCAGACCCTTCCCGATTGACGAGGTCAGGTACCTTGCGGACAGGGCCCATGCCGTCGGCGTCCTTGACAGGACCTACACCTTCGGAAGGGGAGGTCCGCTTTACAACGAGTTCAACGGCCAGGTATACAACCACCGCAACAGGCCCTTCACCAAGAACTACATCGTCGGGGTCGGCGGCAGGGATGTCCGTCAGAAGCATATCAGGGGTATCTTCACGGACCTGATGAAGGTCGCTAAGGACGGATATGACGAGGAAGGAGAGATACACTGGTGGGGTCTTCTCGACGGGAGCACTCCGGAGGTAGAGATGTAGGAGGTGATCATGATGGCACAACTGACGATACCCGAAGACGAGATCATGTCCCCCGGACACATGGGATGCCTTGGCTGCGGAGCCACCATGGCCATGAGGTACGTCCTCAAGGCAGCCGGAAGGAAGACGATACTGTCGATACCAGCTTGCTGCTGGGCGGTGATGCCCGGCGTTTGGCCGAACACCTGCCTGCAGGTTCCCGAGCTCTACACCCCGTTCGAGACCACCGGAGCCTCGATATCGGGCATCCGGGCGGCCCTGGACATGCTCGGACAGGATGACGTGAACGTCATAGGCTTCGCCGGCGACGGGGGTACAGCGGATATAGGCATCCAGGCACTTTCCGGAGCGGCCGACAGAGGCGACAATGTCCTCTACATCATGTATGACAACGAGGCCTACATGAACACCGGGATACAGAGGAGCGGGTCGACCCCCATAGGAGCGTGGACAACCACCACCCCCGTGGGAACACACCAGGCCTGGGAGAAATCCCCCAAGAAGAACATGATAGCCATAATGGCCGCCCACAGGATACCGTATATCGCCACCGCCGCGGTCGCATACCCGGAGGACCTGATCAGGAAGGTCAAGAAGGCCCTTTCAATAAAGGGACTGAAGTTCATACAGATCTATTCCCCCTGTCCCACGGGATGGAAGATGGACCCGGGTCTAACGGTGAAGATAACAAAGGAAGCGCTGTCATCGAGGGCCTTCGCCCTCTACGAGATCGAGAACGGGGTGTACACCGTCAATATGAAGCCGAAGAAGACCCCCTTCAAGGACTATCTCTACAAACAGGGCAGGTTCAAGCATATGCCCGACCCCCTGATCAACGAGCTTGAAAAGGAACTCGACACGAACTGGGAAGAGCTTCTGTTCCTCGAGAAGGTTACACATGAGAGGGCCGAAAAGACCGAGGGTTAGGTCCGAATCGCAAAGGATATCATGGTGAAAATGCTCACAGGGAGTTGGTATGAATATGAATCCCATACTGGAAGATAAGCCTGGGAAGAAGGTCCTCGTTCTCGGCAACGAGGCCATAGCAAGGGCAGCCATCGAGGCAGGGGTCACCGTTGCCGCAACCTATCCGGGAACCCCATCCTCCGAGATCGGCAACACATTGCACCGGGTCGCGAAAAAGGCGGGAATGTACTTCGAGTTCTCCACCAACGAGAAGGTCGCCTTCGAGGTGGCTGGAGCCGCGGCCGTGGCCGGGGTGCGCTCCTTCACGTTCATGAAGCACGTAGGGCTGAATGTGGCCGCGGATGCCTTCATGACAATGGCATATACCGGAGTAAGGGCCGGGTTCGTGGTCCTATCCGCTGACGATCCAAGCTGCCATTCGTCGCAGAACGAGCAGGACAACAGATATTATGCAAAGATGTCGGGAGTTCCCATGGTGGAGCCCTCCTCTCCCGAGGAGGCAAGGCAGATGATGCACTACGCATTCGAGATCTCCGAGAAGTTCGAGATGCCGGTGCTCTTCAGGACAACCACCAGGATGAACCACGTCAGGGGCGTTATCGAACTCGGCAAAATAAGGAAGCCTTCCGACAGGGTCCACTTCGAAAAGGACCTCATGAGGTTCGTGACCGTTCCCGCAAATGCCAGGAAAAGACATCTCGTGCTCCTCGATATCATCAAGGAGATGGAGAAGGAATCCGAGGTCTCTCCCTGGAACAGGGTCGTTGCCCCGAAAAAAATGAACACAAGGGGCGATCTCAAGCTCGGGATCATCACCTCCGGAGTATCCTACAATTATGTCATGGAGATCCTCGAGAACATAGAGCTCGGGGTGGAGGCGAGGGTGCTCAAGCTCGGAATGACAAGCCCGCTTCCCGACGACATGCTCTCCGAGTTCTGCCAGGAATGCGACCTGGTCCTCACCGTCGAGGAAGGCGAGATGTATCTCGAGGAGTACGTGAAGGCGGTACTCAAGGAGAGGGATGTCCCGACCGCCGTCCTCGGAAAGAGGGACGGCCATTTCCCGAGGCCGATGGAGTACAATCCGGACATCGTTCTGAAGGGGATCGCCTCGGCGCTCGAGGGTGAGGGGCGGAAGATCGAAATTCCTCTGAAAGAGAAGATCGAATGGGAGGCCCTTCCCGAGCCCCCGAGACCCCCTGTTCTTTGCGCGGGGTGCCCCCACCGTGCCACGTTCCTTGCGGTCAAGAGGGCCACCAAGGGCAAGGCAGTATATCCCAACGATATCGGCTGCTACACCCTCGGCATCCAGCCCCCTCAATCCACAGGCGACCTTCTAATCTGCATGGGGAGCTCCGCCGGTTCGGCCGGCGGTCTTTCTAGGGTCGTCGACGAGCCGGTGATAGCCTTCATGGGCGATTCCACCTTCTTCCACACGGGGATACCTCCCCTTGTGAACGCGGTGCACAACAAGCACCGCTTCGTCCTCAATATCATGGACAACGCGACCACCGCGATGACGGGGCACCAGCCACATCCCGGGCTCCCCGAGGACGGAATGGGGGACGAGGCCCCCGCGATAAACATCGAAAAGGTTTGCAAAGGGGTCGGGGTGAAATTCGTCAAAACCGTCAATCCACTGAAGGTGAAGGAGACCCAGAAGGCTTTCGAGGAGGCCCTTGCATATGACGGGGTTTCAGTGGTTATCACCAAATCGCCCTGCGCCCTGAAGCTCGAGAGGGAGCTCAGGAAGCGCAACATCAAGAGGACCAAGTACCAGGTCTACCAGGATAAGTGCACCCATTGCGACACCTGCACCAAGATCTTCGCCTGTCCCGCTTTCTACAAGATCGGGGACGATCATTTCATAGACCCGGACCTCTGCTGGTCATGCGGGGTCTGTCCGCAGGTCTGCCCCTTCGGTGCGATGGGGCCGATAGAAGAAAAGGAGGGTGAGTGAAATGGCCCATATCAATCAGAATGCCTGCACGATACACATGGTAGGGGTAGGCGGCCAGGGAGCCCTTACCGTTTCCAAGGCAATTGGCGCCGCTGCGCTGAAGAAGGGCATTCCGATCATAGTCTCGGAGATCCACGGCATGGCCCAGAGGGGAGGCGTGGTGCAGACCACCATCCGGCTCGGGGAAACAATTTCTCCGCTTCCCTTTGGCAAGGATATCACTGTAATGGTGGGCTTCGAGCCTCTGGAGCTCTACAGGGCAAGGCACCAGCTTACCAAGGAGACCATCGTCGTGATCTCCAGTGACCCCATCAGGCCGACTTCCGTGAGCTCTGGCGGCCAGAAATATCCGGAACCGGATGCCGTTATCGATGAGATAAGGAAGCATCTCAGGTGCGTTTTCCCGCTGTCTGCAAAGAAGTGCGCCAGGGAAGCGGGCAACGAGAGGGCGGCCAACGTCGTCCTGCTCGGTGCACTTCTGGGAACCGACGCCATCCCGTTCTCCTACGAGGAGATGAAGGCGGCCATAGAGAAGACGGTCCCGAGCAAGTCCCTTGAAGTAAACCTTAAGGCCTTCGACCTCGGTTACAACGAGACGCATGGAAAGACCCCGTAGGATCGGCATCACGACCACGGTACCTCTCGAGCCTTTCTTCGCTTCGGGGGCCCGTCCCGTGGATCTGAACAACCTGTTCATCCGGTCCGCTGTACCGGTGGAGCTTGTCGAAGAGGCGCAGGTAAGGGGATTTCCCCGGAACATCTGCACCTGGATCAAGGGGCTGCATACCGCAGCTTCGGAGGTGGATGCGGTTGTGGGGGTGGTGCGCGGGGACTGCTCCAATACTGAGTCCCTCCTGGAAACCCTTTCCCGCGACGGCATGCCAGTTCATCCCTTCTCGTATCCTTTCGACCGCTCCAGGGAGGAACTGATCGGCGAGATACATGGGCTCTGCAGATTCCTGGGGTGCACGTACGACGAGGCCGAGGCGGAAGCGGACAGGGTCCGGGAGCTGAGAGACCTTGCGGGGCGGGTGGACGAGCTCAGGTGGAAGGAGCTGAAGGTGAACGCCGAGGAAGCGCACCTCTCCCAGGTCTCGACCTCGGACATGGACCCGGACCCGGTCGAATGGGAGCGGAACATCAGAGAGCTTATAGCCTCCGCCGAGGGAAGAGACCCGCAGGAGGCAGGGATAAGATTGGCGTTCATCGGGGTGCCCCCCATAATCACGGATATCTTTCCCAGGATAGAATCCCTTGGAGGACGGACGGTGTTCTTCGAGGTCCAGAGGCAGTTCGCGATGCCCTCCGGATCGAAGGACTGGATCGACAGATACCTCGATTACACCTATCCATATGATATTTCATTGAGGGTGGCGGATATCAGGGAGCAGACCGATAGACGAAAGGTGGAAGGTGTCATCCACTATGTACAGTCCTTCTGCCACAGGCAGATCGACGACATAATATTCCGAAAGGAGCTCGACCTGCCCATGCTCACCATCGAGGGGAACCTTCCTGGACCCATGGACGAGAGGACGCTGATCAGGATAGAGGCGTTCCTGGATATTCTGAAGGAGGGGGGCTGATGTCCGCGTTCACGTTCCTCGAGGACCTCGAACAGGGCCGGAGGATAGGGCTGGACATAGGCTCAAGGTCCACGAAGGCAGCCTTCACGGACGGAGATGTGATAGGAACGGAGATGATGGACACCGCCGATTTCATCTACGGCGGCTTTATCGAAGGGCTGAAGGGATTTGACGTTGTGACCACCGGATACGGAAGGAACAGGGTGGTCCATGCCCGGAAGGTCCCTGAGATACGGGCGCATACTCTCGGCGTCCTCAGATCGACGGGGATCGACAGCTTCACCCTCCTGGACATAGGGGGGCAGGACTTCAAGGTGGTGAGGGTGGATAAGAAGGGCATCAGGGATTTCCACATGAACGACAAATGCGCCGCAGGGACCGGCAGGTTCCTGGAGAAGATGGGGGAGATGCTCTCCATGAGCGTGGAGGAGCTCGGGTGCCACAGGGGGGACAGCAAGGTGCTGGAATCCACCTGCTCGGTCTTCACCGAGACCGAGCTTATCTCCCTGATGATGGAGGGGGCTACCAGGGACCAGCTCGCAAGCGGGGTCATCTACTCTGTCTATGAGAGGGTCAGACCCTATCTCAGGATGTTCCCGGCGGATACGGTCGTCTTCTCCGGAGGGGTCTCGGGCTGCACCGGACTTGTCGAGACGTTGAAGGAAGGACTTTCCGTTGATGTGGTGGTCCCCGAAAGGGCCCAGTTCATGGGAGCGGTCGGCGCAATGCTGGTAAAGGACCGGTATCGATGATACGGGGTTTTACAATGAGGTTATATACCAGTATCTTTTTTTAGGGCTCTGGTCGTCGACCAGCGAACAGCTCGGTATGACAGTTGAATAGGGTGTTTTTAAAATGAGAGCTCTTGGGATATGTCTCGGTGGTTCGACCGTGACCCTTGTCGAGGTAAGGAAGGATGCAAAGGACGGTCGGCCCGTCATCGAGACCACCGTCGTGGAATCCCACGAGGGCGATCCCAAGAGGGTCCTGGCCAGGCATATCAGGTCAAGGGACATGACCAGGTTCGACCGGGTCGCTGTGACCGGACGACGCTTCAGGGAGCTCGTCAACCTCTCCTCCATAAGCGAGCCGGAGGCCGTCGAGCATGCCTACGAGTTCGTCAACGATCGCAAAAAGAGATACAACGCGATCGTCAGCGCCGGCGGCGAGACCTTCATGGTATACGTCCTTGATGAGGAGGGTAAGATCACGGACGTCCACACCGGGAGCAAATGCGCTTCGGGGACGGGGGAGTTCTTTCTACAGCAGATACGTCGGATGGGGCTTAGCATCGACGAGGCCATGGAACAGGGAAAGAACGCTGACCCGCACCGGCTTTCGAGCAGGTGCACGGTTTTCTGCAAGAGCGACTGCACCCATGCGACCAACAAGGGCATCCCCAAGGGGCAGGTCGTCGCGGGCCTCTGCGAGATGATGGGGCATAAGATCATCGAACTTCTTAAGAAGATCCCCAAGGAGGACATCCTCATAGTGGGAGGGACCTCCCAGAACCATCTGATGGTGGATTTCCTCCGCGAGGAGGTAAAGGACCTCGACATACCGGCATCGGCACCCTATTTCGAGGCCCTCGGAGCGGCGCTCTGGGCGCTCAAGCATGAAACGAAGCCATTCCAGGGCGTCGATAGACTTTATTTCAAGGACAGGTCCTCATTCGACCATCTGCCGAAGCTGTCCCTGTTCGAACACATGGTGAAGTTCAAGGAGATGAACGTTCAGCAGGCAAGGGAGAACGACCGGTGCATAATAGGCCTTGACGTCGGCTCGACCACCACGAAGGCCGTCCTTCTGAGGACCGGAGACAACGCGGTCCTGGCCTCGATCTACCTCAGGACGCTTGGGGACCCCGTGGGAGCTTCCAGGAAATGCTATTCCGCGCTTTTTGAGCAGGTCAGGGTTCCTCTGAACATCGTCGGGCTGGGGGTCTGCGGGTCCGGAAGGCAGATCGCGGGGCTGCATGCCATGACCGACGGCATCCTCAACGAGATCATAGCCCACGCCACCGCGGCGGTCCACTTCGACAAGGACGTGGATACCATCTTCGAGATCGGGGGGCAGGATGCGAAGTACACCTACATCACCAGCGGTGTTCCCTCGGACTATGCCATGAACGAGGCATGCAGCGCGGGTACCGGTTCATTCCTGGAGGAATCCGCCAAGGAGACCCTTGGGATCGAGATGAAGGACATCGCCGATGTCGCCATGAGGGGCGAGGACCCCCCGAACTTCAACGATCAGTGCGCCGCTTTCATCAGCAGCGATATCAAGAGGGCGTCCCACGAGGGAATGGACAGGGAGGACATCGTGGCGGGACTGGTCTATTCCATCTGCATAAATTATACCAATCGTGTGAAGGGGAGCAGGCCGGTCGGCGAGAAGGTATTCATGCAGGGAGGGGTCTGCCTTAACAGGGCAGTCCCCATAGCAATGGCGTCTCTGACGGGGAAGGAGGTCATCGTGCCCCCCATGCCCCACCTCGCCGGAGCCTACGGCGTCGCCCTGGCGATCAAGGAAAGGATCGATAAGGGGCTCATCAGGGAGGCTTCCTTCGACCTCCGTGAACTGGCCGATAGGGAGGTGGAATACCTGGAGCCCTTCACCTGCCAGGGAGGGAAGGAGAAGTGCGATCTTCGATGCGAGGTCGCCAGGATCAAGATCGAGGACAAGGTCTATCCCTTCGGCGGGGCCTGCAACCGCTACTACAATCTCAGGCATTCCGTCGACTACGATGTGGAGAAGCTCAACCTCACCTCCCTCAGAGAAAGGCTCGTCTTCAACGATTTCGTCGATAAACAGGCGGAACGGAAGCCCGGGGCAAAGACCATCGGCATCAACAGGACATATCTCATGGCCACATACTACCCGATGTTCCACACGTTCTTCTCGAAGCTCGGCATGAACGTCGTGCTCTCCGAAAGCGTCGACGAGGAAGGTACCGATCTCATCGGAGCTCCTTTCTGCTACCCCGCCGAGATCACCCACGGCATGTTCATGGACCTGCTGAAGAAAGGACCGGACCATATCTTTCTCCCCCATATCAGGGGAATTCACGTTCCGAACGGTCATAAGGCCGCCCAGGCGTGCCCCCTGACCCAGTGCGAGCCATTCTACCTCAGGCAGGCCTTCAGGCAGCAGATAGAAAAGAGCGGGGTCAAGCTGATAACCGACACGATCAACATGATGAGCGGTCTGGACAAGGCCCGCGACGTGATGGTGAAGATCGCCAGGGACCTCGGTTATGGAAAGAAGGAGGCGAACAGGGCCTTCGATCAGGCGGTTGAGAGGCAGGAAGCGCTGTTTCGAAGGTTCAAGGAGATCGGCCGCGAGGCGATGAAGGAACTGGAGAGGGATCCCTCGAAACTGGCGATCGTTCTCTTCGGAAGGCCCTACAACGCATTCGTGAAGGAGGCGAACATGGGTATTCCCCAGAAGATCGCCTCGAGAGGATTGATGGTCATACCGTACGATCTGCTGACTTTCGACGAAGAGGAGAAGTACCCGCATATGTACTGGTCCATGGGGCAGATGATCCTCAAGGCCGCAAATGTCGTGGAGAGGCATCCGCAGCTATTCGGGACGTTCATAACGAACTTCAGCTGCGGGCCCGATTCCTACGTTATAACATACTTCAGGGACATCATGGGGATGAAGCCTTCACTGACGCTGGAGCTTGACAGCCACACCGCCGATGCCGGCCTCGAGACCAGGATCGAGGCGGCGATCGATATATTCAAGGGCTACAGGCAGCTCAAGGAGCAGGAGCAGATCAGGAAGAAAAAGAGGGGTTTGAGACAGGCAAAGGCCGAGATCATCAACAACGAGATGATCGTGACGACCTCGGCGGGAGAGAAACTGACCATGTTCGACCCCCGGGTCCGGATCGTGTTCCCCTCCATGGGGGACCTCGGAACGGAGGGGGCCGCCCAGTTCCTCAGGTCGGTGGGAGTGAACTCTCTGGCTTTGCCTCCCGCGGATGAAGAGGTCCTGAAGCTCGGGAAGGCCAACACCACCGGCAAGGAATGCCTGCCCATGATGGTGACGACCGGGAGCATGCTGAAATACCTGAAATACAGGGAGCCGAACAGCGGCGAGGTCATGGTATATTTCATGCCCACCGCAAACGGCCCCTGCAGGTTCGGCCAGTATCACATATACCTCCAGCTTCTTGCGAAGAACCTCGAGCTCGAGAACGTTGCAGTGCTTGCGCTGACGTCAGAGGACGGGTACGGGGGGCTTGGTAATGCGGCGCTCCTGAAGATCTGGTTCATCGTAATAATCTCCGATGTCCTCGAGGATGTCCGGAACATGCTCATGGCCAATGCCGTTGACAGGAAAGAGGCCATCAAGGTCTTCGATCGTGAATGGCAGAGGATCCTCGACGCGATGATGAGGACCGGGACGAAAGGGGAGCTCGGCGGTCTGAAGTCGACGATGAAGACCATAAACAAGGATTGGAAGGTCATCAAGGAAGCACTCGAGGTCGCGGTCTCGAACCTCAAGAAGATCCCCGTCAGGAAAAGGATCGACGATGCGAAGGTGGTGACCCTCGTCGGTGAGATCTTCGTCCGCCACGATGCGATCTCCAGAAGGTACATTACAGAAAGGCTGGCGGACAAGGGATTCGTGACCAAGGTGAGCCCTGTGCACGAGTGGATGTACTACATAGACTGGATGGTGCAGAACCGCTACAACGTCATTCCTCATCCGTTGACCGAGGTGATGAAGAACAAGGCGAAGAACGCTGTCCAGCGCAAGTACGAGAGGGAGATCAAGAAGCTGATCGCGAGCACGGGACTCTACAAGTACGAGGAGACCGACATCGACCATATCATCAACAACGCCAAACACCTCATCCCCCCCGAGATGGCGGGGGAGGCGATCCTCACAACGGGGGTCTCCATGACCGATATAGTCGATCACTCCTGCGGGGTGATATCCATCGGCCCCTTCGGATGCATGCCCAGCAGGGTATGCGAGGCGATACTGACCGAGACCATGACCGACGAGGGGAAGCTCGAGATCACCAATGATGAGATAGTGAAGAAGGTGCTCAGGAACACGAAGAACCTTCCCTTCCTTTCCATCGAGAGCGACGGGGGACCGTTCCCCCAGATCATCGAGGCTAACTTCGAGGCTTTCTGCCTGCAGGCGGATAGACTGCATCGGAAAATGATTGCGGCAAGGAAATGAGAGGTCCATTGCCTTAATGTGATATCCAGGTAAAGGATCTGAAATTGATAGGGCCAAATTAAAATAGGGTAAGAATTCCTGATTATGGCATGAGAGTTGGCAAGGGGATCGCAGTTGCTGTCGTTATTTTCACACTCTTGTGCTCTTCGGTCTTGATCGATCTTGCACAAGGACAAACCGTCGGTCCCGATGAATTATTCTCTCCTTTCGTTTCCTATCAGTTCGTTCAGAATTCCCAGAACATCGAAGAGAACGGTATGCTTTCTCTAAGGGATATATTCTATTACGTTTCCATTTTGAACATATCCGGAGATCCGGTCACGGGGACTGAGAGGCAGACACTGATCGACAGGGTAAGGTCCTATCAGAACGCCGATGGGGGCTTCGGCGACTGGTACAATGACAGGTCGAAAGCAGGGACCACCCTCACAGCGCTCGAGACCTTGAAGGAACTCGGCTCGGGGCCACTGAACATGACCGGTGCGATCGCTTTCCTTGAAAAGCTCCAGGTCAGCGGTCTAGATTATGGTAATTTCGGTTTCAGGTCCTCGGTCAAGGAAAGGGATGCGGATATATCCAGCACCTACGATGTACTCGAAGCTATGAGCCTGACGGGAACACCGCCCCCAAATATCGATGGTGTGAAATATTATGTCAAGGACCACCAGAACTTTGATGGCGGGTTCGGATACCAGACGAACAGGGAATCCGGGGTCTTCTGGGATTCAACGGTCCTTCACACACAAAGAGGGCTCCTGGCTCTCAAACTTCTGGGTGAAGAGCCAACTTACAGGACACAGGCATCAAGCTTCATAAGGGGAAACCAGGACAGCACAGGAGGTTTCAGCAATACTGACGGGGAAGATGCCAGGGTTTCATACACATACAATGCAGTGACCGCCCTGCTTTCTCTCGGCGAGACGGTCCCTAGACAGTCAGATGTCTCTAACTTCATTGCCTCAAACCAACTTTCCTCGGGCGGCTTCCTTGAATATTCCCTTGATACGAAGGAAGGCCTTCATTCAACCTATTTTGCTATCACCGCACTGGAACTTCTGAACGGGCAGTACGACAAGAACGCTGCCGTGGATTTCGCACGGAACTACGTGTTATCACGCCTTGACGGTGGTTTCGGGGATTACCCGGGCCTTGGTTCGACATCGAGGATCACATTCGACGCGATCTCAGCTCTGAACAGGATCGGCAAGCAGCCTGAGGATAGGGGGGCTGCAGTGGATTTCATCAGGTCCCTCAGGAATCCTGACGGTGGTTTCGGAGAATCGGGCTCGAACATCGAGACGACCTACAGAGCGGTCCTATCCCTGAATATGCTCGAAGAGCCCCTGATCGACCCCCAAGATACGATAGATTATATACGTGGGCTTCAGAACAACGATGGCGGATTCGGTTTCGCATCGGGATATGTTTCAAGGGGTGCATACACCTACAGGGCCGTGAGGACGCTGAACGTCCTTGGAAAGGCCCCCTTCGAAAAGGATGGGGCGGTCCGCTACCTTAGGTCGCTTCAGAATCCGGATGGAGGTTACGGCAACTACTTCGGAGAACAGGATTCCGACCTGACCTCAACATACAGGGCGGTAAGAGGCCTGCACATTCTTGGTTCGATCCCGCTGGACCGCAGCGGTGCGGTTTCATTTATACACGGCTCACAAAATCCAGACGGCGGATACAGAAGGTCTCCAGGGGACACGACGGCCCCGAGCAACTTCTCCACCTCGCTGTTCACATATGATGCGGTCATGTCGCTCTTCTTCCTTGGCGAGGAGCCCAGGAACAAGGCCGGTGTTTTCCATTTCGTGGAATCCCTGAGGAACCCCGACCTCGGATTCGGCGAGAAGGAGTTCTTCACCTCGAGAGTTTCGGATACTTACACTTCATTATGGACCTACATGGTGATGTACAGGGCGGATCTCGACCATGCTCCCGTCCTGTCGGGTTCGACGGTCGCTCCTGCTGTTCCCACCACTTCCGATACCGTAGTGATCACCGTGAATTATATGGATCCCGAAGGGCAGAGACCGGAATTTGTACTTGTGGAGGTGGATGGGATCAGGGAATATATGGCCCCTGGCGGGAACGGAAATTACAGTTTTAAGGGCGATCTCCCACCGGGCGACCATCCGATAAGGATCCTTGCTTCCGACGGCATAAATCCAGCTCTTTTAGATATCGGTACAATATCGGTCTCCGCAGTTGGTTCGTATCCAAACCTTGTGCTCAAAGTGGATCCCGAGGAAGGGCTGGATGATACAACATTCATATTTTCGGTGGAATATTCACATCCTGATAACATTCCGGCATCAAGGGTCGAGATAGAGATCGATGAGGGCGGATGGCTCTTGATGGATGATGCCGAAGGTGAATACCAGTATTTCGCAACCCTCACACCGGGCATCCACATGTTCAGGGCAAGGGCCTTTGACGGCACCAATTACGGTTACACCGACAGGTTGACAGGGCCCATCGTTCATCCAAGGAACTCCACGAAACCCGAATGGGATGTATTCCTCAAGATCCGGGACCTGATCGAAAGGAAGAAAGGCCACACGATCGGATACGACGACGTCGAGAGAGAGAACCATAATGGCAAATTGGCCTGGAAGGTAACCCTGCCCGATGAGGTAGTTCATGTGAGCAATGACGGCGAGGAAATTCTCGACGGAAAAAGCGATGAAGGCATATCCTGGACGAGCTGGCTGCTCCTGATCTTTGTGATATTGACATTCTTGATTGTGGTCGGGTTCATAATTTTCACCTACGTCAGAAAACGTTCGGAACCAGGGGAGGATGGACCTCCTTGAAGATCAGGGAGCTCTTTTTGCAGGTTTCAGTTGTGGTGCTCCTCCTGGCAATCGTGGTCTGGGCCAGGTTGAACATGGACCATTTCCAGCCGATCCTGGAGGATTCGCAGCTTTTCTTTCAATTGATAGTCGCAGGCTCGGTGATCGCGATCTTGAGGAACGTGGTCGGGATCCGAACGTTCGGTGTCTTCGGTCCTGCAATAGTGGCCATGGGCCTGGTCCAGCCGGGGCTCGTTTACGGTCTGGCTCTCTACATGGACATATTCCTCGTCGCCCTGGTCGTTTCCCTCCTACTTCACAGGGTGAACATATCTTCAAGCCACAGGATGGCCATAGTTATCACTGCCTCGGCGATCGCCATAACCGTACTGGAGCTTATAGGAGAGAATTTCCATCTCCGCCTTCTTGAGCTTTCCATCTTCTTTCCCGTTCTTATCACTTCATGGCTTGCCGATCGGTTCGTGATGCAGGTCTTGGAGATCGACTGGATCGAGCCTTCAAAAAGGCTGCTGGGGACAGTTATCGTCATATCGGTCTCGTTTGCGGTCATGAGCTTCGACCCCCTGATAAGGTTCGTGACCCTGAACCCGGAGACATGGGCCGGGATCATAATCATGAACGTTCTTATCGCAAGGTTCGTGAACATAAGGCTCATGGAGTACCTCAGGTTCAAGCCCGCCTGGTGGAAGAAGGGAAGACCGGGCGATATAATGGGGCTGAACAGGAGGAACCGGGAATTCGTCGGCAGATACAATCCCCGGAACCTCTTTCCTCATATCAGGAAGGACAGATTGAAGAGGACGCTCCACCAGCTCGAGGTCCCGACCCCCGAGACCTACTGCATCGTCTCCACCAAAAAGGAACTTGTCTGTGCCGAGGAGATCATGAAGCAAAGGCAGAGTTTCGTTATCAAGCCCTCGAGCGGTTACGGAGGAGAGGGCATCCTGGTCGTGGACAAGGACTCCAAGGGGAACCTCACAGCAAAGGGCAGGACCTGGTCGGTCGATCAGGTCAGGAACCATATAGTAAAGATCCTGGACGGCCAGTACTCGACCGACTGGTCGGATGTCGCCCTCATCGAGCAGAAGGTCGTGACCAGTGATGTTATCAAGGACTTCTATTCAAGCGGTGTCCCCGATATCAGGGTCATCGTCTTCGAGGGATTTCCGGTCATGACCATGATGAGGCTCCCCACCACTGAATCCGGCGGGTCCGCAAACATGCACAAAGGTGCGATCGGGCTCGGGCTCCGGATCAGTGACGGGAAAGGTGTCAATCCTTTCTGGAAGGGACACGGAGGCAGTATAGAGAAACATCCCGATACCGGAAAGGACCTCAGGACCCTGAAGATACCGAAATGGGACGGCCTGCTGGAGATCGCTGTGAAGGCGCAGGCCGCAAGCAGGCTGGGATACGTCGGAGTGGATATCGTTCTGGACAGGTCTGGCCCGATGGTGCTCGAGGTCAATAAAAGGCCCGGTCTCGAGATCCAGAACACCAACCTCGAGGGTCTTCTCAAGAGGATCAGGTTCGTGGAGGAGAAGCTCTCTGATGTTCAATTCCTTCCCATCTCGAAAAAGGTGGCCATGGCCCAGGATTGGGACAGGAGGGGGTGGAAATGAAGAGGAAATACATCTCCATCATCGTGCTTTTCATCGTGGTCATATCCTCCGTTCCACTCGCGTTCTGGATCCTGCACAAACCGGATATCGACGATTACGAAAGGACGACACTGGAGTTCACAGTGTTGGTTGACGTGGAGAACCTCGGGAACTCTCCGGCGACCAATATCCCCCTGAGGCTTGGCCTGCCGACCGATGCTGGGGATCATCAGAGGGTAATCGACATCCGGACCTCGATACTTCCGGAGAGGACATCAAACGATACGTTCGGGAACACATTCGTGCATTACACCATCGACGAACTGGGACCCGGCGAGGCGTTCAATCTCTCCATCGACATGACCATCGAGCTGGTCTCCATCGATACCAACATATTATCGGCTTCGAACGGTGTGCACGAGGATGACCTCGACCGATATCTTCTCGAGAGCGCCCTCATAAACCTGAACGAACCGGCCGTCCTCGATGTTGCAAAGCTGATAGCAGATCGTTCCGATGATATCAAGGAGATCGCCTGGAACACTTATGAATGGATCATAGACAACATATATTACCAGCAGATAGCGGGCGAGCTCGATGCTGCCACGACCCTGAGGAACGGTGAGGGGGGCTCTGCCGAGATGGCGAACCTCTTCGTGGCCTTGATGAGGGCAAACGGCATCCCGGCGCGAAGGATATCGGGGTGGGGGAACGTTTTCGAAAAGGGGGAAGAACTCGTGATCTCCAGGTTCTCCCATGGCTGGGCGGAGTTCTATGTGGATGATGTCGGCTGGGTGCAGGTGGACCCTGCGTGGGGGAGGACGAGCAAGTTCGATAATTTCGCCAGAACGGATGACGACCATGTCACACTGACCGTAGGGGCCGGTGTGAAATATCTCTGGAGAGGGCCATACTCGACCCCCTTCGGGGCCACCAATATCGATACCGATTACATGCTGATCGTCAGGGATAGGCATGTTGAGAACCTTTCTTTAAGAAGGGATGCGATCAAATGGTCCATCCTCTCGATCCCGCTGATATTCGTGGCATTCATATTAGTGCAGCTTGTTCGGAGAAGAAGGGTTTGAGACCGTTTCATCGTTCCGCCCAAATCTATAATATGTCCTTTTTTCGATATTTTCATCGATGGGGGAGAAATTGATCTGCACTGAGGTCGATGATGAGGACCATGAGTTAGATGATATCAATGCGTTCTATTCCCGGAACTTCGACCTCATAAAAAAGATCAACTGCGCAGCCTATCTGCCTTTCCTTGTCATATCGATAGTAGCCTTGGTACTTTTGGGAGTGCAGGTCCATGAAGTAGAAGGTGATATGAACAGGCTGGAAAATGATGCGGAAGATGGATTGTTTGAGAGCATCGCTTACGCACTGGCATTTATCGTATGGGGGGTTTTAGTCAGTATCTTAATGTCGATCGTTGTTTTCGGACCTTTGTTCTTCCTGATGGCCATTTTATTGATGATCAACTCAAAGTACAGCCCTGAAAGGAAAACGTCGCTGGGAGTGATCATCCTGCTATTGATATCCACTTCGATCCTAACTAGTGGTGCAATAGCGGGAATTATACTGATCGGGGACAACGAAGATTTTCCGGTCTCGACCGTGAGGTTCCTATTCATGTTCACATTTATCGGAGGCTTTGCTTTCATATTTCATCTAATATCCCTGATCCACTCAATTGTATTGGTCCGAAAGAAAAGAAAGGAGATCGGATCGATCAATATGAGGTCTCTTCAAGGACTGATGGAGCTGTGAAAATATCTTCACATCTTTCTGCGGACCAGTTTGACCGCAACGAGGACGCAGATGACAGAAAGGATCCC
>JBLIRI010000059.1:0-13771 GCA_049472235.1 Thermoplasmatota archaeon | reverse complement strand
TCGGGGTCTCGCTGGCTCCCGTATCCAGTCCCAGCTTGTGTAGGCCGTCCTTGAGGTAGTTCGCATTCCTCCAGAGTTTTTCCATATGTTCGGGCTCATTCCTCATTATCTCCAATGCTTTCATAGCAGTTGCGACATTGGACGGGGGAGGGGCCGCCGAGAACATCAGGGACCTTGCTGCATGTTTGATCTCGAAGATGATGTCCTCGTTGCCGACTATGAAGCCTCCCATGGAAGCAAGGGATTTGGAGAACGTCCCCATGGTGATATCGACTTCCAATCCGAAATGAGCTGCCGTCCCTGTTCCTTTGGGTCCGACGACACCGATGCCGTGGGCATCGTCCACCATCATCATCACGTCGTTCTCCCTGCAAATCTTGCTTATCTCCGGGAGTCTGGCTATGTCCCCTTCCATGGAGAACACACCATCGGTTATCCCAAGGATCCCGATATCTTTCGGGATCTGTCTGACTATATTCTGGAGAGATCCTATGTCATTATGGTCATAGACCATTACCCTGGCCCTTGACATCCGTGCACCATCGACGATCGATGCGTGATTATACTGGTCGGATACTATGAAATCGTCCTTTCCCGCAAGTGCATAGATAGTTCCCAGATTGGTCTGGTATCCGGTCGAGAACATGAGTGCTGCCTCCGCTCCCATGAAGTCGGCCAGGAGAGACTCCATCTCCAGGTGGATGTCGAGGGTTCCGTTCAGATATCTGGACCCCGTGCACCCCACCCCGTATCTGTCAATAGCCTCCTTGGCAGCCCTCTTGACCTCTGGATGTTCCGTGAGACCGAGGTAATTATTCGACCCGAGCATTACCGTGTCCTTTCCGTTGATCTCCACCCTGTGTCCCTGCTCGCCAGTGACGGGGATGAAATATGGATAGAGTCCGATCTCCATGGCCGATTCGATGACCAGTCTTGAAAATGGCACCCTGTTTCCCTTGAGAACCCTTTTGTCCCCCATATCTTTCACTTGGATGGGAAATCAGAACAGATATTTAAAAACAATATGAAATAGAAGAACATGGGACCTGCGGGTTGCCAGAGATGAATACCGTGGCGCCCCGAACGGAATGTTGGTGCTTAGGGAGTAAGCAACGATGTTGCCTAACACCAACATCAGATGAAAACTGAAATGAGCGAACTGTTAGCCAGTTTTCATCGTATCTCATCTTTTGTAGCATTGTTTCTCGCGAACGTAACGAAATTGACGAGAGAGAATCAATGCGGGAAAGGGGCGCGCCATTTATCATTGTAAAATAAAGCGCCCCGAACGGAATTTGAATCCGTGTCCTCGGTTCGACAGACCGAGATGATGGACCGCTACACTATCGGGGCGTATGTGGGCAAGGCGGTTAATCAGGATGTTATATAAAATCGTTTCCCTGGTCGTCCAGGATGGGTCCGGGAGGGGGGTAGCCCTTACCGGAAACACGGGATATGATCAACCTCCATTCGTTTAAGGATAAAAACGGTTTAATCCCACCTTTCTGTTGTACCGGATATGCTCTATTCCGACCTTTGCTCCTTCTACGAGAGGATCGAAAGCCTGAGCGGAAGGTTGGAAATGACCGACCAGCTTGTTGAACTCTACAGGATGACCCCGCCGGAGCTTATCGAGACCGTTGTGAGGCTGACAAAGGGAGAGATACGCCCTGGCTACGAAGGGATCGAACTAGGGGTTGCCGAAAAACTTGCCATGAAGGCCATCTACCTCGTTACCATGATCTCACCCGAAGAGATCGAGGAGGAGAGGGTGAGGGCGGGTGACATCGGCAGTGCTGCGGAGAACCTCATAGGCAGGAAGAAGCAGACAGCCCTGTTCCATGAAATTCTGACGGTGGAACGGGTATTCTCGAGCCTGACCAGGATAGCTTCGATAGAGGGGCGCTCTTCCCAGGACATGAAATTGAAGCTGATCGCCGAGCTCCTGCACGATTCCTCACCACTTGAGGCAAAATACCTGACGAGGACCGTCTGCCAGAAGATGCGTCTCGGGATCGCCGACATGACGCAGATCGACGCCTTTGCATACCTTCATACCGGGGAGATCGATGAATTGTACAGCTCTCTTGGAGAGATCGGGATCAAAGGGATGGACCCGGTAATTGAAGGGATCGGAAAGCACCTGGCCACACCGCTGGCCGAGATGCTGGAATCCAAGGGCAAGCTGAAGGGGTCAGGAATGGAAAAAGAACAGGCGGCAGAGATCCTGGAACAGGTCTCAAATGTGAAGAACCTGGTGCAGAACAACAGGGAAGGGATCGTCAAGGCATACAATATCCATCCAGACCTCGGTCATATTGCTGTCACCCTTGCCATGGGGGGCATGGTTTCCATCAGGGAGATCGGAGTTGTCCCCGGGATACCATTAAGGGCGATGCTTGGGGAGAGGCTCCCATCGATATCTGATATTCTGGAAAAGATGGGAGGAACTGCAGCCCTCGAATACAAGTACGACGGCCTCAGAGTGCAGGCGCACATTGACGGCTCCGGCGATTCGATACACCTCTTTTCGAGGCAGCTCGAGGATATCACGGGCCAGTTCCCGGATGTGGTGGGATCATTGAAGAGGGAGTTCAAGGGCCGTGATTCAATACTGGAGGGAGAGTGCGTCCCCATCGATCCGGCGAGCGGTGAGATGCTCCCGTTCCAGGTGATATCACAGAGAAGGGGGCGGAAGTACGAACTGGACAACAAGATCGACGAGGTTCCTGTCGTTCTCGTTCTGTTCGACTGTCTGTATCTCGACGGACAGACGCTCATCGACAGTCCGTATCTCGATAGGAGAAAAGCAATTACCAGGGCCTTTCCCGGTTCGTCGGAAAAGATGGACGGCAAGATCGGCCTGTCCCTATCGAGAATGGAGATAGTGTCCGATCCCGAGAAGGGAGAGGATCTCTTCAACAGCGCTCTGGACGACGGCTGCGAGGGGATCATGGCGAAGTCGATATCAGATAGGTCCGTCTACCAGGCCGGGAGCAGGGGATGGTTGTGGATAAAATACAAGAAGGATTACCGGTCGGAGCTCGACGATACCCTCGATCTAGTCGTTGTCGGCGCCTACCACGGCACCGGAAGACGTGGAGGGACCTTCGGTGCCCTGCTGATGGCCGCGTATGATGAAGATGCGGACATGTACAGGACCGTATGCAAGCTCGGAAGCGGTTTCAACGACCAGCACCTGGAGATGCTCCCGGGGCTGATATCTGATATCAGGACCGGGGGAGCGCCTCATAAGAAGGTCGACACCAAGATGCCAGCCGATGTTTTCATCTCGCCGTATGTGGTGCTGGAGGTCAAAGGGGCCGAGATAACATTCTCTCCCATACATACATGCGCTTGGGGCACCATGAAGGAGAATGCAGGACTTGCCCTCAGGTTCCCGAGGTTCACGGGGCGGTTCAGGGAGGACAAGGCACCGACTGACGCCACGACAGTGAAGGAGATGATCGAATTGTACAAGGCACAGGTCAAGACCCTGTGACCGATCATCGGACCAGGTTTCTCATATGCGGAAGGAACCTGGGGATCATCTTGAGAAGGCTGGGGTCCTTTTTTATCAGCTGGAGTGCCAACCGCAGAGGGTGGTCGATATCTCCCTCCCGGTTCACTATCTCCAGAAGCTCCGGGTCCGAGAACCTTTCCACGACCTCTTCCACCTCCCTATCCTCGACCTGGCTGATCAATCTTCTGAAGAACCTTGACCGCGAGAGCTCCTTTCCGTATCCGTTGAGCCAGGATCCTCGGAATTCTTCAAATGCTGTGGAAGAAGGGCCTCCCGCTCTATCCACCGCCTTCACCAGTTCATCCACGGCCATCAGACCCGGGTAGATTCCGCCCCCCGATGTCGGCTTCGCCATCCCCGCGGAATCGCCAAGTATCACGGCATTACCGGATATGATGGTCCTCGGGGACCCCATCGGGACCGGGCCTAGATTGAAGGAGAGCCTCCCCATACCGGGCACCCT
Organism: Thermoplasmatota archaeon; assembly: GCA_049472235.1. GTDB lineage: Archaea > Thermoplasmatota > Penumbrarchaeia > Penumbrarchaeales > Penumbrarchaeaceae > JAFGLL01. Next base: position 9,785 of record JBLIRI010000059.1, on the reverse strand, counting down.
CCCATCTTCCATTCCAAGCCACTCTCCAAGCCTCGGGTCCCTCATCAGACTGTTCCAGCCCGTCCTGAGGGACGCACCGTCATTGGCCGCAAGCCCGACCCTCATCGACGATGTCGTTCCGGAGGGTACTGACCAGGCAAAGAACCCTTTAGCGGTTTCCTTTCCGGTGAAGACCCCCACTATATCCTGAGGCACCCTGCCGTCGTCGGTCTCCACCCGGATCGATACTCCCGGAATGACATCCAGAGGCTTCTCAAGACCAAGGCTCCTGCGGACCATTGATGATGCCCCGTCGCATCCGAGAACGAAATCGGCATCGATGGAACCGGAACCAAGGGCCCCCTTGCATTTGACGGTATGATGGTCGCTCCCTGACCTTTCCAGCGATAATGCCTTTGTCGAAATGAGAGGTTCGGCGCCGCTGGATGCCGCCATCCTGAAGAGGACCTTGTCCAATCCGGCCCTGTCGATGGATACGGCCTTGACCTTTCCCGCCCTCAGAGCGAGGTTCCTGCCGGAGGGGGAGTAGATATTGGCACCCGTGATATCATGGAGCCTGACCCTGTCAAGGACCTGATCGAGGAGGGGAAGGTCGAACATAGCCCTGTTGACCAGGCCCGCACACTGCTCCGGGTGACCTGCCTCCGGATGTTCCTCTATGATCACGACCGAGAATCCGGACCGGGACAGTCTCCAGGCAGCATAGCTCCCGATGGGCCCCCCGCCGATGACTGCAACATCATAATGCGATCCGGATCTCAAGACCAAAGACCTCCGCAGTCCATGCAGGGTTCCATAGAAATAGATTACTCCGCTCAAAGGTAAATATCGGTACACCCATGGACCCCCGATGGCCCCGGATGATAACCTTTCCCGAAAGACGATCGACCTTCACTTCAGGAACGGCCATATCTGGGACAGCACCGGAATGGGCTTCAGGAAGGGAGAGCTCGTTTTGGTCGATGGGATGATAGAACAGATAGCCTTCGGCGGTTCAGCTGATGTCCGGCACCCAACGGGTACGGAGACCTTCGACCTCGAAGGGGGTTATGTTTCACCTGGTTTCATCGACGGACACATGCATCTTCTCCAGTGGTCGATCTCCAGGTCAGGTCTTGACCTATCTCGATGCCGTTCTCTCAAGGAGATCGTCGGCATGATACGCGCCGTGGCGGATGGCATAGTGGAAAACGAATTATTCAGCTTGACCGGGATCGTGATGGGGACCGATATTGATGATTCCCATTTTCCAACGGGGGGGATCGGGGATAACGGATTTCTGGAGGAGGAGTTCCCGGACATCCCCGTGATAGCCAGAAGGGTGTGCGGACACAAGGCTGTCGCGAACGGACAGGGACTTGACGTCCTCGGTGTCGGAGAGGATGAGCACAGGAAAGGTTTGCTGCTTGAGGAACTGGCAATGGAGGTACCCTGGCATCTTCCCATTCCCGATGAGGTACTCGGAAAACTCTTCCGGCAGGCTGTCAACGAGCTATACGGTCAAGGTGTGGTTGGTGGGGTCGATATTGTTCCAATGTCCCGATATGAGGTTCTTAGGGATGTCCATGAGGGATCGGGGATCGTTCTCAGGTCCTCGGTATCGATGATAAGGGATGGACCATTCTCCCGACCGGGTCCGGACCTCTCTGAAAAAGACCGGAAACCCTTTTCCGACCCTGGAAAAGATGATGACCGGCTCAGGTTGAGGTTCGAGAAGTTCTTCCTGGACGGGTCCATCGGCGCCAGGACCGCAAGCTTCGATCGGGACTACCTCGATTCACCGAGGTTCCCTCTTCTCCACACCGACAGGGAGCTTGGTGAGATGCTGATGAGGTCCTACGGGGATGGCCTGGTCCCGATGGTGCATTGTATCGGGGATGCTGCCATCTCCCAGGCAATAAGGGTCCTGGAGGAGATCGGAGGACCCTACAGGCTCGAGCATGCGGAGGCGATAACCGACGAACATCTCGAGAGGATGAGGGCAGGGAAGGGAAGCCTGTGCCTTCAGCCCAACTTCCAGCACATATGGGGCAGAAAAGGAGGTCTTTACGAGAAGGGCCTCGGCAGGTCCGATGACCTAAACAGATTGAGGTCCATCGTCGGATCCGGGGTGCCCTGGTGCTTCGGGACGGATATGATGCCGGCGTCGCCGTTGTTTACTTTCAAAGGGGGCCTGGAGCATCCGGTACCATCACAGAGACTGCAATTGTGGGAGATGGTGGAAGGATTCACGAAGAGGTCCGCCCGATTATCCTTGCTTGAAGCCGGGTGGTACGGTGATATGATGGTAGGATCCCGCCCCGACATCGCGGTGTTGACAAAGGACCTTTCCTCCGTTTCAGCTACCATGATAGGGGGAAGGATGGTCTTCGAGGGGCCCCCTTCGTCCCTGTAGTCTCCCGCCCCGCTATCTTTCAGCAAACCTTATATAATACATCAATTTTTTCTCAAATCTTTATATATATATTTCTCGGATTTTTTCCCCTCAGCAACGGTTCTGAACAAAGACCATGCAAAGAGACCAGGGGACCTCCCTTGAAACGATCATCCATAACACACCTTGAACCCCAAACAAACCCCACTTCCGGGGCCCAGGAGAAGAAGACCCGTGCCTTTGTGCGGGACGTCATCTCCTCGACCCATTTCCTGAAGACGGGAAATGACCCGGGTCCCGGAATCCCCTTTGACTTCAGGCCGTTCTCGGACCAGAAGGCCCAGGCTGTCAGGATCAGCGACTACAGCTTCCCGACCTTCGTGATCCGTAAACCCAAGCAACGGAGTTCGTATAGCAAAAAAGGCGAGGGGGAATTCCTTTCCCCCTCTCCTGGCGATGAAGCTCATCTATAAAACCTCTATTAGGAATCTGAAACCCCGGTTGTGCCGACCGAATTTTCCCCAAGGCACAACCACTTTCCTCTCATCCGATACTCAAAGGCCCTGGACCGGCCGTAAAGGTCCTCGACGCTCAAGTCGACAATCGCAAAGATGTTCGGGGCGGGATCTCGGGATCGGTTCTTATGACCCTTCCCATACGGCTATTTCCCCACAAATTTGGTCTCTATGTCCCGAGGCCCCTGCCCCGACATCACCTTTTGGCAACCGCCAGGAATAGGTCTGTCTGGACCGATATTTTGCTGATGTGGACGAAACTCTTATTAACCCATTATTCCTTAGAAGTTGTGTACGTACAGGTAGGATTCGGTGAGTGAAAAATGAGGGTTGCACGGGCAAGGACATTTGCGATCGTCATGCTGTTCATGACGGCATTCCTTTTCCTGTTGGCATTCGATGCTTCCGGCGAGGAGGTCGAGATGATATCCTACCGGGATACGGAGCAAGGGTCCTACCAGGATTTCCTGGGGCCCATTTCCTTCTCCAGCGGGGGGGGCGGCTCCGATGAGATGAAGCACATCACGATCAAGATCGAGAACGTTCACATCAACCATCTTATGGCCGGTAGGTTATTCCCGAACACACCTGTTGATTTCATAGTTGAGACAAGCGGACCCACCCCCGAGAGGGTCACCCTGAATCTCGACAAGTACCAGTCCGGCATGAACATCACACTGGATCTCAACGGAGGGGCCATCAAGGTATCCGATGGACTTTCCGGGATCTTGACCGTTGATCCCCAGAGGACGCAGGCAAATTTCAATGCAAGCAGCAGGCACTGGGAGATCAGGTTTGCCCTCTCCTTCGGTTGGTCATTCCCAAAGGACCTACCAAAGGACATCGAGGTGACAGTGGTCGATCCTTACGGCGGATGGGACAGGAAGGTCCTCGAGGAAGCCTATATCTTTGAACCCGATATCGAGGTGAGGGGAGAACCGGTATACCGCGTCGAGGACCCGACGGCAGTGACGGAGGACCATTTCCTCAGAGGCGGTGTCAATATACTTCTCCAGCAGATGATCGTTCATTTCGAGGGCGCTCCGGAGGTATCTCCCGCACCTTCTGATATCATCGTGGGCGTCAAGGACAGCAGCGGAAGGTTCTGGGAATACAAGCCCACTAACAGAGAACAGCTTCAAACGGTTTCCTTTTCACTTCCGGTCCCGAGGATGGACGGAAGGAACATATTCGAATTCACGGTCTTCGAATCACCACCGGGTTCGGTGGTGATGGGAAAGGCTTTCTTCGATTTCAAGATAGATTCGACCCCCCCGACCCTTGCGGATTTCAGACATTCCTCGAAGAACGGGGACATTCATCTTGACTGGGCCCTTGTGGAAGAGGGTTCCGGACTGGATTTCGGGAGCATGGAGTATGCGTTGTTCGACGGCGGGTCCATAGTCCATCCCTGGTCACCTATCGGCCCTGATATGGTGATGGATGGAAGATTGAAGATAGATGTCCCGGATGTCACCGGGGATGACCTTTCTGTCAGATTGAAACTTGCAGACCGGGTCGGCAACAACTATCCGTCGGACCAGTCATACGACGTTGTCCTTGATCCGTTACCTGCCCACGACATATCCATAGGCGACCTCAGGCATTCTCCTGATACCATCATAATAAATCAGGCGGTTACCTTCTTCGCAACGGTATACAATCAGGGGACAGAGGATGAAGGCCAGGTACAGGTCGAGGTTTCCCGGAATGGAGAGGTCGAGAAGTATATCGATGTGGACCTTCCGGCGGGCTCAACCAGAGAGATCAGATGGACCTGGAAGGCCGTGGAAGGGACATCCGATTTCAGAGTGGTTCTGGACCCGCAGGGTAGGGTCGAGGAGGATTTCCCCTCCGATAACACTCTGAAGTTCCTCGTAGAACCGGATTATCTCGATATCACAGCAAGAACGGACCATCTGATGATATCGAACCCCGATGCGGAGAATACGGACCTGGTGACCCTGACCTTTGCGATAAGGTCGATAGGAGGGATAGAGAGCGGTCCGATAAAAGTGACATTCCTCCAGGACGGAAAGTTCATGGGCATTTATCAGGTCCCGTCTATCTACAAGGAAGGCTCCAAGGAGCTTTCCGTCGATTGGAAGGTCGATACCTCGGCAAGGAACCTCACGTTGATGATAGACCCCTACAACGAGATCCTGGAGTCCGTAGAGGACAATAACAATATCGTGTTCCCCAATCCATTTTTCGATCCAGAAGAGGAACCGCCGATTCCGGTCGAAGAGACCGAAGAACCTGTCGGACCTGTTAAGGACCAACCGGTTACGGAAGAAGGTGCCAAGGATGTCCCCACCGGGGGGACCACATGGAAAGGGGAGGAGATCAGGGAAGAAGTGACCGACACGGATGTACAGCCGAATGTCGCACCGCTCATCTCCCCGGCTCCCGAGGATCCCGAGGTCCTGCCCCCGTTCATTCTGCCGACAGCAAGCTTCATAATAGGCACAGGACTTTTCGGCCTTGCCGTTTTCGGATTGCGAAGCGAGGTCTTAAGGTTCAAAATGCTCGGCCTCCTGATACCGCTGTACTCGAAATTGAAGAAGAGCAAGATCGAGAAGGGTGTCAGGCATGAGATCCTGGGTTATCTCAAGGCAAAACCCGGGGCGAACTATTCTGAACTGAAGAGGAACCTCGACCTCAACGACGGTTCCCTCGTCCATCATCTAAGGGTGCTTGAGAGAGAGGATAAGGTATACTCCAAAAAGATGGGGAAGTACAAACTTTTCTATGTAAGCTCATACAGGAGACAGGCCTCCATCAAGGATTACATCTCCCCCTTCCAGCTCAGGATAATGGAGATAATACTTCAAAATCCCGGGATCGTTCCCAAGAAGCTCTCCAGGATCCTCGATAGGAGTCAGACGGACATGTCCTACCACCTGGGTGAGCTGTCAAGGAACGGTCTTCTGGAGAAGAAGAAAAAGGGCAGGAACATCCACTACTACATCTCCGAGGACTTTGCAGATGTTTTCACCGCTTGACCGTTCCGACCTTTCTGAGCAGAGCATATCTTGGATAATGGACCAGGCCGTTCTCTATCAGCTCTTCCAGGACGATCTCCACTAGTTCGATATCATTTCCCTCACTTGCCAATTCCTTGACAAGTAGGTCCCTGGGATGGTCTGTTTCGAGCTTTTCCAATATTGCCCTTCTTATGCCGTCCCTGCCCTTCGACGTTTTTTTTGCCTCAGCAGTGGGCTCCGACTTTGCAATAACATCCACCAGATCATCCTCATCTTCGCCCTTCCATTTCATGGCCATGAGGTTTCCCTGCATTTCCTTCAGTTCCTCATAAGTGCCTATCAGTCCGGTTTTTTCAAGGTCTATCCGCTTCGAGCAGACCTTGCATTTTGTGACCTTTACCGGATATCGTCCGCCCTGAAGATTTTTACAGAACGGGCATTTTACGATGCAGTACACGGCCTTTCATGATGTTTTGGTATGATAAATCTTCACCTGACACTTTCTGCCACCTCTCTCCCGGGGCACCCCTTAACTGCCAGTGCTTCCATTGGAACGATAGAAGTAAAATATAAGACCGGTCTATGCTCCTGAAAAGGGGGCAATTTTCTTTAACGGTTCAGGGTGAATGATGATGGCAGGTTTCGTTGACGATGAATTCCTCTACCAGCTGTGGCTGGACTATTTTACCATAAGGAACCTTTCTCCACAGGTCAGGTTCATCGCGGATTCCCACCCTGATATCCGCTCGCTGGAGGTGGAGTTCAATGATATCTTCAACGTCAACGGCGAACTTGCCGAAGCGATCCTTGAACTGCCTGAACAGGTCATCAAGATGGGAGAACAAGCCATAAGCTCTCTCCTCGAGCCCGACCAAAAGGTCGCCATATCCCTGAGGATAAGGGACCTCTACAAGAAGCAGTGGATAAGCATCAGGGACCTGCGTGCGGAGAACCTCTCGAAGTTCATAGCCCTGGAGGGGCTCGTTAGAAAGGTCACGGAGGTCAGGCCCAAACTGCTGGTCGGTACTTTCGTATGCACCTCATGCGGTTTCAAGCAGGAGATCGCCCAGGAACCCTTCCATTATCAGGAGCCTCTCGAATGCAACAAGGATGATGGCGGATGCGGTAAAAGGGCCGGTTCCACCACGTTCAAGTTCATCATCGGCGAATCCATGTTCATAGATTCCCAGAAGATCGAGATACAGGAGATGCCCGAAGGGCTAAGAGGGGGGGATCAACCGCAGAGGATCTCCATCATCCTCGAGGATGACCTCTGCGGGAAGGTTGCTCCTGGGGATAAGATAAATCTTACCGGGATCCTCAAGGCGAAGCAGAGGAAGGAGGGCCAGACCAGGGGGACGGTCTTCGATATATTCCTCCAGGGGAACTATGTCAAGCTTGACGACCAGGTCTTCGACGAGATGAACCTTTCAGAGGAGGATGTTGACCGCGCCAAGATGCTTGCCAAGGACCCTGCGATCTACAAGAAGATCGTGAAGTCCATAGCTCCATCGATCTTCCGAATGGACCATATCAAGGAAGCCCTGATGCTTCAGCTTTTCGGCGGCGTGACCAAGGAGTTCCCAGACGGCTCCAAGGGGAGAGGCGACATACATGTCCTCCTGGTAGGAGACCCTGGAACCGCAAAGTCCCAGTTATTGACGTACATGGCCCGACTTGCGCCAAGGGGCATATTCACATCGGGAAAATCGGCATCCGCAGCGGGCCTGACAGCCGCTGTTGTCAAGGATGAGTTCGGGGAGGGCAGGTATACTCTAGAAGCCGGTGTGATGGTCCTTGCTGACAGGGGGCTTGCCTGTATAGATGAGCTTGACAAGATGACCGATTCCGACAGGTCTGCCATGCACGAGGCAATGGAGCAGCAGACCGTTTCCATAGCAAAGGCCGGGATACAGTCAACCTTGCAGAGCAGATGTTCTGTACTCGGGGCTGCAAATCCCAAACAGGGAAGGTTCAGACCAGGTGAAGGAAGACACGATCAGATCAATCTGCCCGCCCCTCTGAAATCAAGGTTCGACCTGATCTTTACCATGACCGATGAGCCCGACAACAAGAAGGACAGGGAGCTGGCAAGTTCGGTAATAAGACACCACAGGATAGGGGAGCTCGCCAGCCTGTCGAGGACCGGGGACAGGACCTACGAGACCATGGTGGAAGCGGGGGACCCCGAGCTCGAGGAGGCAATGCCCACCATCGAACCGGAACAACTGAGAAAATACGTCGCCTATTCGAAGAGGGTATGCTTCCCCGTACTCACGGAAGAGGCAATGTCCGAGATCATAGATTTCTACGTGTCCTTGAGAGAGAGAAGTGCCGGTCCGATGGGGGATTCCGGAATGGTGGCGTTGACAGCAAGACAGCTTGAAGCGCTGATAAGGCTGGCGGAAGCTTCGGCAAGGATAAGGCTCAGCAATTCGGTGACAACAGCGGATGCAAAGACAGCCATCAGGTTGATGGAGAATTCGTTGAAGGATGTCGCCATGACAGAATCCGGTGATTACGACATCGACGGCATCATGGGATCCGGTTTCAAGAGCCAGAAGGACAAGATGTACGAGATCATCAGCATAATCCGGGAATCAAAGGTGAAGGAGGGGAAGATATCCAGGTCCGAACTATCCAAGAGAGCGAAGGATAGAAATATTACCGAGACAGAACTTGACAGGTACCTGAAGAAACTCCAGGACGAGGGTGCGATATTCGAACCTCGTTCGGGTGAGTTCAGTATACTTTAGGATGTGTAATTATGGAAGGCTCCCCCCGGATCTACATGAGGCTCCATTCCGCCAGTGGACATCTTGTCCTGGCAGCCTGCGACCATCATCTGCTTGGCGTTAGATTGGAGATGGGCGAGCTCCAGTTCCTGGTCTCCAAGCATTTCTACGGAGGCGATCTCGTGAGCGATGAGACCTTTCTCAACATGCTTGGTCAAGTATCCTCTGCCAACATCGTGGGGGACCACTGCGTCGATCTTCTTTTGAGCAGGAACATCGTATCCCCGGAGTCGGTGACAAAGGTCGGCGATGTCAAACATGTGCAGATCTACACGATATCGATGGACAGGTGATCAACATGCCACTTGAACCCGGAAAGGACCTGGGAAGGCCCTTGTCGGTCTGGAAGGAGAAGGACAGTATCGACGGGAGCGAAGTGGATGTTCTCGTGATGATACTCAAGACAAGAGGGTGCTCCTGGGCTAGCAGGACCGGCTGCACGATGTGCGGTTACAACTCCACCACCTTCCCAGATATCACAGCCGATGATCTGATACATCAGGTGAATTCCGCCCTTGAAAGATACCAGGATGAGACCTACATCAAGATATTCACATCGGGATCTTTCCTTGATCCGGACGAGGTACCGGTCAGGGCCGTGGAGGAGATCACGAGGAGCATTTCCGGCAGATCACCATCAGCCAGGCTTTTGGTGGAGTCAAGGCCCGAGTTCATCTCCGAGAGGTCACTATCACCATTACTTGAAATGGAGGCGGGCGCAGAGATCGCCATCGGTCTTGAATCCTCATCGGACCTCGTGAGGGGGTCCCACATAAGAAAGGGTTTCAGCTGGCAGGATTACATCAAGGCGGGCAGAACGGTCATCGAGAGCGGATCGCATCTCAAGACCTATCTTCTTTTGAAGCCGCCTTTTCTGGGAGAAGGGGACGCGATAAAGGATTGTATTTCCTCGATAGAGGCGGTCCATTCGCTGTTCCCGGGCTCGAGGATCTCCATCAATCCCATGAACATCCAGTCCCAGAGCCTGGTCGAGCCCCTGTTCAACAAGCATGCATACAGGCCACCGTGGCTCTGGAGCCTGATCGAGGTGCTGAAGGAAGGATACAGGATCACGAATGGATCGACCCATTTGATGTCCTCACCCACGGCCGGC
>JBLIRI010000058.1:0-13891 GCA_049472235.1 Thermoplasmatota archaeon | reverse complement strand
GGAATTACGGCAGGAAAGTGGTCGGTTTACTGTACCAGATGGGAAAGGGCAATCCGTTCATCTACCCCACAAGGTTCACGAAGAACCTTTTCTACATCAAATTGCTCACTCCGGCAAAGGTTATCGCCACTGGCCGATGGTCTGCAATGAGGTTTTACTATACCTCATTCATGCTGGGAGATGACGCCATGGGGACACTACAGGATATCATACGGGAGAAAATGAAATAGGGATCTATGGTCAAGGAATATTTTCCCTGGATCATTGTGGAAGATCATTATTATCTCGATCTTCTCCAGAATTCATTTGCTTTTCTGATGAAATCCTCTTTCTCCTTTTGCGTTTTGAAGGCTCGCTTCGGAAGGATGTATCCGGCAACATCGGTGACGAAGAAAAAGATGTGGTTCTTGGTTTGGACGATCCTGATTATACCTTCCCAAGATGTTTTATCTTCAGAGTATCTGTTCTTCCTATGAAGGCCGTCGGGGCCTATCGTGATCTCATTTGGTCCCAATTCCCGGGAATAATCATTTTTCTTTGCGATCCTCTTTATCGTATTCCTTATGAATCTTGATAAGATCGCATATTTCTGAGCGTTGTAAATACAATACCCTATCATGATGAGGACGAAGATCGTGATCGGAGGCCAGAGGAGCGCCTCCAGAGGCATACCCATGACTAGGACCATGAACAGGACCAGGACGAACGGCATGATCGCCCACAAGATCAGGCCGACCCAACGTGTCCTCTTCATCGCATCCTGATGGGATAAAATATATTGTGAGAGCGCAGCAAGGTCATCCAACGTCTTATCGAACTCAACCATCGCTATCGGTAATATGATTTACTTGAAGGTATTAACAATTACCATTCGTAGCGAAGATAGGTCATGACCGAAGTCTAGCCGATCTCCTTACCAGCTTGATGAACTCATCCCTCTCGTTCTTCTTCAATTTGATGTAGAAGTAATTTGTTTTCAATAGCATTATTGAGGGGCCTGCGACGTTTCTTGACCTTCCTTCCACAAATGTGCTTTGAACCCTTTGTCCGGATGTTTCCGAGATAAGATCGCCTTCCCGGTCCATTATCCTGACAGCCCGTGAGCTGGGTGTGGAGTCTTCCATATACAAAAAAGGCCCCTGGCGGAAGAAGTACATCGGTATGGGTTTAAGCAGATCGATCTCGATGAGATTATCCGGTCTTGATATTTTGTAGTAGTACGCATTGGGTAATCTTGGAGGTCTTGGTTTCAATCCTATCCTGAAGAATACGTCCACTCTTTTGATCTCATCCAGCTTTATCGGACTGATGAATTGGACAGCTTCGATGTTCTTTAACTCGATCCTGTTACGGACAAACTCATTTTTCGCGCGCTTCATGAGGACTTCCAGATGTTTTGTGTAAACATCGACATAGGATCTTCTCCTCATGGGGAAAACAAATATCAAGAACGTAAAGACCATCAGAAACAGATAGGCTGGTAAAGCGCAGACAGTGGACAAGGAGATTACCAAAAAGACCGTGTCAGGATCTTCATTGACCAGGGCCAATGAGGGTAATATGATAACCGATAAAATCACGATCAAGATAGGGAAAGAACCTCTCAGAAGGATCTCCAGAAGGAGGACCGGATTATCCTCAAGATAGAATCTCCTCACTCCTTCCTCGGCCATCCGCCCTCATATGGAAGCCATTCCTGTTAATCTTATCCTTAATGATCATTTCCTTTGGGGGAACGGAACGCTGGTCCTGATATTGAACTCAAGGTCCTTGCCGGAAAGCGGAAGGTTCACAGGTCTCTTCTCGAGCGCGGAGATATGCGCCGCCTGCATGACCTCCACTGTCAGCCTCCCCTCCTCCGCCGATACCTTCGCCTGCTTGCCGTCCCTCAGAACGTCGAGTACGTTCTGGAGGACCTGGTCGTGATTTGACATGGACCCCTGATATCCTCCCTTGTAGGTGTTCGGGGGCCCCCCCGGGGGGATCTCGGGCCTGTTCACTCCTTCAACGTTCCATTCCGAAAGCTCGTTGAGGTATTTCCCCCCCACCTTCACCGATCCCCTGGTTCCGAGTACGGTGATGGAGCCTTCTAGGTTCTTCTCGTAGATGGCGGTGGTGTAGTTCATGATCGCCAGGGAGCCGTCCTCGAAGGTGATCTTGATGGCCCCCAGGTCCTCTGTCTCTATGTACGGGTGGTCTTTATTGGTCATTGAGGCCTCCACCATGACAGGCCTCTTCGACAGCCACAGGATTAGGTCCACGAAATGGGAGCTCTGGGTAAAGAGGGCCCCCCCGTCGAGTGAAAGCGTCCCCCTCCAGTCCTCATCATCGTAATATGACCTCCTCCTGTTCCAGAACACGTCGGAGGTGATGAGGAAGAGCTCCCCGAGCTTCCCCCGCTCCAGGACCTCCTTCAACGCCGCAACGGGCGGATTGTACCTGTTCTGTTTCACCAGGAAGTACCTCATACCCGTTCTCTTCTGCGCCTCTATCACCCTGTCGGCTTCGGAAAGGTTCAGGGCCATGGGCTTTTCAGAGATCGCATGCTTCCCCGCCTCCATGGCGGAAATGGACATCTCCGCATGGAGACCGGAGGGGGTGCAGATGTCGACCACGTCCACATTCGACGCGTCGAGGACTTCCTTGAAGTCGGTCACGAAACGGCACCCGGCTTCCTCCCCACCCTCCCTTGCTCTGTCCTCCTTGACGTCGCATACAAGGGTTATCTCCGCCCCTTCAAGGTCCTTGAGGAACCTGACATGCCTGCTTCCGATGTTGCCGTATCCGACCACTGCGAACCTGATGTCCTTCATGAACGCTCCCGGGGGAGGAAGGTTGGGGCCGTATAAAAAAACATTCTAGGAATAAAGGTTCAGGAGTTTTCTCGCCTCGACCTCTACCGAGAGTTCCTCCTCCACCCCTTTCCTTGCCCCCAGACCCATCTTTTCCCTTGATACGGGATCGTCCAAAAGCTCCGAAACGGTCTTTGCAATGGCCTTGGGCTCCTGCTTCACATATACTCCGTTGTCCCATTTCAGGAGGTCCTTCATGTTCGGCTCATCGAAGAGGACCAGCGGAAGCTGGCATCCCATGGCCTCCCTGATAGTGATCGACGCCTTCCCCCATAATCCAAGGTCCGCTGCCCGGTACAGGTCCGCAAGTTCGTCGGACCTCTTGAAACCCAGGAACCGGACCTTCGGTCCGGCCTTCTTCTTCAGCATATCCAGGTAGCGGTCGTCCCCCTGTCCCACGACAAGGAAGGTGATGTCCTCCCGCTCCATGACGTTCACCGCATCGATGAAGTGCTCGAGCCTTTTGGCGCTGTCAAGCCTCCCGGCGGTTATCAGCAGGAACTCGCCTTCCCTTATGCCCAGCTCCTTTCTGGTCCTTGCCCTGGCATTGCTGTCCGTCGAGAATTTCCGATGATCGATCCCAAGAGGTATCATGTGAGCCCTGTCGTAGTTGTAGAAATCCTTCAGGAAGTCCACGGTCTCCGCGCATATCGCAACGACCTCGTCCGCTTTCTTCAGGGAACGCCTCGCTATGGGGGCCCGGAGCAACCTGTACTCCTTGTCCAGGAGAAAGTTCCGAAATGTCTTCCTCTGGTCATAGGTCGTCGCGTAACCGTGCTCGTCCATGATCAGCCTGTAGCCGAGCCTGTCCTTTGCCCTGGAAGCACACCTCGCCCCCCAGGTCCACAGATTGTGGGCGTGGACCACATCGGGTCCTATCTCCTCAAGCTTCCCCTCTATCCCCTTGTACACCAGGAAATCGTAGAGAACCTCGTAGGAGGTCTTCAACCTGTGGACGGTGAAACCCTTCATCTCCTCCACACCAGCGGGTCTCTTCCTATCCTTATAAGGCGACCTGATGTCCGAAAGCATCTTCTCGACGTTGCGGAAGGGGAAGATACGATCGGAGGTTATCACGTGGACCTCGTGGCCCAGGGCAGCTTGCTCCCTGGCCGAGAAGTACTCCTCGTACCCGAACTCGGGCTGGAAATACGATACCACGTGGGCTATCTTCAAACACTAACACCTCTCAGGGTTTGAACCCCTTCACAGCTTCTATGATGTGCTTCTGCTCCTCCTCCGTCAGAAGGGGGTGCATGGGCAGGGATAGTATCTCGTCCACGATCCTCTCGGTGACCGGCAGTTTCGGAGGGTCCTTGAAATAGGGCATCCTGTGGGCCGGGACCCGGTAATGGACCCCGGTCGAGATCCCTCTAGATGCGAGGTGCTCGGAGAGCTCCTCCCTCTCCGGCGCCCTGACAACATACAGGTAGTACACATGCCTGGCCCATTCCTTCTCGACGGGAGTTGTCAGCCAATCCAATCCCTCCAGCTCCTCGTTGTATGCCCTGGCGAGCTCCCGTCTCCGCTCGATCCATTCCTCCATGTGACCGAGCTGAACGATCCCGACGGCAGCCTGGAGCTCGGGAAGCCTGAAGTTGAACCCCGGCATCGCCGACATATCCCTCTCCCCCTCGTACCTGCCGTGGTTCCTCAGAGCTTTCAAGACGCCGGCCAGCTCCTCATCCTCGCAGGTGATCATGCCCCCCTCTCCCGCAACGGTCACGACCTTCGAAGGAAAGAATGAATAGCAGGTCATGTCTCCCAGGGAGCCCACATCAGCATCGTTGAAAAGCGCCCCGTGGGCCTGGGCGGCATCCCCGATAAGGGCAATATCCTCCTCCCCGGCGATCTTTCCCAGTTCACCCATGTTTGCGGGATGACCGTAGATATGTACAGGAAGGATCGCCGCGGTCTTCTCCGTTACCGCCTCCCTGACCCTTTCGGGGTCCATCGTGTAGGTGTCGGGGTCGATATCCACGAACTTCGGGACGGCCCCGTAGTGGTGGAAACCGTTGACGGATGCGATGAAGGTATGTGACGGTAGTATGACCTCGTCCCCTTTCCCGACCCCCAGAGCCCTGAATGCCAGCATGAGGGCTGTGGACCCGGAAGAGCAGCTGACGGCGTTCCTGGCCCCTACGAGCCCCCGAAAGATCGATTCGAGCTCCTCTGCCTTGGGTCCTTTGACATATCTTCCGCTCTCGAGAACTTCCATGACCGCCTTTCTGGTCTCATCGTCCACATACATCCTGTTGAGCGGAACCTTCATCCGAACCATTCCTCCTTGATCTCGTCTATGTGCACGAAAGGGACCCCTGCGGCTTCGGCGCACATCCTGTCGATATCGGAATTACCTATAAAAACAGCTTCGTCGGGCCTTTTCTTATGTGCCTTCAATATTACTAGCAATCCTTCGGGGTCGGGTTTTGGCCTCTCCACGTTCTCTATGCTCATTACCGGATAGAACCCCCAGCTCCCAACTATCCTGTCCAGTGTATATGATGTATTGAGGGAGAGAACGGAGCATTTGAGACCTCTCTCGAGCCTCCATTTTACCGCCTTCACCCCTCTTGGGATCCCGGTGACCGTCTCGATCCCACCCTGCTCCATGTCCGTCTGCGCGTCAACGAGGCGTTCCTTGGATCTGTAGACCTTCCCGGACCATTCGAAAGCTTCCGAGAGCGAGCTGAACATCCCGATATGCCCGTATTCCCTGGAGATCCAGGACAGTCTCTCGTAGACCTCCTGCCAGTTAATATTGACGTTGAAGAGCGTTCCGTCGAAATCAAAGACCGCAAGCGGAGCTTCCTTGATGGTCCTCTCGATGTCCATGCAACGCCTCTGTCAGATCTCCACGACCCTTCCGGAGCGCTCCTTGTATCTCCTTCCGCAGTCGCTGCAGTGCTGCTCCTCGCCGTAGGGCTTCAGGGGGAACCCGCATACGCACATCCATCCGATCCTCCTTGCCGGGTTCCCAAGATAGAGTCCATGGGGGACAGTATCACGGACCACAAGGGCACCGGCCCCTATAAGACAGGCATCTCCAATGGTGACTCCCGGAAGGAGGGTGGAGTTCGCACCGACCTTCGCGCCCTTTCCGATCTTCGGCCCTTCCAGCTGGTCCTTGGAAAGCCTTGTCATCGGGTACCTGGAGTTGGTCAGGACCACGTTCGGACCAAGCCAGCAGCCTTCCTCGAGAATGGAGAACTCCGGAACGAATACCTGTGAATGTATCCTTGCTCCGTCACCTATCCTGACATGGTGCTCGACCATGGACAGCGTTCCGATGCTGACATCGCTGCCGATATTGTTGAATTCCCTGATATTTGCCTTGTTTCCGGTCTGGAACCTGTCCCCGATCACGTTGCCGGCATATATCACGGTGTGCGACCTGATGACGGCGTCATCGCCTATGACCGTCCTTGGTTGGGATTCGTCCCCCTTTACAGCCGACCCTATCACGACGAAATCCTCGATCGTGCAGTTCGCCCCGAGCTCCACGTTCTCGTGGATCACGGCCGTTTTGCTGATCCTTTTCATGTGATAACCTCTCCTTCAGAGGAACTCCTCTATTTTTTTTGCTGCTGTCAAGGGAGCGTGGACCCTTTCCGCGTATTCCCTGGACCTCGACCCGATTTCGGGCAGGCCCCTCCGGCCTTCCCACAGGTCGAAAAGTGTCTTCCCCATGCCCTCGGGTCTGCAGGCGATGATGGGAATATCCTCCGGGTACATCGACCTGTCGATATTGCACACGGTCGGTATCCTCCGGAGCATGGCCTCAACCGATACTACACCATGGATATCGTAATCAGGCGACATCCAGTCCACGCATATGTGGGAGTTCTCGAGCCTTGCCATGGCCTCGTCAACGAAGACACCCTCGATAATATCGAGCTCGATATGGGCCCCCTTGGCCCTTGCCTCCTCCACTCCCTCGATCACGTGATCGGTCCCCTTGACGTGCCGTCTTGTGGGCATGTGGGATACCAGCAAGGGCGAGTCTCCTTCCAGCCCCTCCATTCTGGACGACCAGTCCACCGGGACGACCCCCTCCATCATCACCGGGTTGGGGATGTGTATGAGCTCTCTTCCCGAAACATTGTCCGCATATCTCAGAAGGTCCGGTGTGGAGACGAACAGCTTCTCGCATACGAAGTGGAAGGAGGTCTGAATATTCTCCCTCAGCTCGGAGCCGTGGTAATGGGCGAAGAACCTCTTCCCGGCCGCCTTCAATGGGAGAAGGCCGACCCCTGAGATCCCCACCCCGCCGTGAACGTGGATCAGGTCGTACTTCGGAGCCATCTTCATGAGCTTGATGAAGACGTCCTTCACGTCGGCCGCCTCGAAGTCCGGAGGCCTCTGGGTCTGCTTCCTGACCGCCAGAAGGTCGGAGGTATGGCCGAGTTCACGCTGAGCCCTCGACAGCAGAAATCCTACGGATGCCTGGTTGTTGACGTGGAGTATCCTCATCCTGTTCGGTTAAGGAACTGCATTATCATAACATTATTGGAAGCAATCCCTTTCAATATGCAGGTCTTCGCAAAATTGTTATCCAACCTACGCTATCGGACCTCGATGACAAGCCACCTCCTCCGCGGCCACATACTATATCCCGATGGTTGGAGCGAGGGGGCCGTCCTGCTGGAAGATGGAAGGATACTTGAGGTGTCCGACTCGATGGGGAATGACCTTTCGGGGGACGTTGCTCACGAGGGTCTGATATTGCCGGGTCTGATGGACATGCACACTCATCTGGGAGACCACGGGGCAAGGGGCTTCCTCCCGCCCTCCCTGGAAAAGACTGTCCTTCCCGGCGGGGTCAAGCACCGCTACCTTTCTTCCGCATCAAGGGAGGAGAAGATAGCATCCATCAGGGCTTCGATAGAGGAAGTCTACCCGGCTGTAACAATGATACTTGATTACAGGGAGGGTGGAGCTGAAGGTCTGGAACTGCTTTCAGAGGCGGTCCAGGGAGGAGGCCCGATGATATGCCCCCTTGCAAGGATAGAGAAGGGGGACGATCCTTCAGCGGTCCTTGAAAAAAGCAGCGGGATCGGCCAGCCGTCCCTGACGGATGGTCTGCATGACCTCAGGCAGCTGACAAGGGAGAGAATGAAGGTCTTCAGCATACATGCCTCGGAGCTCTTCCGGGAGGATATTGATGCGATAATCGACCTGGATCCCGATCATATCGTGCACATGATATCGGGGACGGAGGATGACTGGACCGCGCTTTCCGATGAGAGGATACCGGTAACGGTCTGTCCGAGGTCGAACCTGGCATACGGTCTCGAGCCTCCTATCGGCGATATGATGGACCGAGGGCTGATGATAACCATCGGAACGGATAACGCGATCTCATCAAAGCAGGACATGTTCAGGGATATGGAGTCGGCCTGGCTGCTGATCAGAAAGCACGGTGTCGAAGGTTCCGAGGCCTCCAAAACTGTTTTCGAGATGGCCACGGGCATGTCGATGAAGGGGTCCGGTGTCTGGGATCACCTGCCCCCATGGACCAAATGGTGGGAGCGAGGGTGGCCCCGCAAGGGAGATCCCGGACATCTTTTCGTCCTGGACCATCCACCGGGGTCGTTATGGAAGAGGGACCCATATTCCCAGCTTGTCAGGTTCACCGACCGTTCCCTGGTCTCCTTCACTCCGGACATCGAATGTACAAAGTCCTAAAATGGGACCAGTAACCATTTAATATCTAATCCATCATCTGGACTGTCGATCCGTCAGCTGGAGGTATGGATATGAACGTATCCGAGATCATGGTCAAGGACCCGGTGGTCGCCGAACTCCCTACGACCAGGGAGGAGGTGCTTTCGCTCCTTGTCAAACACAAACGAACAGGAATGCCCGTGGTGGATTCGGACGGAAAGGTCCTTGGCATAATCACCAGAAAGAACATCTTCGAGAACCCTGGCGAGGAGCAGGTTGCCGTTATAATGGAATGGGACGTCCCCACGATCTCGCCCTCTGCAACGGTTGAAAAGGCAGCAAGGATGATGTGGGAACAGGACGTCAGGAGACTCCCGGTGGTCAAGAAGAACGAGCTGGTAGGTCTGGTGACACCATCCGATGTCCTGAAGGTCGTAGAGAAGAACAAGGTGGAGTTCCCGGTGGAGAAGTTCATTTCGAAACCCACCGTATGCATCTACAAGAACACACCGGCGAACGTTGCCGCGACCATGATAAACCTGTCCAAGGTATACGCGCTCCCGGTCCTGGATGATGAAGGCCATCTCTGCGGTCTCGTCACCGACAGGGACCTGTTCGATTTCAAGTTCCTTGGAGAGAACATAACACTGACCACTCTTGGTATCTCGGAGGACGAGGATTCATGGACATGGGAGGGTCTCCGCAACGTCATGAACCTCTACTATCAGGAAGCCAAGATCCAGCTTCCAAAAGAACCGGTGGAGAGATACATGGCCACAGACCTCAGTACTGTTTACAGGCTCGCCCCCTGCTGGGAGGCCGCCAAGACCATGAGGATGAAGGATTACGATCAGATCCCCGTTGTCGATAAGGAGGATAACCTCAACGCCATGGTCTATGATATGGACCTCATGAAGGCCCTATTCGAATGAGGTGCTTCCATGGGGGGCCGGATAACAGAGGAGAGTCTCCGGGGAACCTCCACATCGGTCATTGGCAGGGAGATAGAGATCATTGAAGAGGCTGCTTCCACCAATGAGGTTGCCAGGAAAAGGGCCGAGAGCGGATGCCGGGAAGGCCTCATTGTTCTTGCCAGGTCACAGACCTCCGGAAAGGGAAGAGCTGGCCGTTCGTTCGTTTCACCCCCCGGAGGATTATACTTTTCCATAGTCCTTCGTCCCGGGAATAAAGCAGACCAGGCATCTATTCTTCCCCTGATGGCTGGTCTTGCGGTCTCAAAGTCGATCTCCGCCTCTCTGATGCTGCCCAGCCGGTTGAAATGGCCCAACGATGTCCTGGTGAACGATCGGAAGGTTTGCGGCATCCTTGTTGAATCCTCCACCAAAGGGGATAGGTTGGACCATGTTATAATCGGGATCGGGATAAATGTGAACTTCACCCTCAAGGACCTTCCTCCCGAGCTGTCCGAAACTGCCGGGACGCTCATGGACGCCAAAGGGTCCAGGGTCGATATGGAGGGACTCTTCCGGGACCTTGTCTGTTTTCTGGAAATGCTCTACAGGAGGTTCATCGGGGGCGACATCGCAGGCATACTCGATGATTGGACCGGAAGGTCCGAAACCATAGGTCGAGATGTGAGGATAGCCTCCCCCGAAGGATCGATAGAGGGCAAGGCACTGGGAGTTGACCAGTCCGGCGCTTTACTCCTCAGCGTGAACGGATCCCTTCGAAGGATAAGCATGGGCGACGTCGAGCATATTCACTGAGAATAAAACAAAATGGGGGAGGCGATCCTCCCCCCGCGCTATCCATAGAATAATTCTTCTCTACTGCTGTTCTTCAGGTGCTGGAAGGTTTCCCTGTGCGGGTGGTTCTTCGGGCATTGGTACCGTCCCTGCCGGAGCTGCCTGCATAGGTTGCTGGACCGGTTCAGGAGCGGGCTCGTACTGGGGCTCCTCCATCGGCGGCTCGCTCATCGGCGGTGCGTCGTACTGCGGCTGCTCGGGATAGCCTTCCATCGGCGGCTCCTGCTCGGGATATTCTTCCGTGGGAGCCGCGGGAAGAGCCTCGAGGTCCGGTGCCTCCGCCGAGGGAAGCGCAGGTCCCGATACTCCTTCGTATGCTGCTCCGCTCAGGAGCGCCTGGAGCCTTTCCTGGGCCTCGAGGGCATCCTGCTGCTGCCTCGCCACGAGCGCTTCATGCGCCTGCTCCTCGGCCTCCGCTGTGTCCGCAAGCGGGTCCCTTCGCAAGATGAAGAATAGGAGCACCGCCAGGAAGATGATCCCGATCACCACCAGGATTATGATCAGGGCAATGAAGGTCGAGTTATCCTCGCCTGGGGTCTTTGGTGGATCCCTCTCCTCCTCGAGGACGTTCACGAACACCTTTATGGAGGTCTCCTTCTCGGCCCCGAAACTGTCCCGGACCAGAAGGCGGATGGTATAGTTCCCGGTCACGCCGAAGCGGTGAATGATGGAGGTGCCGGCGTTGGTGATCTCCTCCCCGTCGCTGAAATACCATTCATATGTAAGCCGCTCGTTGGAGTTGGGTATGTCGAAATCGGGATCGTAGCACTCCCTGGCCTGGAAGGATATGCCTTCTCCAATGGGCTGTTCCAGGGTGGCCCCGTCCGCTGGCGAGGTTATCTCGGGGTCCGTCATCTCATCGTTGGTGTTATCGACGATCAACCTGACCTGTACCGTCGAGGATTCGCCCATCTGGTCTTTGACCGTGATGTTGAAGAGGACCTCGCCGACCAGGGCGTTTGAGAGGAAAACCGACAAGCGTCCGGTATTCGCTTCGAACTGGAAGTCGCTTTGCGGAACGACCCCCTCTCCCACCATCTCAAGGAAGTTCGTGTCGAACGTCCACGTGTCACCGTAGATCTCATCCGGGTCTGTGGCCTCCACCGATATTATCTGAGTGGAGCCCTGGACGCCCTGGACCAGTATCGTCTCCCCGATCCCCACCGACCTCTCGTTCAGAAGAGTGATCATGGGGGGATCGTTCACGGGTTCCACGGTAATGTTGATCCTGATGGTCGGCCATGCTTCCTCGTGGACCTTGGTATCGAAGGCCTCGATGATGACGTAGTCCGTTCCGACCCAGTTCGGATCGGGAGTGAACGTCACGTTGTTGGTGACCTGATCGATGGATGCCAGAATGTGCCTCTCGCTCTTGACCCTGAATGCCAGGTCGTCCCCGTCCCTGTCGAGGAACAGCGTATTAAGGTCGACCAGGTTTATTCCAACCTCATCCTCGTTCATCGTTATCTCCAGAGGTACGCTGATGACCTCCGGGACGAAGTTGACGACAGGTATCGTGAGGCTTGCCCCGATACCGTACTCGATCCCGTCGTATGGTTTGACTACAACCTTGATCTCCTCTCCCTCGCTGGTCTTGTCCGAGGAAAGGGTCGTGAGGTTGATGCCGGACGCGAGGAGGACCCAGCTGTTCTCCTTGAACGCATACCATTCGACGAGATATGACAGGTCGTCGACCGGGTCCGTGTCGATGTCCGTGCTCGCATTGAGGATGACAACTGTGAGGTCATCCCTCGTGGAGACGGGAGTGGACAGGAACCCGATATTTGGGGTGGTTGGAGCCGTATTGGTGGTCTCGAAGCTGAAGATCAGGGAGTCCGATAGACCCCAGGGATCGAAGGCCTCTATCTCCACCCAGAATACCCTGTTGTAACGGAGGTTCTTCGTGAACGTGTACTCGGAGGGCCTGACGATGACATCCTCGACGATGTGATCGCCGGTGTAAAGCTCATCCATGTACACATTGACCCTGTAGTTGATGACATCCTCGTTCCAGTCGTAGGCGTCCCCCCAATTGATGGTGGGTCTCTTCTGGTGGGTCTCCGCGGGTTCGTTGCCCGGCGGGAGAAGCGGGGGCCTGTTCTCGGAAAGGAGCACCGTCCTGTCTATGTTCGCATCCATCGTCTCGTCGCCGCCCCAATAGGGGACGTAGTTCTCTTTACCGATGGTGATGTTGATCGGATTGTAATCGATGACAACGGTCTGGCCCAGCATCTTCAATACAGGTATATATCCCATGAAGGACCCGTCGAATACCGTCTTTCCCTCGGTGATCATCTCGAGGTTGGAACCGTAGACCATGACATCGGCGGCCTCTATAGGCTCGAAGGTCACGTTGTCAGCCACGATGACCGAAAGCTTCCAGAACAACCAGAACTCGGAATCAGGGTCCAGGATCTGGACCTGTGAGCTCGGGATGTTGATCTCGTAAACCTTGGCCACGGAGCCCTCGTCGAGTATGAAATCCTTCGCGTTGGACAGCAACCTGGCCTCCATCAGGGTTATGTTCGCGCCCTCGATGCAATGTATCGCCGCCGTGGATGCGCTTCTGAAGGTCGCGTTCTTGAGGTCAGAGTAATCACCGCCCTCGATGAGTATACCAACGGGATTGCTGTCGAATATGCCCCTGCGGAGCTTTAGCTGGTTCGCCTTCTCGAGATAAAGTCCGGTCTCGGCATTGTTGGTGAAGTTGTTCGAGTCAATTGTCATCTGGTCCTCCTGTATCCAAGCTCCGAGCCGGTTACCGAAGAACTGGTTGTTATTCACCTGAGCGCTGCATCCCTGCTCCACTATGAGGCCGATATCACCGTTTCCTATGTTGTTGAGGTTGATCGAGGGAGATGACAACCCCGTGACCATTATGTTGTTCGCGGTGGTTGTATTTATCGTGGAATGAGAGATGGCGATGTCCGAACCGCCCTCGATATGAATGTTGCCCAACCCATTATTGAAGATCATACAGTTGGAGACAGTCCCACCGGAGCCGTAATCGATGACCCCGTATTCCACATTGTTGTATATCTTGCACCCGGAGAGGGTGACATCCACATTGTCGTGGATTGGTATGTTCACACCGTGGCGGGAATTATAGGCGATCTCCATGTTGTTTATTACGGCCGGGGCGGTATCATAGGTCGATCCTATACCATCCATACCGTTGTTCTTGGCAGTACCTCCGTTTACCAGTATAGATTGGGTATAACCCGTATCGTGGGCAAGCTCCAGACCGTACACCAAATTATTGTCAAGGTTGCAGTTGTTCAGGGTGACGCTTCCACCCCTCCTTGCTGAATATCCGAAATTGTTGTGCGTGAAGACCCCGTAGTTGGTGACCATGCTACCCCCAACGACCGGATCGAAGGTCATGCCCAGGTCCGCACAATTCTTGATGGTGACCCAATCGAACCTTCCCGAGGCTCCGTAGAAGTACTGGACACCTCTGTATGTGCTCCCAATGATGGTTACATTGGTTATCGAAGGATTTGAGGCTGAGCCTGCAGCGAAGATCCCCCACCCTGTGGTATTGTAGATATTCACATTGTTGACAACTGGATCGAAACCGGATGTAGTGGATCCGGACATGTCACC
>JBLIRI010000057.1:0-13998 GCA_049472235.1 Thermoplasmatota archaeon | reverse complement strand
TCTTTATCTCGAGGTTCTCGACGATGGCCTCGATTATCAGATCGGCATCCGCGAGCTCGTTCAGGTCGACTGCCCCCCTGATCTTTCCCCTTATCTCTTCCTTCCGGGAAGCTTCCATCTTTCCCTTCTCGACACTTTTCGAAAGGAACTTCCCGATCTTCGCCAGGCCGCCCTGGACGAATTCGTCCTTGATATCGTTGAGAACGACCTCGAAACCTGCCTGTGCCGCAACGAGTGCGATCCCGTGCCCCATCTGACCTGCACCTATTACCCCGATCTTCTTCACTTCCATCTCTCTCACCTTTCAATCTCTCTCCACGATCATGCTCACGGCGTTGCCCCCGCCGAGGCAGATCGTCGCGAGACCCCTGTGCTTTCCGAGTCTCTTCATTGCATGGAGCAGGGTCACCAATATCCTGCTTCCACTTGAACCTATTGGGTGGCCCAGGGCAACGGCTCCGCCGTTGACGTTGAACTTCTCCCTGGGTATGTTCAGCTCCTTCATCAGACCAACAGATGCTGACGAGAACGCTTCGTTGTGTTCGACAATGTCGATATCATCGATGGTGAACCCGGTCTTCTCCAGAAGCTGCTTCACTCCCGGGACCACCGCATACATGACGTGGGCAGGCTCCACTCCGACGGTGTTGTAGTCAACGATCCTTCCAAGGACCTCAAGTCCAAGCTCCTTGGCCTTCTCCTCCGCCATCACGACGACCGCGGAAGCCCCATCGGTCAGCTGGGAGGCATTCCCGGCCGTCACGACCCCGCCTTCCTTGAAGAACGGTTTGAGCTTCGCCATGGCCTCGACGGTGGAGTCGTACCTGATGCCCTCGTCCTTGTCGAAGATGATGGGGTCCGCCTTCTTCTGGGGGATCTCCACGGGGACGATCTCGTCCTTGAACGACCCCTCATTGGTGGCCTTCGCCGCCTTCTGGTGGCTCCATGCGGCGAACTCGTCGATCTCCTCTCTGGTAAGCTGGCATCTTTCGGCGACGACCTCTCCCGTGTGCCCCATATGGAAGTCGTTGTAGACGTCCCAGAGGCCGTCCTTGACCATGGAATCGATGATCTTCCCGTCGAAGAGGCGGTAGCCGAACCTTGCCTGGTCCAAAATATACGGGCAGTTGGTCATGCTCTCCATGCCCCCCGCAACTATGACGTCCGCGTCCCCGCACTTGATCGCCTGGGCCGCGAGTATCACCGCCTTCAATGACGAACCGCACACCTTGTCAACATGGAAGGCTCCGACCTCCACGGGGACCCCCGCACCCAGGGAGGCCTGGCGGGCCACGTTCTGCCCCTGGCCTGCTGAAACAACGTTCCCCATGATGACCTCGTCCACATCCTCCGGCCCGATGCCGGCCCTTTCGATGGCCCCCTTGATCGCGATGCTCCCAAGTTTGGTGGCCGTGAAATCCTTCAAAGCTCCGGAGAACTTACCCTGAGCCGTTCTGACTGCCGAAACGATTACTGCCTGTCTCATAAAAATCCCTGCCTCGAGGAGAAATCTCCGCTGTATTGCGATTTCCTGATAAAACATTTCCTATGACCCGGCTTTCGTAACGATTTCCACCCCTGCCATCCCGGTTTTTTAAAAAGGCCAGAGAAAAGGGGTCATCGTACGCACAAAGCGGAGAAACGTTTATAAACGCTCAGTCCAATTTATTCAGTCGGTGGTCTGGGATGAACCGGATGATAAGGTCTGATTCGAGCATTTTCTCCCTCCAGATGAAATGCTTCTACATCAGCGAGGATTACAGACCCTTGGTCGAGAACAAGGGCCGGGAATACATAAAGGACATCTTTGAGGATTGAAACTGGAAAATTTTTAAAATCCAATAGAGAGTTCGACGGGACCGTGACCTGTTGGAGGCAGCATGGTGGAACCCGGTTCGGAACATTATGATATCATCGTTATAGGCGGAGGTCCGGCTGGAACCTCGGCGGCTGCGGTATCCGCAAGGATGGGAATGGCCACACTCGTTCTGGAGGCCAAACCGGAAATTGGCAAACCTGTCCAGTGCGGAGAGGGGATCTCCGACAGAACGCTGGATTATTCGGGGATCGGAGAGGGGAAATGGATCGTACACCCGATCGACGGCTACCGACTCTTCTCTCCGTCGGGGGACCATGTGGGATCGAGGACTAAGGGATTCAGCATCGACCGGAGGCTGTTCGATCTCGAACTGGCAAATACTGCCGAGGCCGAGGGCTGCCGGATCAGCCTTTCATCGAACGTCATCGGAGCAGAGTGGAAGGAAGATGTCTGGAGACTTCGTACAAAAGATACGGTATATTCTGCGAGAGGGGTCGTTCTCGCAACCGGACCCATGTCCCATCTAAACCACGCCTTCGGCCTTTCAAGGAACGTCGAGATGATGAGGGGCATCGGGGCGAAGGTCTCGAGATCGGACCCGTCCACCAAGATGGATTTCTACGTGAAAGCGGAGCTCGAGGGAGGCTACGGTTGGTATTTTCCCCGCGGCAAGGAGGTCAACATCGGCATAGCGGCCAGGGACGGCCTCAAGGACCATTTCTCGTGGTTCAGGGGGCTTTTAAAGGTCAGGGACAGCGAGATCATGTCTTACCACGGCGGCGTCGTCCCTGACGGCGGCCCCATAGAGAAATTCACAGGCAGGGCGGTGGTGGCCGTTGGCGACTGCGGAGGTTTCAGCCACCCGGTCTCCAAGGGAGGCATCTACTGCGCGATGGTCTCCGGCAGGGAGGCCTCGAAGGCCCTGGTGGAGCATCTCTCGGGCAACACCCGCGCCCTCCCGGACCTGGACAGAGAGCTGAGGGCCCACCCTGGCTTCTCCATGATGAACGTTAAAAGGCGCGACTTCCTGGCCTCCTTGAGCGACCGCGACCTGGACGGAATAACCTCTTTGGCAAAGGGACGCGACATCCAGACCATCGATCGGAGGAAGATAGCTTTCGAAGCCATCACCAGACCCGAGCTCTATCCTCTGATAAGGAAAGGACTGACCATGGTCCAGAAGGGGAGGGATTGGTTGGACTACACGTTCTGATCTCTCAGTGCATCCACCACGAACCGATAGAGATAGAACGACCCCGTGGCAAGTCCGATCTCGTTCTCACCGACGCTTTTCCTCCACAGGTCCACCGCTTCGCCGATATCGGGGCGGATGTGCAGGCTTTCCACCTTCTTACCCGCCCTGACAACCCCCTCTAGGAGCTTTTTCGGACCCATGGACCTTTCGTACGGAAGGGATGTGAGGACGATCGAGCCGATATCGAGGTCCAGGTTCCGAAGGAAATCGGAGACCTCCTTGTCCCTCATCATGGTCAGCAGGAGAACGACCTTCTTCCCGGAATGGATCGATCGGATCGATGACGCTATCGAACGCGCGGCTTCGATATTGTGACCTCCGTCCACGTATAGTTCATTCCTTCCGTCCATGAACCTTTCCATCCGCCCTATCAGCCGGACCCTGGAAAGCCCCCTCCTGACCATTTCCCCAAGCTCTTTCACCGGGTACTCCTTATGGACCCCGTCCGTCTCCCCCGAGATGAGGCTTGTCAAAGCGCTCGTGTCCCCCCCCTTCAGGCGTGAATGCGAGAGGCCGAACGGAAGCACCAGGAGCGACAGGGAGACCGCAATGGCGGCATTGATCGCCTGATGAGGCCCAAGAAGGGGAATGTCGAACTCCCCGGCAACGATCTCATCCAGAAGTCTGAACTTCGGTTCGACCTGACCGCGGTCCACCGGAAGGACCATCTCGAACCTTGCCTTCGTCCCCATCTTTCCGGATTCTCCGGAGACCGAGATGATCCTCCAGTCGGGTATGTTGTAGGACGAGAGGAGCTCCTTCTTCCTCGCCACGCCATCCCTTGTCGAGACCAGGACCACGGGACAGCCGTTATGGGTGCACTGGTCCAGTATGGTCCTCAAGCATCTCTCCCTTTCTTCAAGGAGTGAGCATACCTCCCCTGCGACAACGGGGGTGGACGGTTTGATTATCCCGCATTTTTCAAGTGTTATGGATACGGGATCGTCCCCCAGGTGCTCCATATGGTCCATTGATATGCTCGTGATCGCGATGGCCTGGGGCTCAAGCACGTTCGTGGCATCCCATCTTCCCCCCATCCCCACTTCCGATATGTTGACATCGACCTCGGTACTTTCCATGAGAAGCATCGATGCGGCGGTGACGAGCTCGAAATAGGTAAGCTCCTCGTCAAGTTCCAGCTCCATCACCCTGGACATCGCTTTCCCCAGTTCCGCCCTCTCGATCTCCGATCCGCTGATCCTGAGCCTCTCGGTGATACTTACCAGATGAGGGCTCGTGTAGAGGCCGGTCCTGAGAGGGAACTCACCAAGTATCGATTCGACCAGGGCGGCGGTGGACCCTTTGCCGTTCGTCCCCCCGATATGAACGGCGGGGATCGAAAGGTGGGGGGACCCGAAATGGCGGAGGACCCTGTCGATCCTCCCCAGGCCCGGATTGATGTTGAAATGCCCCCTTGACTCGAGGTACTCGAAGGGGTCCATGCCGCATGAAGGATTACCGCATATTTAATCTGGATACACCGCGAAACGGTAAAATCCTCCCTAACCTATCCCATGGCATGAAGGAACTGTCGGTCAAGCACAGGGCGCGGCTCAGGTCGAAGGAATCGAGGAAGGTCCTGGCCTGGATCCAGGAGGAATGGGGAGTGGACGGCATCGAGGACATAGACCTCGAATCAGGCACCCTGGAAGGCAAGAGGTCCTACATCCTTGACGGAAAGGTCATCGGCCTGGAGGAAGATGGCGGCTTCATGCTGACGCTCAAGGGCATCCTGGAACTCAAACCGACCCGGAAATGGGTCACCGTGGACATGGGTGCGGTGAGGTTCCTCGCCAACGGCGCCGACGTCATGGCCCCGGGTATCACCGAGGCCGACCCGGAAATTGAAAAGGGCGACCTGGTCTGGGTCAGGGACGAAAGGAACCACAGACCCCTCTGTGTTGGTAGAGCGCTCATACCCGGTCCGGAGATGGGCCCCTCTGACTCCGGCAAGGCGATCAAGACCATGCATTACGTCGGGGACCAGATCTGGAACGCAGAGGTTTGAATCCCCTGGATATCGCCTTGCACAGTTTCCGACCGACCGATATATTAATGGACTATCTCTCCATATCCTATATTGAAGAACCCCCGGAACAGGGAATTGAAAGGAGGTTAGGAAATGACGGTCCCGCGTTACGAGAATCTCTTCAGCAACAGGGCTAACAAGATGAAAGCGTCTGTCATCCGCGAGCTTCTGAAACTTACCCAGAAGCCGGATATAATATCCTTTGCAGGCGGACTCCCGAACCCGCTGGCTTTCCCGATCGAGAAGATCGAGGACATCGTCTGCGATCTGTTGAAGAACGAACCCAGCAAGGCGCTCCAGTACGGCTCCACCGAGGGCGTGCCCGAGCTCAGGGAGCAGATAGCCCTGAGGCTGAAGAAGATATGGAACATCGACGGCGATGCCGAGAACGTGCTGGTCACGACGGGTTCCCAGCAGGGACTTGACCTCCTTGGGAGGCTTTTCATAGGGTCTGCATCCACCATAATCATGGAGGCCCCCACTTATCTAGGGGCACTCAACGCATTCAATGTCTACGGGCCCCAGGTGATATCCATACCATTGGATGACAACGGGATACAGGTGGACAAGCTCCATGAATACCTCAAGAACGCCGTGAAACACAACATCTTCGTCAAGTTCCTCTACACCGTTCCGACCTTTCACAATCCGGCCGGGGTCAGCATGTCCCATTCGAGGAGGAAGAAGATCATCGACCTGGCCCACGAGTTCGACCTCGTAGTGGTCGAGGACGATCCCTACGGGGAGCTGAGGTATACGGGCGAGGCCCTCCCTCCGCTCAAGTCAATGGATGACGGCGACAGGGTCATCTATCTCGGAACGTTCTCCAAGACGCTTGTTCCCGGTTTCAGGATCGCGTGGACCTTCGGTCCGAAGTCTGTTATCGACAAGATGGTCATCGCAAAGCAGGCGGTCGACCTCTGCACACCGCCGTTCACACAGTACGTCGCCAAGGAGTATCTGAAACGTGGCTACATCGACCAGCATCTCAGCACGATAATATCGCTCTACGGAAAGAAGCAGAGGATAATGGCGAAGGCAATGGACGATTTCATGCCCAAGGAATACATCAGGTGGCCCGTACCCGAGGGCGGGATGTTCCTCTGGGCAACGCTGAACGAGAACATCAACACCACCGACATGTTCAGCGACGCCATCGAGCAGAACGTTGCCTACGTCATCGGGAGCGCTTTCTTCGCCGACGGCTCGGGAACGAACTGCATGAGGCTCAACTTCACCCATCCCGCCGACGACAAGATAGTGGTCGGTGTGGAAAGGCTCGCCAAGGTAGTGGATGATTGGGGGCGGACAAAGGCCAGGGAGGCTGAGATGGCCCAGGAGCGTGAGGTCATTACCGGTGTTTGATCCGTTCCGCACAATGCGGTAGAGAGGATATCATGTATGAGGAGGAAGGGGCCGATGCCGAATGGCGGGGTCCTGACAGGTACAACGGCAGGAAATTGGAGCATGACTACGAGGTGAGCGGAGGCGGCCTCGGCGGAGGGGAGAAGGAAACAACGACCTACGGGAGGGCGACCCCCGGAGACCCGCTCGTCAGCGACCGTCCGTACCGGGATCGGGCCCGAACATATGACGAAGACTCCGCTGTGAGGATGAGGCGGGTCGAATATTCCAGGGAGGTCCTTGTCGTTCCGAGGGCCAGGGGCGGGACCGTTGCGAAGATAGGGTTCATCTTCGGGCTCCTCTCGTCCGTAATGGGGCTTTTGTTCATGGGGGGTTTCATTCTCGACGTCGCAATACTGCAGATCGGCCTAGTGGCCTTTGCAGGCTGCTGGCTGGGGGTCCTTGGATCGATATTCTCCCTGACCGGGATCACCCTCGGGATCATAGGTCTCGCCCTCGGGGCGGGGATGAACAGGTCCAAGGCCGTATTTGCCCTGATATTCTCCGTTCTCTACTGGGTGATGATGGGCATGTACTTCCTGCTGGCGGTCTTCATTCTGTCATCTGCCGCATGATCCCTCCTTCCGGTAAAGATATAATAGACATGCAGCACATTCATGTTTGGTCGATCCGACCAGGGGTGGAATAGAAATGCCTCCGAAGGGTGTCAGGAAGAAGGAGAAGCAGGCGAGGAAGAAGAGCTTGGAACTCGGGGGGATCCCGGCACTGGTGGCCCTTATCGTCTCCATGGTTGCTCTGGTCCTGTGGGCTATCTACATACCCTTTACATTCCACAAAGTGTCATCGATCGTATGCCTGGCCTTCGTTCTGCCCCTGAGTATGGTCCTGATAATCCTCGGGATAATACTTTCGGTCGTCTCGCTCTACATAGGTCCCGGGAAGCGCAAGATGACGGCAGTGCTGGCCCTTGTCCTTTCCATGATCATGGTCGTGGTCTGGGTAGGCTGGATCATATTCAGCCTTGCCTGGAACACATGACCCGATGGACCTTTTCAATGTGTACGGCTTTCGGTTTTGGGCCTGTTATTGCCAAAAAATTCATTATTACAAGGTAATATTACTCTTCAGGGGGTATTCAATTGGTAAAGAAGGGCTCGAAGAAAAAAGATGTTGAGTTCGACGACGATATTGAAGTGGAGGAGGATACGGAGAAGAAAAAGAAGGCGGAGGAGGACGAGGAGGAAGACACGGAAGATGTGGACGGGGACGAAGGGGAAGAGGAGGACGAGGAGGATCCTGGGGCGGAGGATGAGGAAGACGAGGATGATGAGGACGAGGAAGACGAGGATGATGAGGAGGAAATGGAAGAAGAGGATGAGGAGGAAAAACCCAAGAAGAAGTCCAAGAAGGAGGCATCATCCGAGAAAGGAAAGGAAAAACAGGCTGCGACACTGGCGAAGATCGGATTGTTCTGCGGAATTTTTGCTGTTGCAGGACTATTACTGAGCATCATCATTGACGTTCTTGAATGGAGGATCTCGGGAGTCTGGTGTTTTACCTGCTTCTTCTGGCCAGTGATCGGGTTGGGTTCCATAGCCGCGGTAGCGGCCATAGGACTAGGGATCGCCAAGATCGCCATGGATACCAAAGGAGATAAGAAACTGGCGATAATCTCTATCGCTCTTGGCGCAGTATATATCGTGTCATCTGTCGCGTGGCAGATAGTATTCTTCATAATACGCAGGTTCCTATGAAAGACCTAGCCCGGCCCGCCCCGGGCTTTCTTTTTTTTCTTGAAAATATTTATAAGGCAATTCCATTTATCCACTTCAAAGTCCGCTGGGGTGTAAAGAATGTCCTGGACCATGCAGCAGGTGAGGGAACTCAAGGTGAACAGGTACCTCGTCATAGACGACGAGCCCTGCAAGATCATCGAACTGACGACTTCCAAGCCGGGGAAACACGGCGAGGCAAAAGCCCGTATCGTGGCGATCGGAATTTTCTCCGGCGCGAAGAAATCCATGGTCTCCCCGGTCACACACAAGGTCCAGGTCCCCCTGATCGAGAAGAGGACCGCCCAGGTGGTATCCATCCAGGGGACCGAAGCCCAGCTCATGGACATGGAGACCTTCGAGATGTTCAATATCGAGATCCCCGAGGAGTTCCGGGACAAGATAGAGGCAGGTCAGGAAGTGTCCTATCAGGATGCCATGGGCCGCAGACAGATCACCAGGGTCTGAAGGGAGAGAGATGAGGTCCAACGGCGTGGACCTGAAGGAGGTCGACCCCCTTTTCGCGGACGCCCATTCCGATTTCAAGACCGCAAGGTATGCCATCTTCGGAGTACCGTTCGACTCAACCGTGTCGCACAGGTCCGGAGCGTCCGAGGCGCCTCACCACATCCGGGTGGAGACCTACAATTTCGAGACCTACCTCATGGATGTCGATGTGGAGCTCGAGAACGTTGCGATAACCGACATCGGGGACCTCGTCGTTGAGAACACACCTGAAGGCCAGTCCAAGATGTTGACCGATGTGCACAACATCACCTCGCTGTTGTTGAACGAGGGAAAGATCCCTCTGATGATGGGCGGAGAACACTCCGTCACCGAGGCATCCGTCAACGCATTCATGGAGCAGTTCCACAAGAAGGGAGGGATGGCGGTGATCCTCGACGCCCACCTCGATTTCCGGGACCAGTACCTGGACAACCCGCACTCCCACGCATGCGTGACCAGGCGACTCTTTGAAAGATGGGGGGAGGACGCGATATTCCTTATCGGCGTAAGATCCGGATGCTCGGAAGAGGTGGCCGATGCCGATCGAATGGGCCTCAGGTTCGTCACCTCGAGACAGGTCCAGACGATGAGCATCACCGAGATCATCGATGATTGGGACAGCGGGTATTCCATCCGGGACAGACCGATATACCTTTCGATCGACATTGATTCCCTGGACCCCGCGTATGCCCCGGGAACGGGTACACCGGAACCGTGGGGACTCACCTCATGGGACGTCCTGCGGATCATGGAGGAGCTCCATAGAAACGTTCTTGCCATGGACGTCATGGAGGTCTCCCCGCAGGTGGAAAAGTACTCCACCCCCGCTCTGGCGGGAAAGCTGATGAGACAGCTCATAGGGCTGAAGGAGATGGTGATAACCGATCCGACGTGGCTCGAGAAGGTGTAGGTTCGGCCCTCTCCCTTACCCTTGTTTTATATACCCGTCCATTAAATCATTGTCCGGATGGGAGTCGATTACGAGAGGGAGCTCAAGAAGCTTCTCGAGGGGGACCTGCAGGCCCTGGTCAAGATGAAGAAGACCTGCTCCGGACTGGAATGCCTTGGATACGATGTCGCGGAGAGGTACCCATTCATGGTGATCCGCGGGGCGGGTTCCTTCGGCGTTGACCTGGTGGCGTTGAGGGGAGAGCTCTCCTTCCCCATCGAGGTGAAGTCCTCGATACATCCAAAGATATACCTGAGCCAGCCTCGTCTCAGGGAGCAGCTTGACCAGTTCCTCGAAGATTGCCAGAGGTCCAATACATTCCCCATCTATGCGTACAGGTTCAAAGGCGTCAGGGGGGATCCGTGGAGGGTCTTCACCCTGCCGGTCAATGGGCTTCGATATTTTTCCAGGGTCCTGAACACCAAGATACCATCCATGCAGCCGACAAAGGGGGGGAACTTCGTCATGACCTGGGAGGAAGGGATGCCGCTTTCAAGCTTCCTCCTCGAGATCAGGAACATAATGAGAGAGGTCGAAAAGCGCTAGAAAGGTTACAATTTTAGCCGTTACGATTATATTCAAGATGTATGAATGGTATCATCCCCATGTTGGAGGCACCTTGATGAGATCCCGTTTGATACCTGTATTACTATTGATGACCCTGCTTTCCACCTCGTTAATGGCTGTCCAGGGTTCATCGGGATCGGATACGGACGGGACAGGTGCGGGAGTACCTCCTCCGAGAGAGCTCTCCTCCAATGTTACGGGGGGCCTCTACGGGGGCCTCATCACCTACGAGGACGTCGCCCTCATCGTCAACGACAACTCGGTTATCTCCAGGGAGATAGGCACCTATTTCGCAAAGAGAAGGGGGCTCCCGGAGATCAACATCATCAACATCTCGGTGCCGCCACAGGAGATCATCACCGAATCCGAGTACGACGAGCTTGCCAGCCAGGTCAGGGACAACCTTACAAAACGTGGACTCACTGACAAGATCAACTATTTCGTCACGACAAAGGGCGTTCCGCTGAAGGTCACATCCGGCGAGTACAACATGAACCGTCAGGAGTACTACGAATCAGCCTCGGTGGATTCCGAGCTCATGCTGCTGGACAGCGTCCTCGAGAGCAGGGTCCACGGGCTGTGGTGGGAGAACAATCCCTATGCAGGTTCGGATGCCCCATTCTCCAGAGAAGAATACGGCATACGGCTGGTAACCAGGCTCACCGGCTATACCAAGGAAGAGGCGATGGCGCTCGTTGACCGGGCCGAGACCTCCTTCAATGTCAGGGGAAACGCCCTTCTTGACATGGACCCTTCCAAGAACGGGTCAGGTGGCTACAGGCAGGGCAACCAGTGGATGGAAGATGCCCATACCTGGCTCCTGGCCAACAACTACACATCATATCTCGAGACCACAAGGGATTTCGAGAGTGGATGGACCAATACGATGGCCTACTATTCCTGGGGGTCGAACGATGGGGACTGGAGCGAAGGCCAGATGACCAACGGCGGTTTCGAGACCGGGACCGGTACCCAGGCCACCGGGTGGACCTACGAGGAGGCGGGGGGGATCGCTTCCAGGATGTCCGAATCGACCCAGTCAGGGTCCTGGGCCCTGAAGCTGGAGAGGACCGGAACGGGGGTCCTCAGGGCCTATCAGGACATTCGCGTCAACTATCCCGATCACAGATACATCCTCGACGGGAGGATGAGCATTGCCGGCGTGACCTCTCCCGGTGCGAGGATCCTCCTCGAGGGTTATGACCAGGGAGCGAACCTCATCTTCACCCACGAGCTTGCGAACCGGACGGGGAACCGTGGCTTCGATGCCTATCAGGACCCGATAGAGAACGATTCGGCGGTCACATCCCTCAGATTGGTCCTGGAGCTCCTGGGAAACGGTGTAGCTTACTTCGACAGCATGAACCTCAGGGTCGTCCGCCCCCATAACCAGTGGCTCAACGGCTCCATCGCCGAGACCATAGTCTCCACCGGAGGAAGGTCCATGACCTACGGGACCTGGTACGGCCAGTCCCTGGTCGCCGACATCATAAGGGACGGAGTGACGGGTATCAAGGGCTACACCTGGG
The DNA here is from genome assembly GCA_049472235.1 of Thermoplasmatota archaeon. Lineage (GTDB taxonomy): Archaea > Thermoplasmatota > Penumbrarchaeia > Penumbrarchaeales > Penumbrarchaeaceae > JAFGLL01. Next base: position 2,206 of record JBLIRI010000057.1, on the reverse strand, counting down.
AGCCTTTCATCACTGCTGTATCACGGGCATACATCCTGTTCCCGGCATATTATTACGGCTACAGCCTTGCCGAGTCATTCTGGATGGGGTCGCCGTACGTTTCCTGGATGGGAACGGTCATAGGTGATCCGAAGTGCACCCCGTTCATCAACGAGAGACCCGATATGGGGCCCGCGCTCGACGAGGACCCCCTCCGGACATGGGTTGATGAAGATGGAATTCCGGGCATAACGGCTACCCTCTACAACAAGGGGAACAGGTCCATCGAGCAGGGAAAGGCCGTCTTCTACATGGAAGGCACCGCACTTTTCCACGAGGAGCTCGTCGACATACCCGTGGGCGGAAAGGTCGAGATCAACCTGTCCTCAAGCGATCATCCGATAATTGGGCAGCATACATTCACCGTCATTCTCGATCCCGAAGACGACCAGTGGGAATATGACGAGAAGAACAACGTGATCGAGGCCTTCCTGGTCGTGAACCACGTGCCAATCCTGACCGTGGACCTTCCCCGCACACAGGTCACCAGGACGGAGCCATTCAGCATGATCGTTACAATAGAGGACCTGGACGGGGATGTGTCGCTGGACCTCCTCGATTTCGAGATAGTCGGGCCGCTGGGGCTCGAGTACGAACCTATTCTCAACTGGTCCAACGATAACTCAACCATCATGGAGGCGGAGTACCTCTTCATTCCGCCGTGGGACGCCACTCTTGGCTTCCATTCCCTGGAGGTATCCTACAGGGATGTCCGGGGCAGCTTCGATATCGAGGACTTCGGTCCTGCGATCAGGGTTCTCAATGCATATCCGACGATCACCGGAAACTTCTCCATGCCGGAGGTCGAAAGGGGAGGCTCGATCGAGGTCAACCTTTCCTGGCACGATGACGACACGCCGGACGGCTCCCTGGAACTCGAGGTCTATGCAAGAGGCCCCCTTGGCGGAAAGCTGACCCCCAAGGAGATGGTCCCATCATCCAACTGGACGGCGACTGCCATTTTCGAGATCCCTCCGGAGGAACCTTCCAGTACCTGGACGGTCACCGCGGAGGTCCTTGACCGAAACGGCGGCGGAGGGGAATGGTCCGGCCTGGTCCGGTCGTTCAACAGACATCCGGTCCTTCAGGTCCTCAACGGAACCGGTTCAAGGGTGACCAGGCTGCAATCCGCAAGGTTCGTCCTACTCTACGAGGACCCTGAAGGCCAGCCCTCGGGAACGATCAGGGCCAGTGCTTTCGGGCCGGAAGGCTCCCCCTCCGCAAGCACGGTATTCACCAAGGAGATCGAGATGGCTTCAGGCGATGCGCTCGAGCTGTTCATTCCCGCCGGGAGCCTGCTCCTTGGCAATTATACGCTTATACTGACCTACCAGGATGACGAGGGCGATGGAGGGACCATGACGACCACCTCCGCTTTCACGGTATACAATATCGTCCCACGGGTCGAGAGCCTCTACATCACCTACCCCTACGGGGAAGGTGTTTTCGGTGAGTCCTTCCTCAGGACCCGGTCCGTGACCCTCACCATGACGGTGGTCGATCTTGACAGCATCGGACGGGGAATGACCGCCTCCGGGGCCCTTCAGGGTCCCGACGGGCACGTCAGGGCCGAACTCTTCTTCGATCTTCGCGGGGAGGACACCTTCATTGCCAAGGTCTACACGGAATCAGGATGGCCCCTGGGGAATTACGGGATCGACATCACCGTCCGCGACCCGGACGGGGAGATCGTCCATCACGATATCCCCATCCTGTTCGTGCTTGACGCAGAGACCCCATTCCTCCAGACAGGAGAGCTTTTCTTCGACCTGAAGGGGAACGCGACCGTCGAGGCAACCTTCGGAACTGGCCCCGGGGCCACATCGGTAGGCTCCGTCAAGGCGTTCATCCATTCTGCCAACGGAGAGCTGCTTGGCTCCATGGACCTTGAGGACAGGAGCAATTCGGGATTCTGGAAGGGTGTTATGGGGCTCGATGAAGAACCGGTTTCGGGCGACCTTCTCATCACCGATGATGCGGGCAGGTCCGTCTGGTTCAACGATTCGCTCTCGATCGACATAGAGCAGGAACCGCAGGCTCCCCAGGGTTCCTCCGGAGGCAGCGCCTCGCCCTTCTGCAACAGCTCGATCGAGATGAGGTCCGGCGACCTGACGAAGGCCATGCGTCCGTCCCGCGGCGGACGATTGATGGTCACGCCCGCGTCCAT
>JBLIRI010000056.1:0-14041 GCA_049472235.1 Thermoplasmatota archaeon | reverse complement strand
TGATGAAAGGCACCCTCCTCTTCTCCATCACCAGGCTCAGGATAAGGCCCATTCCGAGAACTCCGAGGAAGAACCACTTAGTGGCATCCCACCAGAAGATCGAGAGGAGGAAGACCATTCCCACGGACATGTGGAAGACCTTCCGTCTGATCCATACCCCGCCGCCGGTCTCCACTACACCAGGACTCATTGCCAACGGTAACGCTGACGGGTTAATAAAAAGATGTGAAAGGGCTAGAGAAAGAACAAATCAGAGGGGATGGGATGCACTCTGCATTCTTCTAACCCTTTCCGGGCAATCAACGACCAAAAAGAGGGATATTGATCGGTCGAAGCCCAACTTTCGGTCGGGAAATACAAAGTAGATTTCTGATTATATAAAGATTGTTATGAATTTTGCCCCATAATCGATGATTTCTTCACTGTTTGCGCCCTTTCAGCCTCTCGGCGGAGCGCCCCCTGGAATACTGCCGGAAGCCTCCGCGCCCCCTTGATCTTTCGGCCTCCTCCGCCTCCTTTGCCTTGAGGTCCTTGTAGGTGTCGCGGCCCCTCGTCAAGGTCGTTATTATGCCTCCGATGAGCATGATGCCCACCGTGATCTCCAGCGGAACGATGCGTATGCCGAGCGGTTCTATCCAGATCCCCCTGACCGCCCAGCCCGCCACTATCAGGAACTGGAACAATGTGGCGAACATCAGAAGGACCATTCTGTCGGCCCTCCCCATGACCCCCGAGTAGTTGCGCTCGCATCCGAGTGCCTGGGCCTGTGTCCCCATGTACGAAGACATGAGGACGAAGGCCACAGCGATCAGGCCGAACATGGTGTTGCAGTAGGGCGAAAAGGCTATGCCCACCAGGATCGCTATGTCCGAGAGCCGATCGAAGGTATGGTCGAGGAAATCCCCGACCTTGGTCTCCCTGCCGATGTACCTCGCTATCCTTCCATCCAGGGTGTCCGAGATGGAATTGAAGCCTATGAACACCAGAGCCAGTAGGATCATCCAGGGGTATTCTCCATATGGTCCGTCCCATACCCAATAGTCCGAGAACCCGTAGAGAAGACCGGCAATGATCGCAAAGAGGAACGAAAGCGTGGAGAAGACGTCCGGATGGATGACGCTCAACAGCCTGGTGAGGGGGTCGAAGAAAAGGTCCAGTTTTTTCCTGTATTTTTCTAGAACCATCCGGCTACCACCTCAAGCCAATCTATTCTACCGGGCCTATATTTCTCCAATTCGTTTAACCTTTTGCCCCCGCAGGCGTCTAAGAGGGCCGCAGCCCTGTCGGCGAGTGGGCCGGTCTCCGCTCCCGTCGCATCGATCTCGAACACTATCCCGCACCCGGGCGGAAGCTCTGTCCATGGTCTGCCTTCCAACCGTTCCTCCTCCTTTGCCAGGGCCTCCACGAGGACCACCGATACCGCTTCGGCCTCCACGTTCTCCTCGATCTTTGCCCTGCCGTAGGGTCTTTGCTCGAGCCTCTTTCTGAGCTCTTCCGGATGAAGCCTTAGGACGAAGCAGATATCTGATGGAGCCAGGTAGGAAAGATGGCCGTCCAGCACCGTGTCGACCTTCCTTCCCAGGTCCAGCTCCATGAGCTTCTCTTCAAGTTTGCCCGCGTCCACGATCACCTCGCCGTTCTTTTCGGGTGTTCCCTCCGAAAGACCGTTCTGATCGATGATCTCCCTGATATCGCGGTAAACGAATCCCCTCTTTTCCATCTCCCTGCAGAGCGATGTCTTTCCGACACACGGGGTGCCCGCAACGGAGACCAACATGACGGGCCATTATCATTTGAATGATTAAAATTTACGCAGGCCCCGACCGGGTTGTTCCGGTCCAATGTACCAGAAGTGATAAAAACACCGTGATTCCTTGTCTTGTGTGGGAAAATTTTAAAATGACCCCACAGGTTGTTAGTTGCCATAACAAAACAGAGGATCGCCAATGTCAGGGAGGAGGAATATCTGGTGGACCCGTTCCATGGTCCTGCTTCTGGTGGCCCTTTTAGCCTATCCCCTTCACAACGTGGGGGGCGGTCCGACAAGGGCTTCGGGTACCGATATCGCCGTCCTCGACATCACCTCGCACACTGACAGCTCCCAGATTGGAATGGGGTCGCAGACGGTCACGGCCGTGATAAAGAACGAGGGGACCGATGTATTCTCTCCGCATGTGAATGCCACCTTGAGGGTCTTTTATCCTGCCAACGAATCGAGTATTGCCTTGATCTTCAACAACACAACCTACCTTGGCCCCGTCCTGACAACCGCCGGAAGCCAGACCTCCGTGATATTCCCTGATTGGATGCCTGTTGACGTTGGTTTCTACGCAATCGACGTCAGCGTGGACGCGGTCGATGACCATCCAGGCAACAATTCCATCAACATCACGGTGGAAGTGGTAGCTGGGAATCCGGTGGACCTTTCGATCCAGGTGAACGACCGATGGAAGGTAATAAAGCCCGGGGAATCCACGAAGGACGCCCCCAATACCCCATTCGTTTTCACCGTCCGAAACGACGGTTTCACGGCGGACACATTCGAGATAGATATCGATTCAGGGGGGTGGCTGCTCCCGGGATGGACCAATACCACAGGCCTGCTGCAGCCGGGGGAGACCTCCTCTGCGATGCTGGTCCATGCACAGGTCCCTGACGATGCAAAGGCGGGGATAGACTTCGATGTGTTCACCTTCACGGCCACTTCGACCAACGATGATACTGTGACCGAATTCCTTGACGTAACGGTCAATACTCTCGGCCAGGGCGGGGTATCCGTCTATGTCGTATCCCAGAACCCCATGGTGGCCTATCCGGGGGGGGACCCGGTCCCCTTCGAGTTCAGGGTCCGCAACACCGGTGATTTCGCGGAGGACTTCACTCTTGAGGTATCATCCCGTCCTTCGAACTGGATAGTGGAGCTGAGGTCGAGCTCGATCATCAGGGCTCTCGAACCCGACAGGGAGCACAGGGTGCTGGCAAGGATAAGGATACCGCCCCTCAACTACGAGACGATGGAGCAGGACAATACCCTCAGAGGTGATTCCGGGGCCCTGATCCTGAAGGCAACGGGAAAGGATTCCGGCGCCGTGGCCACAGGAGAGGGGAACGTGTACGTCGGTCTTGTCCACACCGTCCAGATAGAGGTCGATCCTCCGAACGCGACCGTGAAGTGGTCCCCGGATGCCGCAAAGAACGTCTCCTTCAGATTGAACGTCACCTCCGTTAACAATATCAGGAACGGCAAGGGGGTGGAGATGGATGTCAACCTCACCCTTCCGGAAGGTCCCTACGGTGTCCTATTCTATCCGATCTGGGACCCCGGCCGTTACAACGAGACCGAATCCAAGAGGTGGACCGCCGGCGTGGGTCCGAAGGTCCTTCATCTGGAATCCGGGGAGACGGGGGTAGGGTCCAAGGTCAACGTCAGGGCTCCGCCGTTCCCGTTCCAGGGTACCGGCGTGACCTTGGTCGAGGCCGTCCCTCTCCTGGACGAGTCCGTCGAGGGATTGGCACTCCCCGCAAGGGAGATGGTCAAGGTCTTCGTGGAGCCCGAGGTCCAGTTCACCGTGGAGCCTCCGAGGACCGAATATTTCAACGAATACCGCAACGGTTCTGTCCCCATCGACGCTGACCTGAGCTCCATCCCCGATTGGCAGGAGGGGGCCCCTGGCGATATCCTGAGGCTGCCATTCAATATCACAAATACCGGGAACACCGCCGATTTCTACGAGGTATATGCTGATGCGATACCCAAGCAGCCCGCAATCACACTTCCCGACGATTGGGACATATCCTACCCACAGCTGACCAACGAGCTCGTACCTTGCTGGTACGACCCCCTGGGGGACGATCATTGGACCTACATCTGGGTCATGGTCAAGGTGCCGGACGGCGCTCCCATCGGCGAGGTCGCTGAGGTCAAGGTCCAGGTCACATCCATCCTGTCCAGGGACGAGAGGGTCCGCGACGAGCCCCTGGTCGTGGAGGCATCCATCGAGATATACGTCGTTCAGGGCTTCGGGCTCGACCTCGAGCCCGAGGAGAGCGAAGGCTACGCAAAGCCCGACGAGACCATCGAGTACAGGTTGAACCTCACCAACGTGGGGAACGGCGAGGACAGGGTCGTGTTCATCCCCATGGTGGACGATCTCATGGGGTGGGAGGTCGAGTTCAACGTATCGGACATAGTTATCGCCCCCCGTGACAGATACACAGTGGTCCTTTTCGTCACCCCTTCCATCACTGCTTCCGCCGATGAGACCCTCGCCATAAAGATCAGGGCCCAGTCGATCATATCTCCCGCGACCTTCGATGACGTATGGGTGAACACCACGGTCGAATATGTGGGAGGCGTGGACCTCCGGCTGGTCAGCACGGACCAGCTCATATGGAGATACCCCGGAGAGATCGCCACCTTCAAGATGGAGGTCATCAACACCGGGAACGGCGACGACACGTTCCAGGTCGACCTTGACCTCGGGGCTGAAAGATGGGGGGGCACCATCGACTCCGGCGACAGCAGGGGGCTTTCGACGACGCTCGAGATACAGAGCGGCGGGACGAGGACCTTCCTGGTGAACATATCCCTCCCCTCGCTTCTTTCTGCGACAAGTTACGAGGACCTCGAGGACCTGAGCATACTGGCCGAGACCAAGATCGCGAGCTATCTGTCGGCTTACCCGAGAGGGGACATCTCCCAGCTGGCAAAGGAAGAGCTCGCCGTCGGGGTACTTCAGCAGTTCAAGGCCGACATCATCCTTCTTCCCGGGGAGGCAAGGTCAAGGGAGGTCCTGGTCGGAGAGGAGGTCGCCTACCACTTCGTCATCAAGAACATCGGCAACGGTCAGGACATGATCACCGCGGTCCACTCCTCGCCCACCGGATCCTTCAGGCACCTTAGCTGGACATACCTGGATTCCGGACCGTACGATCTTGCCCCCTTCGAGCAGAGGATCATCAACCTGTCCCTGGAGCCGGACCCGGAAGGGCTCCCTACCTACGGCGAAGTGATATCCCTTTCCATAGAGTCCATAGCGGGGAACGGTGTAACCTACAAGAAGACCAATATCACCGCCCAGATAGCACTGTCAAGGCTTCTATCGGACATGCCGCAGATCGACCTCGGGACGGAAGGGGAGATCAAGATCAGGATCTGCAACATGCCGGCCCCTGGATCGACGCCGCGGCCGGGTTTCCCGGACCAGAAGACCTTCAATCTCACATCAACGATCGATACCCAGACCGTGACCGGCCAGGGGTGGAGCATGCCCATGCCCTCCTTCGAGGTCACCCTGATCGATCTCTACCAGCTCGGCGACATCTCGATACCGATCGCGGCCCCTCTTGACCTCATTACCGGCTCGGAATACGCTTCCGTCGACATCGATCTCAGGGGTTTGGGGGGCATGTCATCATCCCACAGGACGATGTCAAGGGCCGTCTATTTCGATGCATCGATCGATGTGGCCGCCACCAAGTTCCAGAACCTCTACGAATCCAGGACCGGAAGGGCCTACGTCCGGATCATTGCGACCGGGACAAGGGGCCAGGATACGATACCCGTGGTCGTGAAGGTCGGAGGCGAGGTGATCGGGAGATACAACACCGGGGCGGCAAGACCTCAGGATTACGGCAGCCAGGAGCAGGAGCTCATCGTCCCCGTCGATTTCGACCTACCCACTCTGAAATGGTACGAGAAGGGTCGTAAGATCGAGTTCGAGGTCATAATAGACCCGGAGAACAAGATCGTCGAGAACACCATCCAGGGAAGCTCCCTTTCGGAATCCAACAACGTCCTGAACAAGGATTTCGTTATCAAGAACTACACTCCGAACGTCGCTGCCATGGTAATATTCGGTCTGCTGCTCCTCTTTGCGGCCGTAGCCGGCGTGATAGGCTTCTTCTACCTTGATCGAAGGAACAGCTGGTTCCTTCTTCCGCTCTCCATCGGACTCGCCAGCCTGTTCGCGATGCTCTTTTATGTCCCGCTTGAGGAATCCTCCACGGGGCTGGACATCGCCAACGGATTCGGCCTCGCCATAATCGCAATCGACATATTCTTCATCATCCCGGTGATGATCTATCTCTACACGAGGGCGGGGGATTCCTACATAATACACCTCATCAACACCCGGAGGGGCAGGGAGGTCGTCGAGGGGCAGGAGATCACGACATCCCCAATCAAGCCCCTGCTGATATCATTGATAGGCGGGTTTTTGATAATCCTCATCCCCGCGCTTTTTTGGGTCGTCCCCTCGGAGATGAACAGGGGAGTGTCCGGGGTCCTCAATGCATTCTTCGGCTTCAACGGGACCATACCGGTCTGGGTGCCCGTGCTTCTGATACCGGCATTCGCAGTTGGTCTGCAGGTCCTCTTCCTCCAGCTAAAAAGGATCTCACTCTCGAGCATAGAAAAGGCCTGGGACAACCTTGACAGGCTCAAGACCGAGATAGAGGAGGGATTCCGATGAGCACGGACAACGCCAGGGAGATGCTTCTCAAGGCCGAGCTCGTGCTCGCCGACGGGAACTTCCTGAGAGCGAGGTCCATCACCAAGAAGGCAGCCTCTCTTCTGGACATAACCCAGAACCTGCATCGGAAGTTCATGGAGCGCCTCATCGAGTTCCGAAAGAAGATGGAGGCCATGGAGGACCGGGGCTACGATGTTTCCGAGGCAAGGTCCATTCTGGAGCGAGCCAGAGGACGGGCCATGAAGAGCGATTACGACAAGGCCCTTGAGATGATGCTGAGGGTGGACCCTGCCCTGGACAGGGCAACTTACCTGCCCTTCCCGCTTCTCAACAAGACATTGGACATCATTTCGACGATATTCTTCGCCGAGGGAAAGATCAGCTACACGGTCCGGATCGAGAACCCGATGTCGGAGCCTCTTGGAGAGATCATCATCAGGCCCTTCCTGCCCGAGGGGGACTTCGATCCAGTGACCGAACGCTATTTCGGCGTCATCGGCCCCAGGGAGTTCAAGGAATCGACCTTCCTGCTGGTCCCAAAGGTCAAGGACTGGAGCCTGGGGGTCGGCCGGGAGGTCCTCATGGGCGAGGGCGTGGTCCTGAGGACGAGGCTTTCGTCCAAGGGCGGCACTGCAAAGTACTTCATCACCATCGAGAACAATTCGGACCAGATAATCAGGGATGTGAGGGTCGCCCCGATGGCCCCCGGCGGGCTAGGCTCGGAACCCGCAAGCGGCAACATAGACGTCGTTGAACCCTTCGGGCAGAAGACGCTGGAGTTCGACCTGTTCCCGCTGGTTTTGGACCGTGTCCCGGAGGCGGAGGAGAAGGTCGTGGTCGTGCACGAGACCCCGGTCGTCGATGAGCCGGTCTTCCGGGAGGTCCAGGAGAGGGAGGAGGAAGAAGAGGAAGATTGGCTGGCGGAGGATGAGGACGAGGAGATATCTCCGTCCCCGGACCTCGACCTCGACGGACTGGAGGACGAGGAGCTTCCTGAAGGGGCCAGGGACTTCACTCCGGTCGAGGAGAGATACAATCTGATCTCAATGGTCCCCTCGAGGTTCCCCGAAAGGATCGAGAGGGAGTTTGCCGAGAGATCGAAAAGGAGATAACGCTGACATATGGACATCAAGTTCAGGAGGAACCCGAATGAGAAAGAAGATGCTAAGGAAAGAAGAAGGCGCCATAGGGATAGGGACGCTGATAGTGTTCATCGCCCTGATCCTCGTGGCAGCGATCGCAGCAGCCGTGATAATAGGAACGGCCGAGGACCTTGAGGAGAAAGCGGAGAGTGCTTCTGAAAGCGCACAGAGACTGGTGGAGTCAACCCCGACCATTATAATAGCCGAGGGGGATATCACCGCCTCGAACACCATCTCGACCGTATACCTTTATGTTACACTGTACGGAAGCGAGGGGGTGGATATGAGGGACGTGATAATTCACGTGCTGGCTACCCCGAGCGGTGGCAGTGCCACATCCGCAGACCTTACATTGGATACTGTGGGAACGGCAGATGATGAGAACTTCATCGTCACATGGTTCTATGACCCGCTCGGTGCATGGGACCCGACGGGAACGCCCGCAAGCTACATCCTCAGCCAGAGGGCGCAGTTGAAGCTCGAGATCAATCTGGGGCTGGCTGCTACGGCTCTTCCCCCGGACTCGGCCCTTGAATTCACCATCAGCGTCACGACCTCCGGGCACGAGACCTATGATTACTACAGGACCCCTGCGAGCTACCCCACCGGCGGACTTGTCTCACTCGAGGACTGATTGCAACCTGGAGGGCCGGTAATGGTCAAACCGAAGGATCGGTCCAGCGACGTCGAGTTCGTACTGGAGGACGAGGACGATATAATAGACGAGGATGAGGAGGTCGAGGTCTCACCCGTTCCCCGGAAGCCGGAGGTCAAGGGAGGCGGTGTGGAGCGCTACGAGGTCAGGATCGGCCCCCCCGTGGTATCCGGCAGGAAGGTGAAGCCTCTGAGAACACCGGAGGAGAAAATAGAAAGACCCCGCGAGCTGAGCAGCCCCCCGGTGCAAACGCCCCCGAGCATGATACAGCAGGGCATGGCCCAGTCCTCGCTTTCGGTAGCGGGCGCCCAGCAGATCTACAAGATCGAGGACGATCTCAGGAGGACCCGGGACATAGTCGAGGACCTCAGGCACAATATCGGCCTCATGGAAGGAGAGGTCAAGGACCTGAAAGCGGAGATGGAGAGGATATCCTATCTCCTCCGCAGCCTCGAGGGGCTCAAGAACACCATGAAGGACATGGAATCCACCGTCAGCGAGCTTTCCGGCCTATACGACCTCATATCCGCCAATATCAATCCTTTCGTGGAGATACCCCCGCTTCAGAGCAGGGACAAGGTCGTCCGCCCCATGGGGGTCAGGCCCGATGTGATGGAGGAAGACACCGAGGAGGACGGCTTCCAGCCTCTGGACGATATGTTCGACGAGGAGAAGGAAGAGTGCGCCGAGGACACCTCCTTCGATGCCAGCCTCGAGTCGGCGGAATGGGCCCTTCGATGGACCAAGTTCCTGATAGAGAGGGTCGGCAAGGAAGGCCTCGAAAAGACGCTGGACTACTACATGGACCTTGGCTGGATCGACGAGGACACCATCGACAAGGTGCTCGAGATCGCAAGGGGGACCGTTGGTTCGAGGGTCCCTGCCGAAGGCGGGAAGGTGACCTGGAGGATGGATGCCGAGGACCACGTGAAATCCCTCGAGTACATAAGGAGGATAAGGACAAACAGGAGGTGAGCTCCGACGTCAGGGACCGGTTCGGCCGCGGCGGTCGCCATCCTGCTCCTTGGTCTGACATTGGCCATAGTGATCGCTCAGCCGGCCCTTGACAGCGCCCTTGACGACCTCAAGGATGCGAGGGAGAGCATCTCGCTCGAGATAATGGAGATGAGGAACACCGATATCTCCATCGTTTCCGCCCTTCACAACAACACGACATCGCTGCTCAACCTGACGGTGGAGAATTCGGGCTCCAGCGTTCTGAGCATGTCGGACATGAACGTCATTGTGAACGGCACTTTCGTGAGGTCGGGATTCGGGACCGACGGGTTCCTGTATCCTGGGCAGGAAATGACAGTCTCCTTGGCCAACATGACCGCCCCCCGCTCGGTGAAGGTCGTGGGCCCCTGGGGAATATCGGATACCATCACCTCGATAGGGAGAGGTTAGGAGGAAGAAGGAATGGCAGGAACATCGATATCGGAAATGATCTTCTTCATCGCCGCGATACTCGTATCATCAGCGGTGGCGGTGACCCTGATCGAGGTGATCGACAGATATACCGACGAGATATCCGACGAGGCCTCGGTGGTGGAGGGAGAGATGCGGTCCCGCATGACAATCATAAACGACCCCCTCTACGTTATCTACGATACCTCCGACGGAAACCTTACCTTCTACCTGAAGAACACTGGTACAGGCGACCTTTCAAAGGACGATATCGTTGTCTCTGCGAACGGGACCACGAAGGCCGGGAGCGAAATCTGGGCGGCCCAGCTCGGAGACGGTTCGACATGGAGGCCGGGGGACGTCGTAGAGGTGAAGTTCCGGGTCCCCGGTCTCAAGGAAGGCATCGATTACAAGGGATGGGCAACAACATCGGGCATCTCCGAGAAGGGTTTCATCCGGGGAACGACCCAGGCGTCCATCGTGTTCATGATAGAGGAGGTGTGAGATGGCGATGGCGGGCAGGAAGAACCTGCTTAGGTTCGATTTCGAGAGGGACGGGCTTCACCGCCATCTCGGAGGCGGGCTCCCCAAGGGCGTTCTCATGGTGGTCTCAGGGTCCGTCGGAAGCGGGAAGTCCGCCATCATAGAGAGGCTGATCTACGGGTTCCTTCTGCATCATCACACCATCAACGTCATATCCACCGAGCTCACAACGAACGGGTTCCTCAACCAGATGGATTCACTGGACTATCCGATAAAGAAACATCTTCTGGACGGCACGCTGAAGTTCGTGCCGGTCTTCCCACTCATCGGAAAGGCCAAGCAGAGGGCGGATTTCCTGACCAGGCTGAAATCCACACCCGGTCTCTACGAGGCCGAGGTGATAATAGTCGACACCTTTTCGGCCCTCGTCATGAACGACATCGACGAATCGAGGGCGCTCGAGACGATATCCTTCTTCAAGAAGATAGTCGCGAAGAACCGGACGATAATCATGACCATAGATCCCATGGAGCTTCCGCCTTCGATCATGGGCCCCTTCAGGTCGGTGGCCGACATCCTTCTCGAGCTCAAAACGGAGGTTGTCGAGGGGAGCATGGAGCATATAATGTACGTGACGCGTTATTCACACGCACAGGGCCCTGTCAGCACGGCCATCGGGTTCAGGATAGAACCCAGGGCAGGATTCATAGTCGATATCACAACCGTAGCATAGAAGGTGTGCAGATGGACCTCGATCAGGCTGTTGAGAAGAACCCCCACCTGAAGGAGTACTTGGACTCCTACGTTAACACGGGGGGAGTTCGACCCATGTTCAGCAGCAGCCTCACCGAGGACATGGCGGTCCTCAAGAGGGTGAACATGGTCTACCCCGTGGGCGACCCCATATTCATCCATGTCAACGACGATGATAAGGGAAGGCATTACACGGTCATCGAACCCCATCTCACCGAGGAGGAGCAGGACAAGCTCGAGACGATCCGGGACAATATCCTCGAGCTCGCCCCGATGGACACCATCCATGACATGGACGTCAACCTCGAGGAGCGCATCGAGAACCTCTTCAAGAAGGTGACCTATCCTAAAGAGCTCAGACAGTCGATCTTCGACAAGCTCCGGGGGAAAAGGGTCCCGGTCTCACCCGCGCAGGAGAAGAGGATGCTCTATTCCCTGAAGCGGGACCTTGTCAGGGGCGGGCTCATCGAGCCTCTATTGCGGGACCCGTACCTCGAGGACATCCATGCAGTGGGCCTCCGGAACATCTCGGTTGTCCACAAGGTCTTCGGGATGGTCAGGACCAATCTGCGTTTCCGCTCGGAGCGCGAGCTGGACCTCTATATCAGAGGGACTGCCGAGAGGATGGGGAGGCCCGTAACGGATTCCAGGCCGATCGTGGACGGGGCTTTGCCCGATGGCTCCAGGATGAACATAATCTACTCCGAGGACGTATCCAAGGGCGGGGCTAGCTTCACCATCAGGAAGTTCTTCGAGAAGCCACCCACCATGCCCCAGCTCGTCAAGTGGGGAACCTTTTCGTCAAAGATGGCGGCATATCTGTGGCTCTGCCTGGAGTACGGGATGTCGATCTTCGTTTCAGGGGAGACCGCGTCAGGAAAGACGACGACCCTCAACGCCATGCTGTCGTTCATCAATTTCAGGAAGAAGGTGTACTCGGCGGAGGACACCCCCGAGGTCGTGGTCCCCCACGAGGTCTGGCAGAGGCTGATAACCAGGGAGACGGTGTTCGACGAGGCCAAGGTGGAACTGTTCGACCTCGTCAAGACGGCATTGAGGTCCAGACCCGACTATATTATTGTCGGAGAGGTCAGGGGGAAGGAGGGATCCGCGGCATTCCAGGCGATGCAGACTGGGCATGCAGTGCTTTCCACATTCCATGCTTCCTCGATAGCGAAAATGATCCAGAGGTTCACGGGGGACCCCATAAACGTCCCCATAAGGTTCATAGACAACATGAACCTCGCTCTCTTCCAGGAGATCGTCTACGAGGAGGGAAGGATAATCAGAAGATGCTCGGCAGTGGAGGAGATAATCAAGTACTCCAAGGAGAAGGGAGGGATATTGACAAGGACCATATTCGAGTGGGACCCCATCAGGGACCAGCACTATTTCACCGGGATGTACAATTCATATATTCTGGAGCACAAGATAGCCCCCAAGATGGGTCTCGAGTTCAGCAAGGACATCTACACCGAGCTCGACCGGAGGGAGAGGGTGATCCGCGCGATGGTGGAGGCGGACGTTCTCGGATACGACGAGGTCAATGCAATATTCAGGGCATATTCGGAGATCGGCTGGGAAGGCATACCCAAGGAATTCAGGGGATGATACCCAATGAGTATCGTGCTGGCCTACCGTGATATGAAAATGGACCCCAAGGTCTGGGTACTGACCAGGGTCCTGCCGGTAGGCGCAGGCACGGTGGTCCTGGCGGGTCTTCTGATACTGCTTCTTCCGGGTATCTTCCTTTCCGGTTGGGCCTTCACACTGCTCGTTCTTACCATATTCTTCACGACACTGACCGCGGCGGTATGGCCATACGTTCTGTGGGAGAGGAAGAAGGCGGAGATAGATGACGACCTGCATCTCTTCGTCGTGAGGATCGCCGTTCTGTCGCTTTCCTCGTCCACGAGGGCCTCCATCTTCGAGATAGCCTCAAAGGAAAAGAGCCTGAAGTCCATTCTTCGGGAGCTCGAGAAGGTCCAGGAACTGGCCAAGACCTGGAACATCTCGCTTCCCAGGGCTCTGAGGATAGTATCCAAGCAGACCCCTTCGAAGAGGTTAGGGGATTTCCTTGAGAGGATGGCGTATGCCATAGAATCCGACGAGGACCCCAAGGTCTTTTTCAAAAATGAACAGGAAGCGGTCATGGAGGAGTACAAATCGAGGTACGCGACGACGCTCGACCGGGTCGAGGTGGTACGCGAGGTCTACATCTCGCTGATCTCCGTGACGATGTTCCTAAACGTCATGCTCGTGGTCCTGTCCATGCTGGTGGGGATCAACCACTACCTGATGTCGTTTTTAATAGTGTTCATTTTCATCATAGTCGAGCTCGTCCTGTGGATCGTGGTGAACGGCGTGCTCCCCAGAGAGGTCATCTGGTTCGATCCGAAACCGCACCCCGCAGATTCGAAGTTCCACAGAAGATTGAACCTGTGGCTGGTCATTTCCATTTCCCTCTCGGCGGTGCTTGCAGTTGTGCTGTTGATGTTCGGCATTAGCTGGTCCACTCTTCTTTTGTATCTGGCCGCGGTGTCGACCCCCCTTTTCGTTCCGGGGATCATCATAGTCCTCGAGGAAAGAACGATCGCAAGGAGGGACGAGGCCTTCGGAGCCTTCATAAGGACCGTGGGGTCGACCTCGGAAAGCAAGGGGGGAGCGCCTGCAGTGGGATTGAAGAGGATAAGATGGCACGATTTCGGGGCATTGACGGAGCAGGTCAGGCATCTTTACGATAGATTGAAGCTCAGGATCGATTCCGAGAAGGCGTGGGCCCTGTTCGTGAAGGAGTCCCGCTCGGAGCTGATATCGCAGTTCCTGAACACGTACCAGGAGGGGATCTCCGCAGGGGGAAGCCCGAAGGCGGTCTCTTCCATGATATCGGGGCACTTTACGACGCTGAGTTCTCTCCGGAAGAGAAGGTATCTGATGGCCGGTAATTTCGCCGCGATACTTTACGGTTTAACTGTGTTCATCACCGGCGGGATGTTCATGGTGGGGTTTCCCGGTGAGACCCGGGCCGAGCTGCTACGAACCCTGCGCTTCGCTCTCGACCAGCCCTTTCACACGGCCAGCTTCTCCTACGTGACCCCCTACCCGGGAACCCGGCTGCACGAGATGGT
>JBLIRI010000055.1:0-14372 GCA_049472235.1 Thermoplasmatota archaeon | reverse complement strand
GTATCGGAGTCCACCAGGGAGAACCTCACATCGATCTTCTCCGAGGGATCGTCCAGGTAAAAGGCCTCGAGGTTGGAGTCGAAGACCTGGACCTCGCCGTCCACATCGATGAGGAGGGAGCCCTCTGTAATATCGATGGATCCCTGTCCGGAGACGGTCACCAGGATATCGGACGGATCCGAAGAGGGTGAGAGTATGAAATCGTACTTCAATCCTTCATTGCTGTACCGGTACTTCAGGTCGATTCCGTCCCAGACATCGCTGTAAACGACCTCGTTGAAGTTGGGTACATGGGTCACCCAATCCGATTCCTCTCCGATGAGATAGTTGTACTTGGCCCCTATCTCCGCCTGCCCCTCTGGTATGAGGTGGTTGGAATCGTCGAAGGAGAGCTTCAGAACGTGGCCTATCATGACAGGGGCCTCCCTCTCATCCTCCTGGTCGACGACTTCCTTGACGATGTTGAAATAGACACCGTCGCGGTCCATACCGACCGATCCAAGGTCCCACTTTCCAACATAATCGAAACCGCTGTCCCACTGTCCCAGGTTCTTTGTGAAATGCTGGTATGTCGACCTTGGCATCTCGATCTTTTCGATATTTTCATCGGGTGTGATCTCTTCCATTTCGATCGAATCTGCGGATTTCCCGGCCAGGACCAGACCGAAAAGAGCCGAAGTGATCATTAACAATGCCATAAAAATCGATACTGTACTCTTGCTCATGCTCCTCACCACTTACCTAGGTAGCTAACTATACCCCTATAGGATTGAATACTTTTAATAATCAGATTAGTTTTATTTATACTTTGTCAGATTGGCACTGGCCCCTTTGTAAAAGTATAAATAATTGTTATGAGAAAACTTTTTCGGCCATCTTCCGAGGGATGTTCAAAGCCCAAAGCTGCCCAATGTTCTGATATTTTGATCGGGCCGCTTATTTCCCTCATTTTCCTGGCGGGAGCGGTTGGACCGGCGGTTTTGGAGGCATCCCCGGAGGATGCTTCCTGTCGGGGAGCCCCGGATGGGGGCGACGGGGCGGAACAGAGGTTCCGGAAAGGTTGACCGGCGCGACCTGCCCGGCCTGTTTGGACCTTACAAAGACGAGAACGACCCCGAGGGCTATGACAAGGATTATCACGGCAATACCCACACTGATGACGATGAGGAGAAGGCCGGTATCCAGGCCGCCCTGCTGACTGCCGTCGACAGACGCCTGTTCCTTTTTCTCGACTATCACCGTGAAGGATTGGTTGACCACATTGCCCGCGGCATCCTTGACATGGACGGTCACCTCGTAGGTTCCCTGTTCCTCGAAATGGCTCTCGAAGACGCCGTTCGGGGTCCATTCTAGTATGCCGGTGTTGTAGTAATCGACACTGTATGCCTGGATGCCGCTGTCGTCGGATGAACCTGTCAGATCTATGGTGAATACCTCTCCCACCTCGAGCTTGTCGTCGTTCAAGCCGTCCACATCAAGGTAGATCAACGGAAGGGTGGAGTCCTTCTTGACCTGGATGGACCTTGGCTCCATCTCGTTACCGGCCAGGTCCTCCGCCCAGTAGGAGAAGGTGTTGATCCCCTCGAGGATCTCGATCGGACCCTTGTAGATGCTCTCTACCTCGGACCCCCAACGATAGTATATCTTGATTATTGAGGACCTTTCGTCCTCATCCTTCGGCTCCAGTGTGATCGAGGCCCTGGATTGCAGGAACCAGCTGTTCACCATCCTATCGGTGAACATGTGCTCAACGAAGGGGACCCTCTTGTCGACCTTTACCAGGTAGAAGAGGGATTCTGCGGTGTTCCCGGCCTTGTCCTTGCCCCGGACCCATATCTCGTTCTCTCCCTCCGGTATCTCTATGGGGGTCTCGTACTGGACGGCCTTCCCATCGTTGATGGTGTAATTGATATCCATGGAATTCTCCGACCCCTCGATCATCAGTATCGGGGGGACGTTCACCCACCGGGAGGAGTTCTCGGCAGTATATTCGATGCCGTCGAAGAACCCTTCGAGCGAGGGCTCTATCGTATCGACCGAGAAACGAAGTCTGGTCTCCTCGGCATCGTTCCCGGCGGAGTCCGTGCATGTTATCCTGAGGGTGTGCTCGCCTTCGGGTATGTTGAACGGGGCCAGATATGGCTGCAGGTCCCCGTTGCCGATCGCATAGTAGATCGCCGCTGCATCGTAGGAGTTCAGTGTCACCTGCGGATTGGTGATGTACCATCCGTCCTCTCCATTCGGCTCGGAGGGGTACACCGTATAGCTGAGATGGGGGGCGATGGTATCGACCTTGAAGGACTTTGAACGGACATCCTCCTGGTTGCCTGCCTGGTCGGTGGCCTTCCAGTAGAGTACATTCTCGCCCTCGGGTGCGAGGAACGCCCCCTCGTAGGGCTGGAAATCATCATTTCCCCACTTGTAGGATATCAGGGTTTCCGGGTGCGATGTCGATAGCGTGATCAGAGGTGGAGATGTGTACCAGCTGTCCTCCTGGAGAGGGGGCTGGATATCTATCGTTGAGCTTGGAACCTGGGTATCAACCTTGAACACGGCGAGGTTCTTCTCCTCGATGTTGTTGTGCCTGTCGTAGGACCAGTAGGCCAGCGTATGAACGCCATCGGGCATCCAGAAAGGCTCCGTGTAGTCCGTTTCGATACCGGAATCTATCTGGTATCTGATGAACGAGCCCGGTTCGGTCTGCAGTGTTACCTTGGGCGGGGTCACGAACCATTCGTCTATCCCGTCCGGATATCTGGGCAATGTGCTGATCGTCGTTGCCGGGGGGTCCAGGTCAAGGACGTCCAGATCGTAGGCCACGTTGGTGAAGCCGGTAGAGGAGAATATAAGCTGGAAAGCGTCGTAGGTCTTGCCCCAGTTCGTGAAATCGTAGGTGATCGACCTCGATCCGCCGAAGTCCAGGAACGTGACGTCCCTGTTGCTTGCCGTTTCGGGATAGAATGCAACAACAGGCGTTCCGGAAGAGTAGGTCATCTTGAGCCTGAACGTGTCCACGTTGGATGGGGGGGAAGTGAACCTTAGTGTGGTTATCGAGTACCCGTTGATGTCCCTGTTCGCCTGGATCGGGACTCCGGAATGGGTCTTGGTGATGTCGCTCCTGAGTGACCCGTAAGGATAGGACTGCTGGGGGTAGACGTATTCGCCGTTGCCGACATAGGCCGAGTTGAGGCGGGTGGCAACGATCCACTTGCGGAATGAGTCCATGAAATCGTCCGATGACCCGAGGGAGGAGAGAGCGCGGGTGACCCCGGTCGTTCCTCTGTTGGTGTTCGAAACAAGAGCCCTCGTCCAGTTCTTTCCGCCGTACTGCTCCGCCATGTAGAGCTGATACATGAAGGATATTCCATAATATGCCGTGGTCCCGTCCTGGTAGAAGGTCTGGTCGGTAATGACGAGGCCGTAATAGGGCCTGTATTCGAGATAAGCGTAAACGTGACCGGCGGTGGCCGAGGAGATATCGTACACGAGATAGGCCGCATAATCGGCGCTGCCCTCGTCGACCCAGAGGTTCTCATATGCGTCGTACTGTCTGTGGACGTAATGCTCGAACTCGTGGGCGGTGATCACACCGGCCCAGCTGAGGTCCGCCCTGTCCACATGGAACTCGTCGGTGCCCGGCGAATAATATCCGCCCACACCGCTCGCACCGTCTATCTGATGAACGTAGAACGTTGCCTGGGAGATCTTGTCAAGAGGGTCGTACCAGTCCTTGACGCGGGGATATGAGAAGTTTACGAAATCCGAGATGTACCTGTCGAGGAGCTGCTCCTCGTTCGAGGAGAGCTGGCCTCCACCGCTGGATGAGATATCGACATAGACGGTCAAAGTGCCGTCGCCGTAATATTCGTCCCATGTCGCCCTGGTGGGGGGCGAGGACATGACCGATGATGAAGAATGGTCTGGAGGATAGACCGCGCCTTCTGGAATGGGCTCGGGGGTCTGGATCCTGTCTGCGCCGGGATAGGCGAACCTCGGCCTGTAGCCAAGTGCCTCGAGTCCGCTGAAGTCGAGGTCATCGTATCCCTTTGCGCTTACGGCGGTCTCGATGGGCTTTCCATCGGAAGCTCCCATCGCTCCGAGGAACGATGCCGCCACCATGGAAATGAGGACCGATAGGGTGATGATCGTGAGGCTGCTTTTCGTTGATCTCCCTGCATACATCCTTATCTACTCCAGTGGGCGTTGGTCTTCGCTTGAATCAGGTTTGGATTCAACTATTAATAGTGTTGTTCCTAAATATGTCAGCAAATAAGTCAGAGTATTTCGTATATTGGTAAAAGAACACCTTATTCCAGAATATTCCCAGCCCTGTGGATTAATTGGGTCTTCCAAGATGTAAGGCGGGCCAGACTGACATGATGTTTCTTTTATACAGTAGTTCAGCTCATTTTTCCACAACGATCAATTTAAAAAGATCTTGATAATGTGGGCACTTCCTCATTGAAATCGAAAGAAGAACCACGGGTTCGAATTGGGGAAGGAAGGTTCACTCCCTCTTCCTCACGGCAAATGCAAGCACGAGCAGGGCCGCGAGCGGAAGCACCAACAGGAACGGTGAAGGTGAATCCTGATCGCCCGCCACATCATCCGTGCCGTCATCATCGTCATCATCTGTCGGGAACGGATCTATGACCTCCTTGACAGTGAAAGAGACCTCCCTGGATTCAAGGACGTTCCCCTCCGTATCCTCGATAACTGCATGGTAGGAGATCACCTCCCCTCCGTTGAAAGGTCCCGCCTCGTAGGTGAACGTCTCGTCGCTCACCTCGAACATGTCCTTGGGGGGCAGACAGGTGTCATCGATGCATATTATGACCTCCGCCGAGGAAATATACGTGTCGTAGAGGGTGACGTCGAGCCTGATGGTTATCAGCTCGCCCTCCTCGGGGAACATCGGCGTATGGGAGATCGAAGCGATCTCCGGGGGTGTGGGTACATCCTCGTTCTCGACCACAACATCGACATTTGCTATGCCCGAGAGCCCCTGGGAATCCACCGCCCTCACCGAGATCGTCACCGCCCCGTTGCGGCCGGTGGTCGTGTCCCACTGGTAAGTATATTCCGGCCCCGAAAGCGTCATCTCCTCCCACCCCTCCTGGCCTATCCTCACCTCCACGAGGTCCATATTGTTCTCGGATGTTACGGTTGCCGTTATCTCGACTTCGCCCGAGACCGTTCTTCCATCCCGCGGGGACGTTATCTCGACCTGGGGGGCGTCCCCGACCTCCCGGGGGAAGGCCTCTGCAACTGCGTCGCAGTAGTTGGCCACGTAGAACGAGGGGGGAATGGTCGTCCTTGGCTTGTAATTGTCCTGGGCATTGAATACGGCTGCATAGACCACGATATTATCGGCTTCGATATCCCCGAAGCTGTCCCCGAGAAGGTCCTCCACATCCGCCCCCGTCCACGAGGCGGTGTAGGTCTGCGAATCCCCGCCTGCAACGGAGATCCCTCCGTCGAACACGTAGCCCAGGAGGGAGTTCGGGTAGCTGTTCCCGTCGTAGTCGAGATACCTCGAGACGATCTCGACGATCTGCACCTTCAGGAAGCCTTCGTATGTCTCGGCATCGTCATTGGCCACGGTCACCTCCACGGAGATCTCCGATCCACCCTTGTCGTACGCGACCAGCTCAACGGATACGGCGGGCACTTCCCTCTGAAGGCAGTTATCTATGTTCTCGTTATAGGCGTCCCCTGAGCTGACGGCCCCTACCCTCTCGTCGTATCCGCCGTCGAACATCACGGTGGGGAACCCTTCCGGTTTGTAATCATTCACCCTTTCGGATGCATCCTCGACCCTGTCGTCGATGAGGGTGATGAAGCGGAAATCGTCCCTCTCGTAGGAGAGGTCCTTCAGACCCTCGGATGCCGCCGGGCAGTACTGGCACCAGGTAGCGGTTATATCCTCCACGAATACGATCCTGGACCCGGCTGAAAGTTCCTGTGCAGCGGTGGTATCGGTTCCGATCGCCACCAGGCCAACCAACATCGAGAGAGCAAGGACCGACAGGATCGCTGCGGTGATGGTTCTATGGAAGAGGCGGGACATGTCATCACTCCGTTTGCGGGTGATTAATGGAACTGGGCTTTAACGGTTGCGGAGGTGGAAGATATTGGGTCGAACCTACTTCTCCAGCTTCCAGGTGGTGGTTTCGCCATCCTCGAGGATGATCCCGAGCCCCTTCAGGCGGTCCCGGATCGCATCGGCGGTGGACCAGTCCTTCCTCTGCCTTGCCTCGGTCCTGAGGTCTATCAGGAGCCTTATCAGACCCTCCGCAAGCTCGCTGCCGATGCTCTCCTCCTCGTGAACGAAGACAAGTCCGAGGATGTCCGTCAGCTCCTCCATGATGGAAAGGAACAGATAGGCATGCCTGCGGTCCAGCCGTCCGGCCTTCTGAAGCTCCTTCGTCTCGTTATCGAGCTGGAACAGGGTCGCAACCGCCACCCTTGTATTGAGATCGTCGTCCATGGCCTCGATGAACGACCTCTTGATGCCGAAGGCTGTCCTGAGGACATCCTCATCGGGTTCTCCGAAGTCGGGGATCGCGCCCTTCTCGACCTCGCCCACGGTGGCTTTGAGGGTCCAGTGAACCTTCTTGAGCCTGCCGAAGGAAGCGCTCGCCTCGTCCAGTGCCGCATCCGAGAAATCTATGGGGCTCCGGTAATGAGTGTAGACGAGGAAGAAACGGAGTGCCATGGGATCGTATTTTTCCAGGACCTCCTTGATGGTGAAGAAGTTGCCCAGGGATTTGGACATCTTCTCCTTGTTGATCTCCAGGAACCCGTTATGGAGCCAGTACTTCACGAACTTCTCTCCGGTGAATGCCTCTGCCTGAAGTATCTCCGATTCGTGGTGAGGGAATATCAGGTCGATGCCGCCCCCGTGGATGTCCAGGGTCCTTCCGATATACTTCCAGGACATTGTCGAGCACTCTATGTGCCACCCGGGCCTTCCCTCCCCCCATGGAGAGCTCCAGGATATCTCCCCTGGCTTTGCCGCCTTCCAGAGGGCGAAGTCCTTGGGGCTCCTCTTCTCCTCGTCGACCTCCACCCTTGCGCCGTCCCTCATCTCCT
The DNA here is from genome assembly GCA_049472235.1 of Thermoplasmatota archaeon. GTDB lineage: Archaea > Thermoplasmatota > Penumbrarchaeia > Penumbrarchaeales > Penumbrarchaeaceae > JAFGLL01. Next base: position 7,277 of record JBLIRI010000055.1, on the reverse strand, counting down.
CGAGGGACTGGTGTCTCAGCCTTCCGAAGATCTCCCGCGCCCTTTCCACCTCGAAATATACGGACCCCTTCACCACATAGGCATACCCCTTGTCTATCAGCCCTTTTATCACGGCGATCATGTCCGGGATGGTCTCCGATGCCTTGGGGTGTATCGTCGCCCTGCGGACGTTCAGGCGGTCCATGTCCTCGAAATACTCCTGGATATAGCCCTCGGAAAGGACCAGAGGGGGGACGCCTCTTTCGGCGGACCTGGCGATTATCTTGTCATCCACATCCGTGAAGTTCTGGACGTAGGTCACGCTGTATCCCTTGTGTTCGAGATAACGCCTGATGGTGTCGAAGGCGACATAGGTCCTTGCATGACCGACATGGCAGACGTCGTACACCGTGGGGCCGCAAACGTACATGGCGACCTTTCCTTCCTCGACCGGCACGAACTCCTGCTTGCTCCTGGTCTCGGTGTTGTGGACTACCAGCGTCATGAATAACCTCCGCTACCGGAATGCGGGACAGTTTATTTACGTTTCACCGGGAGGGAGCCCTCACTCGGTTCCGGTGGTCCTTGAAAGACGAATGGCCGGGAGGTTCTTCTCCTGAGGAACCCATTGAAAGAAACACTGATCAAAGTTAAGCTGGGTCTTCCTGGCCAGCGTGTAATAGTCCATTGAATCGAAATCCCTGGCGGGGGGCTGCCCGTTCATGTAATTGATGACGTTCCTCGAATCACCCTTCATTATCAGCCTCTTCACCCCGTGCTCTTTGGCCAGGTGCATTCCCTGAACGAGGGCTTCCCAATGGGCCCTCTGGGAAGTTCCCGAGTAGTCAACCGCCCCTCCCATCTGATCGATTATCTGGCCGTTCAGGACCAGCACCGCTCCGATCGAGATCTGGGAACCTTTGAACGGCGTGTCTCCGTGAAAGTAGAGCTCGTAATTTTCCTCCATTTCGATCCCCACCGGAATCAAACGGTGAGATATTTAAATTCGACTGGAGACGGCCCCTGGAGACCCCTTCACTTTCGGTCCTTCCTCCGCCTGTCCTTCGAATATTGCCTGTTCCTCTGGCCCTGCTTCCCCTGGCCACCCGGCCGGCCTTTGTACCCTCCTCCGCCTTTGGGCTTGTCGGGCCTGTACTGCGGGCGGCCGCCCCTTTTCCTGTCCACGGGAGGACCGCGCTCTTCCTTCCGGACCCTGTGCTCCCTCCTCTCCATCTGTCTTGGGGCGTCCTCGAGGAAGACCTTCTTGCCCCCCACCCGGAACAGGGACATCTCATCCTTGGCAAGAGGCGAAACGAGAACATACGGGCTTTCGACCGGCCCGGTTATCCTGATGATCCTCCCGAGCGGCGTCCCCTTGGAGTCGCACACGATCTGTCCGATCCTCGGTGTGATATCCGCTTTCACGACGATGGACCCTTTTGGAGAGAAGTTGACGACGCTTCCCAGTGGCTTCATGACCGGCCTCCCTCGATGGCCAAGGGGAGGTGGATATGTAAGGATTTCGGACGAACCGGGGTTTTCGCAGGGACATAATTCCAATATAGGCCTGTGGTGATATGGGTTTTACCGGAGGATAGTGATGGAGGCGGATTACTACCGGCTTTTAGGGGTTGCCCCCAATGCAACGGGCAAGGAGATCAAGCTTGCCTACCGCAGGATGGCCGAGGTCTACCACCCGGACAAGCTGAGGCATCTTCCGCCCTCCGTCAGGAAAGAGGGGGAGGACATCATGCGCCTTCTGAACGAGGCGAAATCGGTCCTCCTGGATCCGGATAAGAGGTTCGTCTACGACCGAAGGATGGGAAACATGGGGTCCCGCGAGGATGCTATTATCGTCCAGGAGTTCGACCAGGCGGTCTCGTACGAACCCGAATCATACATAGCCCTCGAGAGCGAGGAGGTCGCCTCGATGATGTCGAGGGTCCTCAACGGGTTGAAGGAAGTGTTCAGCCGGGACAAGGACTTCCAGAGCAAGATCGCCATAGCCCAGGAGATCGTCGAGGCAAAGGTTCTGGATGAGCGGAGCTTCAGGATAAGGACCGTCGAGGCCGATGACGGCTTCGAGATGTATATCGAGGATGATGATGAAAAGAGACCTGTCAAGGCCAAGGTCATGGAGGAGGATGACCAGGGCGAGATCGAGATGACGCTTGAGTTCAAGAAGGTCCCCGGAAAGGCATCGGAAACTGCCTCGAAACCCGGCCCGAGCAAGAAGAAGAGGTCCTTCAGGATAGTTGCCATCGAAGGGGAGGAGGAGGATCCGGAGGGGTCCCCGGACGTCGAATGGGAGGCCTGAGATTGGATGAGGTCTCACAACTGCGTGAGAGAGAAAAAGGATTTCTGATAGGTATCTGCACGGTGGATTTCTCTTTCCTTCACGACATCGTCAAGATCCTCAAGGAGAAGCAGATACCGCGCTCGATCCTCGAGCCGGGATCGGTCTTCGATGCCAGTATGGACTGCCTCATACTCGAGAAGGGGGTCGATCCGCCCAACTTCACCTTCAGGATGCCAAATGTCGTGGAGTTGACCTCGAACCCGAGGGAGATCGTTGACAGGGCGATCGCCGCATGTTTCGGAAAGGACAGGCCGATGCATCTGGTGGCCGGGGTCGATCCGGGCAAGAGGCCGGGCATAGCGATCATCGCGGACGGGACCCTAATATCGGCCTCGCGATCAGGGGGCCCGTCGTCGGTTCTGGATGCGCTCATGCAGGCAAGGAGGTCCTACCGCCCCAGGGAGATGCTTGTGCGGGTTGGCGACGGGGATCCGTCCCAGGGCTCCATGATAATCTCCGATCTCAAGGGCGCCGGCTTCAGGATCGAGATCGTCGACGAGAGCCAGACCACCAGGACCAAAAAGTACAGGGACGAGAACGCTGCGGTCCTTATTGCCAGAACACCCGGGGAGCCTGTCTGAGAAGGGGTCCGTGCCTGATAACATGCTGATTAACCTTATATCGGACGTTCTTCATTGGACATGAAAAGAAAGAACGAGGGGTCCCTTTTGACCGACAAGGTGGAGATCAAGGTCGAACCAACGTTGAAGAACGACGTGGGATACATGAGGGCAAGGCTCTCGACCAAGACGAGAGAGGAGCTCGAGGTCTCCCCCGGGGACATCATATCGATCAAGGGCAAGAGAGAGACAGCGGCGGTGGTATGGAGGGCCCCGATCCAGGATGAGAACAAGGACATCGTCCGCATCGACGGGATAACGCGAAAGAACGCCGACGTGTCCATAGGGGACAAGGTGGCAATACGGAAGGTCGACCCGAAACCGGCTGAAAAGGTCAATATCTCGCCGGCGATCAAGGACATGCCCAACCTCCAGTTCGCAAACGGGATCGACAATTTCATCAAGAAATCCCTTCTTAAAAGACCGGTGACGTCGGGGGACACCCTTATCATCCAGGGAATAGCCCTCATGGGAAGCCAGCTGCCGTTCGTCGTATCCAGCACGAAGCCAAAGGGCGTTGTCCAGATAACGGCTGACACCATCATCAAGATATCCAAGGAGACCATCCAGGAGGACATAGTCTCCAGAGTAGCCTACGAGGACATCGGAGGGCTCAGGGACGAGTTGAAGAGGGTCAGGGAGATCATCGAGCTTCCGATGAAGCACCCCGAACTCTTCGTCAGGCTCGGGATCGAGCCCCCCAAGGGGGTCCTTCTTCACGGACCTCCCGGGACCGGAAAGACCCTGATCGCAAAGGCGGTGGCAACCGAATCAGGGGCCTCCTTCTTCTCGATCCAGGGGCCGGAGATCATGAACAAGTACTACGGCCAGACCGAGGAGAACCTGAGAAAGAAGTTCCAGGAGGCCGAGGAGCATCTGCCAGCCATAATCTTCATCGATGAGATCGATTCCATCGCCCCGAAGAGGGATGACGTCAAGGGCGAGGTCGAGAGAAGGGTGGTCGCGCAGCTCCTGACGCTCATGGACGGTCTCGAGGAGAAGGGAAGGCTCATCGTTATTGCGGCCACGAACAGGGTGGATCATATAGACCCGGCCCTCAGGAGGCCGGGGAGGTTCGACCGCGAGATCGAGATCGGCGTCCCGGACAGGCCTTCCAGGGTGGAGATCCTGCAGGTCCACACCAGGAACATGCCGCTCTTTTCCGACGTGGACCTGGACGAGCTCTCCGACATAACCCACGGTTTCGTCGGTGCGGACCTTGCCGCCCTTTCCAGGGAGGCGGCGATGAAAGCGTTGAGAAGGTACCTCCCGGACATCGACCTCGAGAAAACGATATCTCCGAACATCCTCGAGAGGATCGAGGTCCGGATGGAGGACTTCAAGGAGGCCCTCAAGGAGATAGAGCCCTCGACGATGAGGGAGGTCATCATCGAGGTCCCGAGAGTCAAATGGGACCAGATAGGGGGATTGAACGATGTCAAGCAGAAGCTCATCGAGACCGTGGAGTGGCCCCTGACCCACCCCGAGGCCTTCAAGAACGTGGGGGTTAACCCGCCCAGGGGGGTGCTTCTCTTCGGACCTCCCGGGACGGGAAAGACGCTGCTCGCCAAGGCCGTGGCGACCGAGACGAAGGCGAACTTCATATCGATCAAGGGTCCCGAGGTGCTTTCCAAATGGGTCGGGGAATCTGAGAAGGCGGTGAGGGAGATCTTCAAGAAGGCAAGGCAGGTGGCCCCCTGCATCATCTTCCTGGACGAGATCGATGCCCTGGCGCCGAGAAGGTCCTCATCGGGTGACAACCACGTTTCCGAAAGGCTCGTGAACCAGCTTCTGACATCCATGGACGGCATCGAGGATACTGAAGGGGTCATCGTCCTGGGAGCTACCAACAGACCAGATATCCTGGACCATGCCCTCCTTCGGAGCGGAAGGTTCGACCGCGTGATCCTGGTGGGCCCCCCTGACAAGCAGGAGAGGCTTGCAATTTTCAGGGTGCATTCAAAGGACATGCCTCTTGAAAGGAGCATCGACCTCGAGGAGCTGGCGGATTCCACCGAGGGGTACACCGGCGCGGATATCGAAGGCATATGCAGGGAGGCGGGCATAATCGCCCTTCGAAGGGACATCGGAGCCAGAAAGGTGACTTTGAAGGATTTCCAGAGTGCAATGGCCGATGCCAGGCCTTCCGTGGACCAGGAAACCATCGAGGCCTACAAGAGGATCGCGAAAGCCTGGAAGGGCGGAATAAATAAGAAGGAGAAAGAAGATAAAGGCCTGCATTATTACGGGTAAATGTCATATTTGTCTGGGGTGAGAATACATGCGGTTCTTCGCTAATGATGTACAGGACAAATACGTGATGTCCAGCGACGGCAAGTACCTCGGAACGGTGGACAACCTGGTTGTCGACACCAAATCCGGTAAGGTGCTCCATATACTTGTTATTCCATCGGAAGAGGTGGACATCCGGAGATTCAGAATGGATTCCCAGGACAGGCTGGTCCTGCCTTTCGACAAGGTCAAGTCCATCAAGGACGTCATAATCATGTCCGCCCTGGACTGAAAGATGAAAGACACAGGGTATTTTTACCAGGACCGGGGATGAGCGAATATGAGGTTCGTGGATCCCGGAACACCCGGCGGTTTCGAGCTTGTGCCATCCCTTGCGGTCATGGGGCCGACCCCGGTCTGGGTCAGGGACGACAGGTACAATCCGATCAGGATAGACGGAGAGAACGTTAGCGTTGTCAAGCTCGTTTCCGATCTGGCTGCAGAGTTCGGGACCGTCCATTACATAGATATCCTGGGAATAAGAAAAGGGGTCGTGGAATGGGATGTCTTCTGGGCCGCTGTCGAAAAGAGCGACCGGATCTGGGCGGATATGGGCGTCATCTACTCCGACGGCCTGATAGATGTCATAATGGCCGGGGCCCAGGAGGTTGTGGTGACCACCAAGATGATCGATTCCCTCGAAGAGATCGTCTCCTCCTTCGAGCTAACCGAGAACCTCATCCTTCAGGTGGACTACGACGGATCGATCGTGTCCAGGGACCGCGACATCCGGAAGATGTCCCCCGGACAGCTCATCGAGGAGCTTGCCTCGTTCGGAATGGAGATGTTCATACTGGATGACATCAGGGAAGGGAGGACCTCGATCAAGAGGGATCTCCTGGACCAGGTGCTCGAGAAGGTCCCGGAGGGGGGCAGGCTATATGCCGGCATCGAGGAACTCCACGAGATCGAGGAGCTTGCCGGGGCGGGTGTTTCGGGTGCCATCATCAGCTGCTCGAAACTTCTGGAGGGGATAGGTTGAGCGAGGACCTCAAGAGGATACTCACTGCCATCTTCAGGCTGGGCAAGGGCACCAGCCTTACCAGGACCGAGATGGTCAACCTCATGATCTACAATCTACGGTGGTTCGACCCCAAGGGTGCCAAGGCGGTAATACAGGCCGGTTTCCAGTCGGGTCTCCTCAAGGTCGAGACCGAGGGTCAGATGTCGCCGACCTTCGATATCTCGGGGGTGGACTCGGATGTGGAGTGGGAGCCGCCATCGGACCTCGACCTCGGAAAGATCGTGAGGCCCCTTGTCGAGCGCCTCATTTCCGCCGTCGAGGAGGCGGGTCTCGACAAGAAGGAGACAGTGAGGAGCATCAACAGGACATCGGAGGAGCTGAACCTGCTCTTTCCGGCGGCAGCCGTCTACGTAGGGATAGAGAAAGGGGCCGACATGTCAAGGTTCTTCCATGAAGTGGAGAACTTCATTCTTTACGGGGATAGATGATGTCCGCCGATGATGTCCGGGCCTCCGAGGACGCCTGCATGGAGGTCAGGAGAGGGCAGCTTTCCGCTCTGGAAGCAATGATCGGACAATACATCGAAGAGCCGAGAGGCCCTCTTTCGTTGTTCCGCAGGGAAAGGACCCCGGTGGTCGATGGGACACTTCTCCTTGCAGTCTCGGAGGCGCTCCTATCAAGGGGAAGATACCGGCAGAGCGTGAAACCTCTGGAGACCCTGTTGGGGAGGAAGGACACCGGGTCCGAACTCAGGGAGATAGCCCTGGCAAGGGCAGGACAGATCGCCATAGTTCACGGTCTTCCCATGGACCTGGGGCCGATCATCTCGGAGCTGGGGCTCTCGAGGAAGGATGTCAAGGCCGCCATCAACAGCCTCCGGAGACGGAGGTCGAAGGAAGCCCCGTTGAGGGACATGGAGAGGCACCTTCTCCAGGCGCAGCCAGTGGTCGACGTCCCCGAGCATGGCCGACGACCCGCGGCCCTTCTGAGCCCCCTGGCGGAACTCCGAGCTCTTCGTGTGGTGGTGGACGAGGATGAAGCTGCACCCGAGCTTCCGCACGAA
>JBLIRI010000054.1:0-14833 GCA_049472235.1 Thermoplasmatota archaeon | reverse complement strand
ACCTTACCGAGGAAATGGAAAAATGGGTCTCGAACAGGTTGGACAGACTTGAGGAGATCCATGGTTTCATATTGAAGGCAAAATCTCCATCCTGCGGGATGGGGGATGTCAAGGTATATGGGCCGACCGGGAGAGGATTGATATCTGGAAAAGAGGACGGTTTCTTCGGGCGGGAGGTCAGGAGAAGGTACCCGAACCTTGCCGTGGAGGACGAGGCAAGGCTCTCCGATAACACCATCTTAGACCATTTCCTGACAAAGCTGTTCACCATCGCACGCTTTCATGAATATCGAAGAAAAGGAGAGGCACGGGACCTCATAGAATTCCATTCCAGGCACAAGTTCCTTCTGATGGCATACTCCCAGAAAGAGCTCAGAGAAATGGGGGGGATAGTGGCGACACAGAAAGAAAAAGGAACAGGTAAGGCCTGGGACCTGTATTCCATTCACCTGTTGAGAGCCTTGGCAAAGGGAGCCAAGTACACGTCCCATATCAACGTCCTCACACATTGCTTTGGGTTCGTATCGGAAAGGCTCGAACGTGCCGAGAGGGGATTCTTCCTCGACCTTGTCGAGGCATACAGGGATGACAGGGTTCCACTTTCGACCTGCAAGGAGGTTATCAGAGCAATGATATTGAGGTTCGATGTGGAATATCTGAAGGACCAGTTCTACTTCAGACCATACCCCGTCGAACTTGCACCTGGTTATGATCCCAAGAGGAACAGGGAGCTGTGGAGATGATCTATCCAGACAGGATACGTCATATTAACCATTTGGAGGCAGCCAGCGGAGAGTTCGTCCTCTACTGGATGCAGGCAAGCCAGAGAACACTCCATAATCACGCTCTCGAGTTCGCGATCGATAAAGCCAACCACCTGGGGCTCCCGGCTGTGGTCTTCTTCGGGATCGCCGAGGATTATCCCGAAGCCAATGAGAGGCATTTCAAATTCATGCTCGAGGGGCTTTCGGAGGTCCGGGAAGAGCTTGAAAGGCTCGGTATCCTGATGGTCGTTCGAAGGAACGAACCATGGAAGGGCGCGCTGGAATTGTCCAGGGAGGCAGCGCTCGTTGTCTGCGACAGAGGATATCTCAGACACCAGGTCTCGTGGAGAAGGCATCTTGCGGAAAGGGCTGAATGCGGGATCTTCGAGGTCGAGAGCGACGTTGTCGTCCCCGTCGATGCCGCGGCGGACAGGGAAATGTACTCTGCCGCAACGCTGAGACCCAGGATCCACAGATCTCTTGACAGATACCTTGCCCCCCCGGAGCATTCGACCCCCCTGAAATGCTCCATTGAACTGGATCTCCCCTCCGTGGACCTGACAGATCCCGTGGCGGCGCTCGAGGGCCTCAATGTGGACAGATCGGTAAGGGGGGTTGACTGGTTGAAAGGGGGGACCTCCAACGCTCTGTCGAGGTTCAGGGAATTCCTTGACACCGGTCTCGACCGATATCATCTCGACAGGAACGATCCTTCTCTGGAGATCCAGTCCGACATGGCCCCCTACCTCCATTTCGGACAGATATCGCCGATCACCCTTGCCCTGGAAGCGAACGAGGCGGGGAGCCCCGGGACGGAGGCCTTCCTCGAGGAGCTCATCGTGAGAAGGGAGCTCGCCTTCAATTTCGTCCGCTACAATGACAGATATGACTCCTTCGACTGCCTCCCCAACTGGGCGCGCGATACGCTCCTTGAACATTCCAGGGACATCAGGGAATACAACTATTCGGTAAGCGAACTCGAGGCGGGGGGGGCCCATGACCCTTACTGGAACGCGGCCCAGAGGGAGATGGTCGTCCGGGGAAAGATGCATAACTACATGAGGATGTACTGGGGCAAGAAGGTCCTGGAATGGCTCGAGGACCCCAGGGAAGCTTACATGACAGTACTACATCTCAACAACAAGTACTCCCTCGACGGCAGGGACCCTAACTCCTATGCGGGGGTCGCCTGGTGCTTCGGAAAACACGACCGGCCCTGGAAGGAAAGACCCATATTCGGAAAGGTCAGGTATATGAACGACAACGGACTAAGAAGAAAGTTCGATATCGGGTCATACGTGGACAGAGCGAGGTCACTGGAGGGATAGGATGTACCTCTACCTTTTCCTGAACATACTTATCATTATCTTCCCGTTCCTCCTGTCTTTTGATAAGAAGGTCAGGTTCTACAGGAAGTGGAAGTACCTTCTTGGATCCATCCTTATCGTGGGGACTTCCTTCATACTCTGGGATATATTCGCCACCGCGCGGGGGCACTGGAGTTTCAACGAAAAATACCTTGTGGGACTGGAACTATTCGGTCTTCCCATCGAGGAGATGATGTTCTTCTTCACCGTGCCATACGCATGTCTCTTCACTTATGAGGCATTGGGAGAACATGCCAGGGATTGGAAGGTCCCTGTGAAGAAATGGCCTTACATGACTGCAGGCCTCGCATTGGCGGCAGCCGGAATTATATTCTGGGGGCGGGAATATACGACCATTGTCCTTGTGCAGGCCGGGGTCCTGACATTCTCCCTTCCGATAATCGTCCCGGAATTGATCTCCAAAAGAAGATTCTGGCTCTATATTCTGATAACCCTTGGCCTTTTCGTGGCATTCAACATGGTTCTGACCGCCATTCCGATCGTATCCTACGGACCCGAACACATCTGGGGGGGTGATGGGGCCTGGAACGGCAGGTTCTTCACGATACCCCTGGAGGACTTCATCTACAACATATCCATGCTCACCTGGTATCTCGTGGCATATCACCTTATCATCAAATGCTGCGAGTCCAGGAGACCTGCTTCCAAAGAGGAGTGACATATGAAGAGGGTGGCCGTTATCGGAGCAGGATTGGGAGGTTTGTCAGCTGCTCTCAGGCTTTCCCACTCCGGTCACGCGGTTGACGTTTACGAGAAACTGGATGGGCCCGGCGGCAAGGCAAGAGAGCTATCTAAAGGTGGGTATCGTTTCGACATGGGGCCTTCACTCCTGACACTGCCGCAGGTATTCCGGCAGCTGTTCAATGAAGTCGAAGAGGTGCTGGAGGAACATCTCGAGTTCATCAGGCTTGACCCCATAACCAGATATTTCTTCGATGATGGAACGGTCCTCGATGCGTACTCCGAAGAGGAGAGATTTGCCGGTGAGGTCGAGGAAAAACTGGGGGAAAGGTCGGAAACGGTTCTGAGATATCTTTCGAGATGCAGGAAGATATACGAAGCGACCACGCCGATCTTCATGTTCAAACCCCTGCACGAGACATCCACCCTCCTGTCCTCGGATGTCCCAAGAGCATTCATCGGAACACCGATCCTGGACGTGTTCAGGACCATGCATGAGGTGAACAGAAGATGGTTCCGGGACCCAAGGACCGTACAGCTGTTCGATCGATATGCCACATACAATGGATCATCCCCTTACGCGGCTCCCGCACTTTTCAACCTGATCCAGCATACCGAATACGGTATGGGCGGTTATTGTGTCAAGGGAGGGATACACAGGATACCCTCCGTGATGGAAAAACTTGCCAGAGGAAGGGGTGCAGTTTTTCATTACGGGTCTGAGGTTCAGAGGATCAATATCGGGTCCGGGAGGGTGGAGGGCATAAGGTTGGACGATGGGGACCTGAAGTACGATGCCGTGATATCCAACTGTGATGTGTCCAATACTTACAATGAACTGCTCAGAGACAGTACATCTTCCAAAGATAGAAAAAACCGCAAGCTCGAACCTTCTTCCTCGGGGCAGGTGTTCCTCTGGGGAATAGGGGCTGATCACAGGGAGCTCATGTGCAACAACATCTTCTTCTCACAGGATTATGAAAAAGAATTCAAGGAGATATGGCAGGGGAGGACCAGCCCCTCCGATCCGACCGTTTACATCAACATCACGAGCAGAGCTGATCCATTCGATGCGCCTTCGGGTTCGGAGAACTGGTTCGTTCTTGTCAACGTCCCCTATGATTCAGGTCAGAACTGGCGTCTGGAGAGTGAAAGAACACGGGATAGGATAATGAAAAGATTGACACCGGTCCTTGGTGATATCGAGGGATCGATCGAGGTCGAGGAAAGGATGGGGCCCAGGGAGATCGAAGAACTTTACAATGGCAACAGGGGCTCCATATACGGGTTCTCCTCGAACAGTAGGAGGTCGGCATTTCTGAGGCAGTCAAACAGGTCCAGGGACCACCGGGGTCTTTTCTTTGCAGGCGGGTCCGCTCATCCCGGCGGAGGCATGCCCCTTGTGGTCCTTTCGGGAAAACATGCAGCGGACCTGGCTTCGAAATACCTTGGAAGAATATCATGAGAGCTCTAACTGTGATCCAGCAAGCTTTTTCGAACCCTTGGAAGCCTCCACCATTGTACGTAGGGATAGAGATGGTGTTCTAGATGATATCCGAAATGATAGCAGGTCACCAGCGATACGAAGTAGGGGAAATTGCTGGACCTTGCATGATGTTCGTTGGTATAGCCTCCTTCCGGTTCCCTGTGGGGCAGATACGTCCCGAAAAAGAACAACTGCAGGGTACTCCCTATCGAAGGGATTATCCAGAACAGTATCAGGTTCCACCATTTCAGACCCGCCAGAAAGACCAGGAGATTGAAGATGATGGCCATTCCGATGACCTGATAAGGACTTACATACAATTTCATGAACCTGAGATACCACAGGATGAATCCTCGATGCTTGCCATCATGATAATCCGGATCCCTGGGCGTCCCGGGATACCTATGGTGTTGTATGTGCTTGGCCTTGAGCTTTTTGTAGGAGAAAAGGGCATAGAAGAAAATGGAGATCGTACCGATCAACCTGTTCACCCTGGAGTTCCCCGGAAGAACAGTGCCGTGCATCGAATCGTGAACGGTAATGAAAAGTCCGGTGAACATGAGGGTCATCCAGATGGTCCCCAGGGGTACGGTCCAAACAGGGATGGTCCCGAGGTCCAGGGTGATCAGAAAGACCAGGCTGATGCTGAATATCAGAAAGCCCAGGATCGCGATCGCAGGAGATCTCAATCCCTTGAACACCGGGGGTTTTACCATCTTGCTTACTCCCGTTTCAGTTCCGCAAGGATCTTGAAGTGAATTTGGAATGCGCTTTTTTTTACGTTTTCATTAAGCCTTAACAATTACCATCGGCTTTAAACAATCTCGTGAGTGACCTTTTTACATGATAACCATTTCCTGCATTTCTAGCACCAATGAAGCATTAAATTTTCATCGTAGAAGAAGACCAAGCAATTGTAAACAGATTTATCAATTAAAAAATTCCTATAGATGGGGGGTCAGCTTGAAAGCCGTTGTAGTAGGTGCAGGTATAGGGGGAATGTCCGCCGCAGCTCTGCTTGCCAGGGAAGGGTTCAAGGTCACCGTTGTTGAGAAGAACGACCAACCCGGGGGGAGGGCTATCGTTCACAAGGATAAGGGTTTCATGTTCGACATGGGCCCCTCCTGGTACCTGATGCCGGAGGTCTTCGAGGACTTCTTCAGGGAGTTCGGAAAGGCCCCCTCGGATTATTATAATCTGAAAAGGCTCGATCCTTCATACAAGGTGTTCTTCGGAAAGGATCGGATCTTCACCTTCCCCGCAGACCTCGAAGGTACAAAGAGGATCTTCGACAGCGTCGAACCCGGATCGGGAGATAAGTTGAACGAATACCTTGATTCCGCCAAGTATCAGTACGACATTGCCATGGGCCAGTTCATCTACAAGGAGTATTCCTCGATCTTCGATTTCCTCAACAGGAAACTGGTGTTCGAGGGGACGAAGCTCCATATTTTCGACAGTCTCGACGGATATGTGAAGAGGTTCATCAAGGACAAGGACCTCAGAAAGGTCCTTGAATATACCATAGTCTTCCTTGGCGGCTCTCCCCACAAGAGCCCCGCAATGTACGCTCTCATGTCGCATGTCGACTTCAACCTGGGGGTCTGGTACCCCATGGGGGGCATGGTGGAGCTTTCAAAAGCTTTCCATAAACTCTGTGTCGAGCTGGGAGTGGAGTTCAGGTTCGAAGAGGAGGTCAAGAAGGTCCTGGTCGAGAAGGGCAGGGCCGCCGGTGTCGAGACAGCAAAGGGCAAGCTTGGAGCCGACCTCGTGATCGTCAATGCCGATTACCCGCATGCTGAAACGCAGCTTCTCGATAAAGGTCAGAGGACCTATGATGAGAGATACTGGAGCAAAAAGGCCATAGCTCCCTCATGCGTCCTGATGTACATCGGCCTTGACAGGCGTATCGAAGGCCTGGAGCACCACAACCTATATCTTAGCGAGGGCTGGGACGAGCATTTCGCCTCCATCTTCGACAGACCTGCCTGGCCCGATAGACCTTCCTATTATGTATGCTGCCCGTCGAAGACCGATCCGTCGACGGCACCCGAGGGGAAGGAGAACCTGTTCTTCCTCGTCCCGGTCGCCGCCGGTCTCGAGGACACCGATGAGGTGAGGGAGAGGTACTTCAGAGAGACCGTATCCCACCTCGAAGGAATGCTGGGGGAGAAAATAATGGACCATATCATCTCCAAGCGCATCGTAACCCACAGGGATTTCGCATCGCTTTACAACGCTTACAAAGGTACCGCCCTCGGGCTTGCCCACACACTGAGGCAGACAGCTGTCTTCAGGCCGGGACACAGGTCAAGAAAGGTGAAGGGCCTGTACTATACGGGACAATATACTCATCCCGGCATAGGCGTCCCGATGGTGATAATCTCTTCCCAGATATTATCCAAGGAGATATTGAAGGACCATGGTTGAATCGAGGATCTACAACATATTCAAGAAGGGGAGCAAGACCTACTTCTACAACTCCCTGTTCTTCCCGAAGGAGGTCAGGGAGGACGTTTTCATACTGTACAGTTTCGTCAGGGAGGCAGATAACTTCGTGGATGCGGTGCCTCAGAAGAAGGAGGAGTTCTGCGAGTATTTCGATATGTTCTGTGCCGCCTGGGAAGGCACTCCCTCGAAGGACCTGGTCCTTGACGGCTTCGTGGAAATGGCGAAGAGGAAGAAGTTCGAAAAAGAATGGATAGTGGCCTTCCTCCGGTCCATGGAAATGGACCTGACGAAGAAACACTATGAGACCGTCGAGGAGGTGGAGGAGTATATCTACGGCTCCGCGGAGGTCGTTGGCCTCATGATGAGCAGGATCCTCGGTGTGGATGAGAGGTTCTTCCCCAATGCGAGAGCTCTCGGAAAGGCAATGCAGTACATCAATTTCATCCGGGACATCCAGGAGGACAACAGGCTCGGAAGGATCTACATACCCACGTCGGAGCTTGAGTTCTACGGTCTCAAGGACCTGAAGGAGGAGACTGTGAGGAAGACCCCCGAGTGCTTTGCAGCTCTCATTGACCACCAGGTGGAGAGGTATCTGAAATGGCAGTCCGAGGCCGAAAGGGGCTACGGGGGCCTGGAGCGGAATGCGAGGATCCCGATCATGAACGCCTCCGATATGTACAAATGGACGGCCATGAAGATCCTGAGGGACCCGATGATAGTGTACAGTAAGAAGGTCAAACCGTCCAAGTTGAGGATCGTCCTGAACCTGCTGGGCAAGAAGTTCACCGTAAGGTAAGGGGGCATTAAATGAGGATCGGACCTTTCAAGGACAATTCCCTTTTGATAATGATAATGGTGTGCTTCTTCGTTGTGGGCTACATCGGACATGTACTCGATCTCACCAGGGACCTCATGCTGCTCCTCACTCCCTTCTTCCTTCTGGGCATGGGGGTCCTTGTCCTTTATCCGTTCTTCAGGAAGAAGGATCACCGGGTGCTCCTGTGGGCATTCGGAAGCTATGCGGTCACATTCACAATCGAAGCCGTTGGTGTTTGGACAGGAGCCGTTTTCGGGGAGTACGAATACGGGGCGACCCTGGGGCCCGGCCTGTTCGGCGTCCCCCTTGTGATCGGTTTCAACTGGGTGATCGTGATAATGGGGTCCACGGAGCTTGCCAGGATGTATGTTCGGGACAGGAGGATATATCCGATAATGGCAGGGATCATCGCCGTGGTTTTCGATATTATACTTGAACCGGTGGCGATGGAGCTTGATTACTGGGACTGGGAGGGAGGTGTTATCCCGATCCAGAATTACGTTGCATGGTTCGTCATCGCAACTCTCATGTCATCGACGTATACCTTCGTCCGGAAGGAGGGGGCCTCGAAGCCGCTGATCGCATACCTGCTCCTTCAAACCCTCCTGTTCCTTATCGTTCGACTGTTCATCGTTGGCGGATGACATGAGAAGTTTTTTTCAGGTCGAAGTCACATAACCCCGGTGAGTATTACCTGGGAGGTCCTGAAATGGTCGAGATGATCTGCCACGATATTATGACCTACTATCACGATAGGATCGCGAACTTCAGGTGCGAGGGCTGCGGGCCGACGAAGGCGGACCCGTTCAATTTCAAGAATTCCGACGAGGTGCTGAAACAGGCCGTCCCCATGGTCAACGAGAACCGGAAGAAATGGGGGCTGGACGGCCTGGTCGGGGACCTTCAGGCCGTTATCATCAACACCGAAGAGGAGAACTTCGCTCCTGCCGTGCAGGAGCTCCTGGACCGTACCGGCCTGGACCTCCATTCCTCCTTCGAGGACCCCCATTACAGGACAGCGGTGCTCAAGGTCAGGGGCTCGGCTGACTTTCTCGTGAGGCACAGGAAGTCCGGCAGCTCCCCTCATCTGGACTTCAACATCGCTCCGAAGACCGGGCACCTTCCGAACACCCGCCTGGAGACGTTCGTGTTCGAGTGCCGCGATATCGACCGGTACCATCGGGCACAGAAGGACCGCGGGGTCACGTTCCAGGAGGAGGAACCGATCCGAACCGACAACTACTCCTTCATCCAGACCATTCCCTCCTGCTTCACGGGCAACTCCATCGGACTCATCCAGTGGCACGGGAACAGGGGCGATTACCGGAACTCGACGGACCTTGATCTTGGAACGGGAGCATCCAAGAAGGACCGGCCATATCTTTCGAACATAAAGTACCTGGACCATGCCGCCACCAGACTCGAATGCCACAACAGGGATGCTGGAATAATCGAGTTCATGGAGCTGACGAACTACAGGTTCGATTTCGCCATCTACGTGAAGAGCTTCAACTCCATCACCAACGTGGCCAGGCTGAGCAAGGATGCTTACGCGCAGGTGTTCACCACCGGCATCGAACCCTTCAGGTCGCTCGAGACCTCCGGACCGACGGAGAAATATGTCCATAATTACGGTCCCAGGGTCCACCACGCCGCATTCCACACCGAGAACATCGAGGATACCTTCCAATCCCTCTATGACGACGGGCAGAGGTTCCTTGTCGACCTTGTGGGGTCTCCCGATGAAGGATTGAAGCAGACCTTCACCAGGGGCTCAAAGAACACTTTCCTTGTCAATGAATACATACATCGATACGGGGATTTCGACGGGTTCTTCACAAAAAGCAATGTTACCGAACTGACCAAGGCGACCGACGCTCAATGATGTCAAGGGCCTATTCTTCGTCAATACAGTTCGGTGGGCGTCTTTCCCTACCTAATAAAATGTACTAGGTATAGAGGGCAACGATTTTATACCTACATAAAAATGTAACGAGGGACCTTTTAAGGTCCATGGAGTGATTGCCTTGAACATGAGATTACCAGTTCTCCTCATATTCCTTACCATGACTGTTGCTTCTATCCTCCCATCTTTCGATGCGGTCAGTGAGGAGGGGGCGCATGTTCCCGGCTCTCTTCCATCGGACCCCGAAGCTCCTACAAGAGGAGAGGGTCCGAGAACAAGCTTCCTGATAGGTCCCGGAATTGAAGGAGCGATCTCTTCCAGCGACAATCTATCCAGTGACAACGGTATCGCCTTCACCTTCGAAAAGAACTCCCTTGAGCTGCTGGGATCGCTCCCCGCGGCCTTCCAGACCACGCAGGGCATCTTCAACGGCCGTGTCATTGCGGAGAACGGTCCGTATACCTTCGTATCACATATCATAGAAGGGGGCGGGGGGAGCTGGTTCTCATTCTGGCTGTCCAGATATGACGGGAGGATCGACCGCTGGGACCAATCGGTGGAGGTTCACAACGTTACAGGATACTCTACCGCGGGATGCGAGATCGCGATCGCAGGGGGCCAGTTGTTCTACGGGATATACGTCACATCAACGACCGGGTCCGAGAGCGGAATATACGTTAAGCAGATAGACCTCGATTCCTGGGCCTCCATCGTGAATGCCGTTGCCATGCGGCTGGATGTCAATGGCCATGTCTCCAAAGGGGGCAGGTTCCTCACCGTTGGCAGCGACCTTCTGGTCTTCTGGATCAACGATGATCTGAACGAGTGCCTGATCGCATCATACAGGAACCTTGCATGGTCGGCGCCCGCAAGGGCCCTTCCCGAGGCAGTTGAGATCATGCCGGGAACGAGGGCATCAAAGAGCGGAGTGGACGTATACCTTGGCTACAGGAAAGGGGCAGGCGACGGTCTGAACGTCTCCGTGTCTCCCAACGGTGGGATCTCGTGGCCGGCGAATTACGGTCAGGGGATCATCTTTTCCGGAACGGATATCCAGTTCTCATCCGCCTCGTACGGCGGAATTTTATACGTGCTTGCGGTCGACAGGAACAACGGCCTGGGGAGGGTCTATCGAAGTCTCGCTGGTTGGAGCTTGGAGTATACCGGAAGCGAGTTCGACCTCGGGAGCATCGACCAGCTCGACGGGAGCTTCCAGGGGCACATTACAGCCGACAGATCGCAGGTGGTCGTCGCTTTCGAGGGGCAAAGCATGAACATCCAGGTCTTTGCTTCCAAGGACCAGGGGAGCACCTTCTCTTCCATGGGCACCTTCGGGAACAACGCGTGGTGTCCCGCCTTTGACGAGGGAAAGAACCTCATGGCCTACTACCAGGACGGGAGACTGGTCCTCTACCGGTTCGCCATGGAGTCGAGCGGTTGGATGACGACCGGGCCCATCTCACCCCTGGGATTATCGTCCTGGGATGATTTCGGGTTCCTTGTGGACGGCTTCGGTCCAGGCTCATCCCTCGAGATGAGGGTGATGGGAGGCGACGGTACAACCCAGTTGTTCCCATCCACGGGTTATCTTGACATTCTGTCCCTTGACGGCGGTTCGATAGCCGGTGTGGCATATTCATGCGCTGGAAGGTTCTCGGGAGCATGGGCATCCGGAGAGACCCTGGCCGACATCATCATCCTCGAGGTAAGGGCCGCCAGATCAGGAAGCGAGTTCCCTGCCATCCTCGAGATAGCTTTGAACCATACCAATGGATTCCCCTTCATCGAGCCCCTGACAAGGAGGGACCACGTCGCCTCGATAACGAACATGACCTACACTCCCGGCGGGATAACCCTTCAGGACCTCAGGTCCAAGGGAGAGATCGTTATCGGGCCCCTGGAAAGGGAGGGGGACTGGTGCGATGTGGTGGGCATCGCGACATACTCCAACAGCCCGAAGGTATCCTTCAGGGTGGGCCTTCTGAACGATGCGAGGCGCTCCATCACCGGCTTCGCCTTGAAGGATTCCATCACGGTCTCCCAGCCCGGACAGGTGCATTACATGAGGTGGGGGAACCTCTTCCTCAAGGACCTGCCGCATACCATCGAGACCATCTACATCGTCATCGAGGTGGGGTCCGAGGAGCCTACCGCCAGACCCGGAGTTGGGTCCGTCCATCTTGAATTTTCACAGGACCCGACAATGGAAGGTTGGACGATGCTTGACCCGGAGGTCCCAAGAGGCGGGACCGCTTCGTTATCGATAGATGTTGACGACAGGGAAGAGCCCGATGGAATGCTGACCGTATCGGTCGAGGTCAAGGACCCGTCCACCGGAGAGTGGACCCCGAAAATGGACAGGGGGCAGTCCTGGTCCTCCGACCGCTGGGTAGTGCTGCTGGAAACCTCATACGAAGACAATGTAGGGACCTATGAAGTGGCTGTGACGATCACGGATTCCTTCGGGGACCGGAGGAGGTACGAACTTGGCCCGGCCCTCACCGTTGTCAATAACATCCCGGGCAAGCCTGGCATATACCTCCTTCCCGAGGTTCCCACTACCGGCGACGAGCTTTCCGTCGAGATCTACAGGGAGGCCAATGACCTCGAGACGCCAACGGACCAGCTTTCCTACAATTACAGGATATACCGAGGGGCCGACATGTTCCTCGAGGTGGACCGGACCAGGGAGCTGAGCCTGAGCGTGGAACCCGGGACCATCAGGGAGGGCGAGGATTGGACCGTAGAGGTCACCGCATGGGACGGCCTGAACGAAAGCTCTCCGGCGGTTTCGGAGGTGAAGATCTTCAACACCCGCCCCGTGATCATGGACCACCCGAACAACATTACGATGCTTGAAGACAATGTAAGCGAAGCATTCGATCACCTGTCATGGTTCCAGGATAAGGACCTTGAGACACTCGATATCGAGCTCTCCGCTGACGAGGAGTTCGAACTCATTGTTCAGAACGGGACCCTGAGGGTAAGACCCGAGGAGGATTTCAACGGCCGGGGAATCCTCGTGGTAAAGGCATCGGACGAGGAAGGGAGCGTCAGAGTGAGCATACCCCTGATCGTGGTCGCCGTCAACGACCCCCCGGTCATAGAAAGCGTGAACGAGACCTCCGTTACGCAGGGTGAATGGCTGCACATGACCGTTCGATCCTACGATAGTTCCGATGGCGATAATGTGTTCGTCATCAACGACATAGAGGACCAGGTCCCCGGTGTTCAACCGGGTGTAAATTACATGATCATGCCCAACGGGTCATTCGAGCTGTGGGCAACTAACGATATGGTCGGATCGCATACGATCACCGTCGAGGCAAGCGACGGGATCGCGGTGGTCAACACGACCTTCATACTCAACGTTGTGAACGTGAACGATGAGCCGAGGATACCGGGAATAATGATCGACCCGGACAGGGTGTCTTTCATGGAGAACGAGATGATCACGCTCAGAGGCCAGTGCGACGACCCCGACCTCCCCTGGGGGGACATGATAGCATATTCTTGGATGTCCGATCTCGACGGTCCGATCGGCAGTTCATGCGAGATAGAGGTCATGCTGACCCCGGGATCACATATCATCACCCTCGAGGTAACGGACTCTTCCGGCCTGAAGAACACGAGCACCGTAACCATCGAGGTCTCACGACTCCCGGAGGAAATGGGTGATGTGATGAGCACCTCGACGCTTCTCCTGATCACAGCCGTCATCTCCTTCATCACGGGCTGCGTGATCGCCTTTATCATCTTCACCCTGGTGAAAAAGAAAAGGTCCGCCGATGAGACCCCGTCCGAACCATCCCCTGGCGGCGAGGAGGGGCAGGAAGAGAAAAAGGTGGACGAAGAAGGAGATAAGAACGCGTTGAAGGAGGGAAAGGAGGGAGCGGGAGAGGAGGGGGAGAAACCCTCCGGCGGGAAGGAGGAAGGGAAGGAAGGGCCGGAAGGGAAGGATGATCCCGACAGAGGGGGTGAGACCCATGAATGACCGTAGGCTGACCGTCTCAATTTTCATCGTATTTGCATTGCTTCTTCCAGGCGGGGCCCTGCTCAGGTCGGAAAGCGGTATCGTTCCAACTTCGGACCATTCCGTGATCAGCCCGGCGCCGGAAGAAGCGACTGGCCTGGACCAATTCCTTCAGGGAGCGCATTCATTTACCAAGAACAGAGGCCAGTTCCATGATGAAGGGGTTCTCTTCTACACCTCCGGAGGCGGGATAGGCTCCGGTTTCAGGGAGAACGGGCTTTCGGTGTCGGTCCTTGGCCCAGAGGAGGGATATTGCTATCAGGTCGAGTTCGCCGGGGGCTCCGCTCCGGGCCCGACCGGCATGGTGGAACTCGAACATAAGAGCAATTTCTTCATCGGATCGGACCCGGAAAACTGGTTCGTTGATGTTCCCAATTTCGAAAGTATAACCTACCCCGAGGTATGGAACGGGATAGACATCGTTTACCGGACCGACCAGGGCATGCTGAAGTATGATATCGTCGTGAGACCCTGGGCGGACGTCAATGACATAAGGTTCGGGTTCGAGGGGGTCGAACCGGCGATATCCGATGATGATCTGGTGATGGAAACCCCAGTCGGGACCGTCGTGGACGATGCTCCGATCTCGTTCCAGAACGGGAGGGAGGTCGAGACCTGGTGGGAGATCGATGAAAAAGGCCAGGCCGCCTTCGGCATCGGCCCCTACGACCGTTCCACGGAGCTCGTGATCGATCCGGGGCTCAGGTTCTCCTCTTACGCGGGAGGTTCGAGCCTGGACAGGGGCAGGTCCCTGGTTGTGGATTCACAGGGATACATCTTCATCACGGGATACACTGCCTCCAACGACTTCCCCACGACGACAGGGGCCTTCGACACCGGCTTCAACGGCGGCTCGAACGGGGATGCGTTCGTCTTCAAGGTCAACATCTCGGGGGACACCCTGATATACTCGACATATCTCGGCGGAAGCCAGAACGATTACGGACAGGGCATAGACATAGATTCCCAGGGAAATGCATACATCGCCGGCCAGACCTTCTCGAACAACTATCCGACACAGAATGGTTACGACACCTGGTATGCGAACGGCGGGGATGCTTTCGTGACAAAGGTGTCGTCGTCGGGAAACAGCCTGTCCTATTCTACATACCTTGGGGGGTGGGCCGAGGATGGGGCCAACGACATCAAGGTCGTGGACCGGTACGCCTACGTTACCGGCTTGACAGCCTATGTCAATACCGGATGGCCTGATCAATGGAAATATCCTGTTACTAGCGGGGCCTATGATACGGTCCACAATGGCGGCGAGGATGTCTTCGTTACAAAGCTGTCCCAGAACGGGG